>JAZOSJ010000058.1:0-8588 GCA_045657045.1 Alistipes sp.
CTCCTTGGCTCACAGAACGACATGGCTACGATCCGACTTCACCGATAGATACCTGAGCAACATATACATAGCCATAAGTCATAGCGATAGCACCGATATCCTTCTTACGGATACGCTTACCCGCAGAGGCAAACTTAGCAACAGCACCCACAGGGGTAGACTTAGATGACTGACCACCTGTATTTGAGTAAACCTCAGTATCTACGATAAGAATATTTACATCCTCGCCAGAAGCCAATACGTGGTCTACACCGCCGAAGCCAATATCGTAGCCCCAGCCGTCACCACCGATAATCCACTGCGACTTCTTAACAAGCCAATCCTTATACTCAACGATTGTGCGGCAAGCCTCGCAGTTGCAAGCCTCAGCCATAGGGATAAGGCGTGCTGCAACCTCGCGTGAAGCAGCTGCAAGGTGACGAGCATCAATCCACTCCTGCATTGTAGCCTTAAGCTCCTCAGAGCAGCAGTTGCACTCAGCGATAGCCTTACGCATAGTGTCTGCCAAAGCCTCGCGTATCTTCTCAACACCGACGCGCATACCGAGACCAAACTCAGCGTTATCCTCGAAGAGTGAGTTAGCCCACGCAGGACCCTGACCCTTAGCATTTGTGCAGTATGGTGTTGATGGCGCAGAGCCAGAGTAGATAGAGGTACAACCTGTTGCATTAGCAACCATCATACGGTCACCGTAGTGCTGGGTGATAGCCTTGATATATGGGGTCTCACCGCAACCAGCACAAGCACCTGAGAACTCGAACAATGGCTGAGAGAACTGCAAGTTCTTAACCGACTTAGTCTTATCTACATACTCAGTATAGCCAATCTCCTTAGTAACCTTGTTCCAATTCTCAGCCTCTGGCATCTGCTCAGCCAAAGGACGCATAACAAGAGCCTTCTCCTTCGATGGACATACGTCAACACAGTTGTTACAGCCTGTACAATCCAATGGAGATACCTGGATGCGGAATTTAAGATGCTTAGTCTCGCCCAAGCCCGGCTTCCACTCAAGACCGCTTGCCTCTGCCTGCTCCTCAGTAGCGAGGAATGGTCGGATAGCAGCGTGAGGACATACATAAGCACACTGGTTACACTGGATACAGTTATCGATCTTCCACTCAGGAACTGCGGTAGCGATACCACGCTTCTCGTAGGCAGCAGTACCGTTATCCCAAGTACCATCCTCACGACCGTTGAATGCCGATACTGGGAGCTGGTCACCCTTCAAAGCGTCAATAGGAGCGCAGACATTCTTTACAAACTCTGGAACGTTCTCCTCGCTCTTGTGGCACATCTCTGTGCACTCCAACTCAGCCCACTCTGCTGGCACCTCAACCTTGATAACAGCCTCGCAACCAGCATCTACGGCAGCGTAGTTCATATTTACAATATCCTCACCCTTGTTGCCGTATGATTTGTAGATAGCCTTCTTCATCTCCTCAACAGCCTTCTCGATAGGAATAATATCGGCAATCTTGAAGAACGCAGACTGCATGATGGTGTTGGTACGTGAGCCAAGACCAAGCTCAGCTGCAATCTTAGTAGCGTTGATGATGTAGAAGTTAATCTCCTTCTTAGCAAGGTAGCGCTTCATATGTGCTGGGAGTGTAGCGCAAGTGGTCTCTGCATCGTTAACAGAGTTAAGAAGGAACGAACCACCACGCTTCAAGCCCTTCAACACGTCGTACTTCTCAACATACGATGGCACGTGGCAAGCAACGAAGTCTGGCGTAGTAACCAAGTATGGAGAGGTGATTGGGTTATCACCGAAACGCAAGTGCGATGAGGTGTAACCACCCGACTTCTTTGAGTCGTATGAGAAGTAAGCCTGACAATACTTGTTTGTCGAGCCACCGATAATCTTAATAGAGTTCTTGTTAGCACCCACAGTACCATCCGAGCCAAGACCGAAGAACAATGCCTCGAAAGTACCCTCCTTAGCCATAGAAATCTCCTTGCCAACAGGCAACGACAACATTGTAACATCGTCGTTGATACCTACTGTAAAGTGGTTCTTTGGAGCCTCAGCCTCGAGGTTAGCGAATACTGCCAACATCTGAGCAGGAGTAGTATCCTTAGATGATAGACCGTAGCGACCACCGATAATCATTGGGCGATTATCGCACTCGTAGAATGCATCGCGAATATCGAGCAACAATGGCTCACCGGTAGAGCCTGGCTCCTTAGTGCGGTCAAGCACGCAGATACGCTTAACGCTCTTAGGCAACACGTTGAAGAGGTACTTCGCTGAGAATGGACGGTATAGGTGTACGGTGATAACACCCACCTTCTTGCCCTGCGAGCGAAGGTAATCAACACACTCCTTGATAGTCTCAGTAACTGAGCCCATAGCGATGATTACATTCTCAGCCTCTGGGTCACCATAATATGTGAATGGCTTGTACTCGCGACCAGTGATAGAAGAGATCTTCTCCATAGCCTCAGCAACCATATCTGGTACTGCGTTATAGAACTTATTTGAAGCCTCACGAGTCTGGAAATAGATGTCTGGGTTCTGAGCAGTACCGCGTGTTACAGGGTGCTCAGGGTTGAGCGCGCGACGGCGGAACTCTTTGAGTGCCTCGCGGTCGAACATTGCTGCAAGCGATGCCTCGTCGATAAGCTCAATCTTCTGAATCTCGTGCGATGTGCGGAAGCCATCGAAGAAATGCACGAAAGGAATGCGAGCTTTAAGAGCCACGATGTGAGCTACACCCGCAAGGTCCATAACCTCCTGAACAGATGATGTTGCAAGCATCGCAAAACCTGTCTGGCGCACTGCCATAACATCCTGGTGGTCACCAAAGATAGACAATGACTGCGCTGCCAAAGCACGTGCCGATACATGGAATACGCCAGGGAGCAACTCACCTGCAATCTTATACATATTAGGAACCATCAACAACAAACCCTGTGACGCGGTAAATGTCGATGTTAGCGCACCACTCTGCAATGAGCCGTGTACAGCACCCGCTGCTCCAGCCTCTGACTGCATCTCAACCACCTTAACAGTATCGCCAAAAATGTTCTTCTTGCCCTGAGCCGACCACTCGTCTACAAGCTCAGCCATTGTTGACGATGGAGTGATTGGATAGATGGCTGCTACCTCAGAAAACATATACGCAATATGCGCTGCTGCGTAGTTACCATCACACGTAATAAATTTCTTCTCCTTCATATTCCATCAAATTATATAATTGTCAATCACAATTTTGTCCGATTACCTTAGACAAAAATCGTGGCAAAGGTAGCAATTTTGAGTGAAAAATCATAACATTTTCGCTGTTAACTTTTTAACACTACAAATATTGGTCTTTGGGTCGTTTGAATAAGTATTTATATGTAAATCTCAGGTTTGAACAAAGCCCTGCCATACGTTGTTAAATTCTTTTTGTATATTTGTCCCTATGAAAGTTACATTTTTAGGAACAGGGACATCGCAGGGAGTGCCGGTGATTGGGTGCAACTGCGCGGTATGCAAGTCGGAAGATCCGAGAGATAGGCGACTACGCACCTCGGCAATGGTAGAGGTGCAGGGTCGCAGATTTATAATCGATGCAGGACCAGATTTCAGGTATCAGATGCTTCGCGCAAAGGTTACGCATATAGATGCCCTGCTTCTTACACACGAACACAAAGACCATACGGGAGGTATTGATGATGTTCGCGCATTCAACTTTGTGGACTACCCCGAGGTTATACACCGCATACATATCTACGGCAATAGCACAACAATAGAGGCTATACATCGTGATTTCCACTACGCCTTTGCAACAAACAAGTATCGGGGCGTGCCTGAGATTGAGACACATAAAATATCGGAGAGCAAGAGCTTCGAGGTGGGTGGCATCGAGATAATACCTGTTGTGGGGCAACACTCCGAGCGTTTTCGCTCGGTGGGCTACCGCATCGGCAACTTCGCATATCTTACCGATATGAATGCCATTGCGCGAGAGGAGTTAGAGAGGCTACGCGGAGTAGATACGATGGTTATAAACGCCCTACGCTGGGAGCCACACTCTTCGCACTTCTCGGTTAGCGAGGCTCTCGAAATCATCAAAGAGGTAGCACCTCGTGTGGCATACCTCACACACGCATCACATAGAATAGGTCTGCATCAAGAGTTGGAGCACCGCCTACCCGAGGGTGTGAAGATGGCGTATGATGGACTTGAGATAGAGATTAACTAACTATAACCTTATTATATATATGGGAGAGCATTTGCAGAACAGAGTCGTAGTAGTTACAGGCGCATCATCGGGCATTGGCGAGGCTATGGCGCGCGAATATGCCAAGATGGGGGCAAAGGTTGTTATGGCAGCACGCCGCGAAGAGGAGCTACAACGAATCGCCGAGGAGATAGCTGCAGCAGGTGGCAAGGTAGCCTACACTGCGTGCGATGTTACGAAGGAGGAGGAGTGCAAAAACCTCATCAATGTTGCAGTGGAGCGCTTCGGTGGTATAGATATTATGATTTGCAACGCAGGACTATCGATGCGCGCACTATTTGACGATTGCGACCTTGCTGTGCTGCATCGCCTTATGGATGTCAACTTCTGGGGTACGGTCAACTGCACAAAGTATGCACTACCCTACCTACAAAAGTCAAAGGGCTCGCTGGTGGGTATATCATCGGTTGCGGGCATCCACGGTCTACCCGGCAGAACGGGATACTCAGCCTCGAAGTATGCAATGACGGGATTCTTGGATACTATCCGTGTGGAGAACTTAAAGAAGGGTGTGCACGTGATGACTGCCTGCCCAGGATTCACAGCCTCGAATGTACGCTTCTCCGCCCTTACTGCCGATGGCACACAACAGGGCGAGACACCACGCAACGAGTCAAAGATGATGACCCCAGAGGAGGTGGCACACATCGTTGCTAGGGGTATCAAACGCCGCAAGCGCCTCTGCCTAATGGAGTGGGAGGGTCGCGGCACACACCTGCTTAAAAAGTTCTTCCCAGCACTAGTCGACAGACTATTTTATGCTGTGATGGCTCAGGAACCAGACTCACCGTTAAAGTGAAAACTGAAAGGTGAAAAGTGAAAAGTAAGGTGCGCTTCGCGCGAGATTATAAAAGGGGCAGAAGCGGCAAAAGGGGCAAAAATAATTAGTAATAGTTAAAAGGCTACGCCTTTTTGAAAGAAAACTTTTCAGTTTTCCCTTTTGGCCCTTTTAGGCCTCTTATGCCCCTTCAGCGCAGCTGTCGCTTGGAACAAGCGAAACAAACACAAACATTCCGGGAAGCACTCCCTAATTTCTTGTCAGAAGGGCGCCGAGTGCAACACTCGGCGAAAAAGGCGACGATGGGTAGTACTTGAACGTACGTCCCATTGTCGCCTTTTTAGTTAGGGGCCGCAATCGACCCCTTATCACAAGAAATTACTCGATGGCTTTGAAATAACGATAAGTCGCGACACGTAGCTCCTCTGCTGCTGGGTCGTCGCAGACGATGATACCCGCTGGGTGAAGCTGGAGGGCAGAGATTGTCCACTGATGATTATAGCTACCCTCAATGCCATGACGTAGGGCACGTGCCTTCTTGCGACCTGTGGCGAGGATTAGCACCTTGCGGGCATCCATAATAGTACCCACACCTACGGTGGGCGCCTGTGTTGGCACCTGCGAAATATCACCACCGAAGAAACGAGAGTTCACAGCAATGGTATCTGGTGTTAGAGACTTAATACGTGTGCGCGATTGTAGCGATGAGAATGGCTCGTTGAAGGCGATATGACCATCCTCGCCAACGCCACCCATAAAGAGGTCAATACCTCCAGCCGCTACAATAGCAGCCTCGTATGCCTCGCACTCAGCCATTAGGTCTGGAGCATTACCGTTAAGGATATGGGCATTCTCTGGCTTGATGTCGATATGCGAGAAGAAGTTACTCCACATAAACGAGTAGTAGCTCTCGGGATGTTCCTTCGCAAGACCGATATACTCGTCCATATTGAACGTGATAACATTCTTGAACGACACCTCGCCCGCCTTGTGCATCGCGATAAGCTCACGGTAGGTCTCCAAAGGTGTAGAGCCCGTTGGCAAGCCAAGCACAAATGGTGCATCAGTCTTTGCAGCCTTGGTCTTTATCTGCTCAACAATGTAGCGTGCTGCCCACTGCGCCACCTCCTTAGAGGTGTCTTTGATAATTACTCTCATTGTTTTGTTTTATTTTACTAATTACCAACATATTAGAAGTTGTATAATTGAGATTGATTTTAGGCGCACGCCATTTTTGAAACCGGAGTTTACTATGCGTAAATAACGCCAAAGCAATACAATTAGGCAACTTCGCTAAAACATTTTAACAAAAACCTCTATCGCCTGATACTCCGCCATACCGAGCTTGTCGTATAGCTTTGCCGTGTTCTGCGTACGCTCCTCGGCACGCTGCCAGAACTCGCGGGTGTCGCTACCTGGGAATGGCACGATATCCTTCTGCGATAGATGGCGATAGATGGCGTGACGCTTCTTGAGCATCTCGTCTGGCGATAGTGGCACTGCCATATCCACAAGACCTAAGTTCCACTCCATCCAAGCACCGCGATAGAGCCATAGGTGACACTCCGAACGCCAATCGTCGTCGTGGGTGACTTCAAGTGCGTGGAGGATTGCCTCCATACAGGTGCGGTGTGTGCCATGTGGGTCTGCAAGGTCGCCCGCAGCATATATCTGGTGAGGCTTAATCTCACGAAGAAGCTTAACGATGATATTAATATCATCCGAAGTAAGAGCTCCCTTCTTAATACCGCCCGTCTCGTAGAACGGAAGGTTTAGGAAGTGGGCATTTGTATTTGGATTTAGACCAAACGAACGCACCGCAGCACGCGCCTCAGCACGACGTATAGTTCCCTTAATATCAAGGAGTTTGCGAGGCTCTGGCTCGCCGCGTTTCTTACTCTTTATAATCTCGCTCACCTCGTCATAGTTGTCGCTGATACCAAGCAAACAAGCGGTATCCACGTTCTGCAAGACTACATCATCGTGAACAGCTACGTTACCTGATGTTTGGTATGCCACGTGCACATCATGACCCTGCTCCACAAGGCGGATAAATGTTCCACCCATCGAGATAACATCGTCATCGGGGTGTGGCGAGAAGATCAAGACACGCTTAGGATATGGCGTCGATGGCGCAGGACGTGTAGAGTCATCTGCATCAGGCTTACCTCCTGGCCAGCCCGTAATAGTATGCTGCAAATCATTGAAAACTCGGATATTAACCTTGTCGTATGTACCGCAACTCTCCAACAACTGACCGAGTGAATTTTCGATATAGTCCTTATACGTAAGCTTCAGGATAGGCTTATTTACAATACCACAAAGCCATACCACCGCCTTACGCACAAACTTCGGTGTCCACTCGCAAGGACCTACCAACCATGGTGTCTGCTCACGGGTGAGCTTCTCGGCAGCGGTCTCGTCGATAACAAGCTCGATATTTGGATGCTCCTGCAAATGGCTTGCTGGAACTTTATCGGTAATCTCACCCTCCACAATGTGTTGTACGGCATCAGCCTTATCTTCGCCCCAGGCCATAAGGATAACTTTATCGGCACGCATAATAGTACCAATACCCATTGTTATCGCCAACTTAGGCGTATTCTCAAAGCCTGCAAACTGCTGCGACTGCACCTTGCGCGAGTTATGCGAAAGCTCCACAAGACGTGTGTGCGACTTGGCATAGGAGCCCTGCTCGTTAAAGCCCAACTGACCCTGCTCACCAAAGCCGATAATCATCAAATCAATCTTACGGATAGACTTCTCATACTCGCTACAGTACTCCGAGATACGACCCTCAGAGACCTCACCATCGAGTGTATGCACATTCTCAGGCGCGATGTCTACATGTTTTAGAAAATCGTCGTGAATACGGAAATTACGGCTCTGCTGGTCGGTGCGGCGAATAGGATAGAACTCGTCAAGCGAGTAGACCGCAACGTGCTTAAAGGAGACCTTACCTGCCTGATAGCGGCGCACAAGTTCGCGGTACAAGCCTAACGGTGTGCGACCTGTCGTAAGACCGAGCACAAATGGAGGTAGCTCCTCGTAAATATCTCTTGCCGAGGCATTCTCGCTATGGTTCTGTATCATTCGGCAGATAATATCTGCCACATACTGTACACCGCTAAACTCATTCTCAAAAACCTGAGTCTGCATACGCTCGTAGCGATGTATAATATCCTTAGGCGCACCATCCTTGATAAGTCCACCATGCTTAGGAAGTTGATACCTGCTATTCATCTTTTATATATTGTTTTACTACTTATCAAAACAAATACCGTTCAAAGATATAAAAATTTTGGCAAACACATAGCAATAAAAAGTGAAAAGTGAAAGGTAAAAGGTGTGGGGCGCTACGCGCAGAGTTTTTTCATAAAGGTTATTAACGGCTTTTAAGGGTATTTAAGGGTTGTTAAGGGTGAGAAATGAGTAGTGAGTAATCACTAGTGTCTCGTTTAAACTAGCTGAATAACAACAAGTTACAATCAGACTCTTCGTTGTATCTGTAATCACGATTTGTAAGTAGCTGATTTATAGGGGTTTTGTAGAGTAGAGAAATGCTTAGTATCTGTAGAATT
>JAZOSJ010000059.1:0-7910 GCA_045657045.1 Alistipes sp.
CCCTCAGCACCTTCGAGACCCTCCTCGCCCATCATACCGTCCATACCTGGGATGCCAGTAGTGGTACCCACGCCCTGACCTTCGCGCTGAGCACGGGCCAACGATGCGGCATCGAGCTGTGCATACGAAGTCTCGGGCAGCACGAGTGCCACCACAAAACCCAGAAGCAGAGATATGTACCGCAACATTTTCACCCTTAACTACCCTATTTTAGTTCTCGGCATCAACCTTACGCGAGGTAAAGATCCAGCGAATGGTCGACACGACAATATAGAGAACGATTATTGCAACTATTGAGTATGCAGTAAAGAAAATAATGAAGCAAAGCGCAGCGAGCAGGAAGCCGAAACGGAGCTTGTTGTCGGCAAACTTGAAGCTCTTGAACTTGAGAGCAAACATACGAATAGGGCTCACAAGCAGGAACGACGCTGCAACCGAGATAAGGAGTATGTGCTCCTGGTAGAGCGACACCTGACCATTAGCATAGAGCACTGCAAGCGAGAGGAGCATCATCGCATTTGCTGGTGTTGGGAGACCCTCAAACTCGGTGCTCTGCGTAGTGTCGATGTTAAACTTTGCAAGGCGCAATGCCGAGAATGCCGCGATGATGAATACCAGATATCCGAGTGGCTCCATAATCGATGGCTCAAAAGCGTAGTACGACGAGCTGTTACGATAGATGTCGAACATCACAATCGCTGGGGCAAGACCGAAGGAGATGTCGTCGGCCAATGAATCGAGCTGCACGCCCAACTCCGACTGCTGGTGGAGCAAGCGAGCCACCAAACCATCGAAGAAATCGCACACTGCAGCTGCGATAATCAACCAGAATGAGGTCTCGTACTGGTGCTGCAAGGCGAAGACGATTGCGATAGCACCTGCCACAAGATTAGCCAAAGTGAGCATATTTGGCAGCGTGAACAGTCTGATATTCTTTGTGTTACCCATAAATATTAGCCCTTAATAATGGTTACTTGGATCAAAAATAAGACCCCAAATATTTTGCAAAGATACAAAAAAATTTTATCTTTGTGTAAATTTGTAAAATTTAAATAGCAAAAAAGGCCGTGAATAGCAACAGATATTGTGTAATTATGGCAGGCGGTGTGGGCACACGATTCTGGCCAATGAGTCGTCAGGCTATGCCGAAGCAGTTTTTAGATATACTCGGAACGGGTCGTTCGTTCATCCAGCACACATACGAGCGATTTGCAAAAATTGTTCCTAAAGAGAACTTTATTGTAGTAACCAACAAACGCTACAAGGAGCAGGTTTTGGAGCACCTTCCAGAGATTAGCGAGGAGCAGATTTTGTGCGAGCCCATTGGTCGCAACACCGCTCCTTGCATCGCCTATGCTGCCTACACTCTGAAGCAGAAGAACCCCAATGCTACGATGATTGTCTCGCCCTCTGATCACCTGATACTCAACGAGGAAGAGTTTCATCGTATTGTTGCCAACTGTGCCGAGTATGCCGAGCAGAACAACGCTCTGATGACCATTGGCATCGAGCCAAGCAGACCAGAAACGGGCTACGGATATATACAGCGTACGGGCAACGAGGAGATAACCAAAGTTAAGTGTTTCACCGAGAAGCCTAACGTCGAAATGGCACAAGCATTTTTGGAGTGTGGTGAATTTTTGTGGAACTCAGGAATCTTCATCTGGCGCGTTAACGAGATTATCGCAGCCCTCGAGGAGCACCTACCCACACATAGTGCTCTCTTTGCCGAGGCAGAGCCTATGCTTGGTAGCGACAAGGAGGCCGAGGCTATTGAGCACGTATTTGCCGAGTGCAAGCCAATATCTATCGACTATGGCGTGATGGAGCGTGCCAAAAATGTATATGTTCATCGTGGTGACTTCGGCTGGAGTGACGTGGGAACGTGGGGCTCAGCACACCAACACTCGCGCAAAGACAGCTTTGCCAATGCCTTAAACAGCAAGCAGATACGAACTTACGACACGCGCAACTCACTAATCTTCGTTCCTGAGAACAAGGCGGCCATTGTAAGCGGTTTGAAAGACTATATCGTGGTCGATACCGACGACGTGCTGATGATATGCCCACGTAGCGAGGAGCAGAACATCAAGCACTTCATCGAGGATATCAAATACACAACGGGCAACAAACATATTTAACCTACGTCCGCAAAATAGACGCGCGGTATTTAGGTAAATCATAGCAGAGAGGGCTTCGTGAGGCCCTCTCTTATCGTTTTAAGAAGGGCTACATTGTCAATAAATTGTTATTAATCGAGGGGCAAGGCACAATTATTTCTAAGAAATAAGCGTTAATTTTGTCGCATAAAAATATATTTCGAACTATGAGCAAGAAAAAAGATATAGAGATTGACGATATGGGTTTGGTGCCCGAGCTCTTCGACGGCAAGCACCAGGTGATACCCATCATATCGGGTGGCGACGACACCATCGAGGAGGTGCAGCTACCCGAAGCACTTCCAATTTTGACACTGCGTAGCTCGGTGATCTTCCCAGGCTCGGTGACCCCTATTACTGTAGGCCGCACCAAGTCGATAGCCCTGGTGCGTGCTGTGGAGGCTGGTGACGGTCTTCTTGGCGCTGTGCTCCAGATCGATGGCGAGGTGGAGGATCCAAAGCCAAGCGATATGCACAAGATTGGTACCTCGGCACGCATCCTCAAGATTTTGGAGATGCCGAATGGTAACCTCACAGTGATTTTGGCAGGCTTGGAGAAGATTGAGGTGGGCGAGTATATCTCAACAAAGCCCTACTTCACCGCTACCGTAACGCCTATTCAGGATAGCACTCCTGACCCTAAGAATGTCGAGTTTATGGCCCTTGTGGACTCTATCCGAGAGGTGGCACTCAGCATCATCAACATCTCGCACTCGATGCCTAAGGAGGCGGCATTTGCCATCAAGAACCTCGACTCGAGCCGCGCTATCGTAAACTTCATATGCTCAAATATGGAGCTTACCGACGACGACCGTCAGCACCTGCTTGAAGCTCCAGGCCTCTTGGCACGCTCACGTCGTCTGCTTGAGATATTGGTGCGCGAGCAGCAGCTTGCAGAGCTTAAAAACGAGATTCAAAGCCGCGTAAAGCAGGAGATAGACAAGCAGCAGCGCGACTACTATCTACAACAGCAGATGCGCGTCATCCAGGATGAGCTGGGCGACGGTATGGATGCCGATGTGGAGAGACTCCGCGAGCAGGCAAAGGGCAAAAAGTGGTCTGAGCGCACAGCAGAACTATTCGAAAAGGAGGTAGCGAAGCTCGAGCGCCTAAACCCTGCCGTAGCGGAGTATTCAGTACAGATAAACTACCTACAACTAATGCTCGACCTACCGTGGGACGAGCATACCGAGGACCGTCTCGACCTAGGCCTTGTAAAGGAGCAGCTCGACAAGGACCACTTCGGTCTCGACGAGGTTAAGGAGCGCCTGTTGGAGCACCTCGCCGTTATCAAGCTCAAAGGCGATTTGAAATCCCCTATCCTCTGCCTCTATGGCCCTCCGGGAGTAGGCAAGACATCGTTGGGCAAGTCCGTAGCCGAGGCTATGGGACGCAAGTTTGGTCGTATATCGCTCGGTGGCTTGCACGATGAGTCGGAGATACGTGGCCACCGCCGCACCTATATCGGCGCTATGCCTGGTCGAATCATCGAGACCATCAAGCGTTGTGGCGCCTCGAACCCTGTCATCATCCTCGACGAGATTGACAAGGTGTCACGCTCGAACCACGGCGACCCATCGAGCGCCTTGTTGGAGGTGCTCGACCCAGAGCAGAACACTACCTTCCACGACAACTACCTCGATACCGAGTACGACCTATCGAAGGTGCTCTTTATAGCTACGGCAAACAACATCGAGAATATCTCGGCAGCGTTGCGCGACCGTATGGAGATGATTAACATCCCTGGATATATCCTCGAAGATAAGGTACATATCGCCGAGGAGCATCTGGTTAAGAAGCAGCGCGAGGCACACGGTATTCCAGAGGACAAGTTAAGCCTTACAAAGGAGGCGGTAGTACGCATCATCGAGGACTACACCCGCGAGTCGGGCGTAAGAGGTCTCGACAAGAATATCGCAAAGATTGCGCGCCAGAGAGCTAAGGCTATTGCCTTAGAGCAGGAGATAACCCCTGCCGTTGGCGTAGAGGATATTGAGCCTATGCTTGGCAAGCCTATCTTCCACAACGACCGCTACGACATTGCAGATATGGTGGGCGTAGTTACGGGATTGGCGTGGACACAGACAGGTGGCGACATTCTATATATCGAGTCCATACTCACCCCAGGTAAGGGCAAACTATCGCTCACGGGCAACCTGGGTGATGTGATGAAGGAGTCGGCAACCATCGCCTTCGAGTGGGTCAAGGCTCACCACGAGGAGTTAGGTATCGACCGTAAGATGTTCGAGGAGTACGACCTCAATATCCACGTCCCTGAGGGCGCAGTGCCTAAGGATGGTCCTTCGGCAGGTATCACGCTGGTGACATCTATAACCTCGACATATACAGGGCGCAAGATTAAGGAGCGCATCGCGATGACAGGAGAGACCACACTCCGCGGTAGAGTAACTGCCGTAGGTGGTCTTAGAGAAAAGACCCTTGTGGCGAAGCGTGCCGGCATCACCGATATCATCCTCTCGGAGGAGAATCGCAAAGATATTGAGGAGATTAGAGCCGAGTATGTCGAGGGCTTGACCTTCCACTACGTCAAGACCAACAACGATGTCTTGGAGTTAGCACTACAAAAGTAGAGATATGAGGCTCAGAGAGTTCATCAGCAGGTTAGAGGCGGAGGGCGAGCTTATCCGCGTTAAGGCGAAGGTAAGCCCTAAGTTCGAGATATGCGAGATTACCGACCGCATCTCGAAGATGGAGGGTGGCGGCAAGGCTATCCTCTTCGAAAACACCGGCACCGACTACCCCGTGCTTATGAATATGATGGGGTCTGATAGGCGTATGGCGATGGCATTGGGCGTAGAGGAGCTCAATGAGATATCAGAGCGCATCGACCAATTATTGAAGGGGGCTATCTCGCCTAAGAATAACCTCTGGGATAAATTGAAGATGCTACCCCTATTAAAGGATGTAGCAAAGTGGTTTCCACATAAGAGCAGCGAGCGCGGCGAGTGTCAGGAGGTGGTATGGCGTGGCGAGGAGGCTCGTCTTAGCCGTTTGCCGATACTTACCTCGTGGGGCTGTGATGGCGGACCATTCATCACACTGCCTATGGTGGCTACGGTAGACTCCGAGTCGGGTATTCCCAACCTCGGAATGTACCGTATGCAGATTTTCGACGACAAAACTACGGGTATGCATTGGCACCGCCATAAGACGGGTGCGCGCCACTACGACGCATATAAGCGCCTCGGCAGGCGTATGCCCGTAAGTGTAGCCATAGGTGGCGACCCCGCCTATATCTACTCGGCAACAGCACCTATGCCAGACAATATGGACGAGATGTTGCTTGCGGGTATGCTACGCCAGAAGCCCGTGAAACTCGTTAAGTGCCTTACCAACGATCTCTATGTACCTGCCGACTGCGACTTTGTGCTCGAAGGCTATGTAGACCCCGCGGAGGAGCTTGCCGTAGAGGGACCTTTTGGCGACCACACGGGATTCTACTCCCTAACAGACCTATATCCTAAGTTCCACATCGAGGCTATCACCTCGCGCCGTGATGCCATCTACCCCGCTACTATCGTGGGCGTACCACCGATGGAGGATGCCTATATCGCTAAGGCTACGGAGCGTATCTTCCTCGCCCCAATACGCCTCGCTGTGCAACCCGAGGTAGAGGACCTCTATATGCCTATGGAGGGTACGGCACACAACATTGCGTTGGTGTCGATACATAAGCGCTACTTGGGTCAGCCCAACAAGGTGGCGCAGGGATTGTGGGGCGCGGGACAGATGATGTTTAACAAATACCTCATCGTCACCCCAGCAGATACCAACCTACGCTCTAAGGAGGCGATGTTCAAGCTACTCAGAGGCTTAAACCCACACCGCAACCTTATATGGTCGGAGGGTATCCTCGATGTCTTGGACCACGCAACAGCAACCACGGGCTACGGTTCAAAGTTGGCGATAGACCTCACGGAGATAGACCCAGAGAGCGCATCTAAACAGTATTCCGCACCACGCACCGCTAAGCCTTATGGCGGCGTGGAGTATTTCAATACTGAGTTTACCGAGGAGCTTGGCTTGTTGCTTCTATTTGCCGAGCGCGAATGGCACGAAAAGATAGATGTGGAGGGCTACCTAAGAGAGAATAACATCACCAATATCAAGTTCGTGGCTCTCTTCGACAACGGCGCTGTGGGCAGTATGCACCCCTCGGATTTGCTATGGCTTGGCGCTGCCAACACCGACCCTAAGCGCGATATTCGCATCTCGGGCGATACAATTATTATAGATGCCCGCTCGAAGCGCCCAGGCTATGGCGATAACCCGCCACGTTTTCCAAATGTCGTAACCTCGACACCCGATGTTATCCGTATGGTTACCGAGCGATGGGCGGAGTATGGCATTGGTGAATTTATAGAGTCGCCATCGCGTCGCTACCGCAAGTTATGGCTCTCGGACGAGGCTCAGTGGTAATATATGAGCAGAGTAGGCGAAAATATCCAATATGCAGTTGTGTGGATGATAGTGCTTTGTGCCACTATCGCCACACTCTTTCTATTTACAAAACCAACGCCCTCAACAACAACCACAGACATCACACCCGAAAGAGATAGCCTTGTGGTGGAGCCTATCGAGCTAAAACCCTTCGACCCCAACACCGCAGACTACCGCACGATGTTGGATGCTGGCGTACCACGCGAGGTAGCCGTTAGCCTTATCAAGTGGCGCGAGGCTGGCAAAGTTTTTCGTATCAAGGAGGATGTGGCGCTCTGCTACAACCTTACTGACTCGCTCTACTTTATCTTAGAGCCATATATCGTGATTGGTGAGGAGCACCGCATAAAGCCTCACAACGAGAAGCCACAACCACACCCCACTACCCCAGCGCGAGAGATTGAGTACACACCATTTAAGATAGATACCGCCACGGCAGAATACCTGCATACGCTGGGCTTCTCGATACGCCAGGCTAAGTTGGTTGTCCGCTACCGCGATATGATTGGCGGCTACCGTGATATGGCTGAGTTCGAAGAGTGCTATGCCGTAGACTCCGCAATGGCAGCACGCCTAAGACCATATATCATCTTTGAGCAACGAGATACTACCCCACACGAGCGCGAAGAGCTACAACTACCTATTGATATAAATAGCGCCGACTCAGCTACGCTTGTACGCCTACGCGGCATAGGTCCAAAGAGCGCTATGCACATCCTCCGCTACCGCGAATTGTTGGGCGGTTACTACTCAAAATCGCAAATTTCGGAACTTGAAGTGGTTACAAAGGAGAATTTTCACAAGATTTTGCCACAAATTTGGTGCGATAGTGCTAAAATTAAAAAAAATATTTATTAACTTTGCGCGCTCAAAGGAGTTAGAGGTTCATCCATACGTATCGAACCTGATGCTCAGGAGAATAGTTAACTACCGTGAATTGAAAGGAGGTTGGAGTACCATAGAAGAGATGATTGAATCGAACATACTAAGCGATGAGGAGGCGGCAAGAATTGCGCCCTATCTCGATTTTGGTACAATCCCCGAGTAGATTATAACACACGGTCCAAGGCAACAAGGTTGTAAAGGACAAATCACGGAGTCCAACTTAAGGATAGTTAAGTGGTATGACCCACCTAAGAGGTCGAAACAAAAAAAAAGAATACTAATATTAAAAAAGAATAGAATTATGATTATCATGCAGGTTAAGGAGGGTGAGAACATCGAGCGTGCCCTTAAGAAGTTTAAGCGTAAGTATGAGCGTACAGGTGTATTGAAGGAGCTTCGTCGTCG
>JAZOSJ010000060.1:0-10594 GCA_045657045.1 Alistipes sp.
TTGTCGAAGTAGAGGTTTAGGAAGAAGCGCTCGTCGTCGGTAGGCTTGCGGTGTTCGAGGTTAATCTGACCGGTGATAGCCTCGTGACCCGCTGTTACGGATGCCACGCCCTTAGATACCTGGATAGAGTTGAGCCACATACCTGGGGTGTAGCTAAGACCGTATGTAGCACCTGCGCCCTGCATAATAGGGCGGTTCTCGTCGAGAATCTGAGTGTAGGTACCCGCCAAGCCGAGCATCTTAATTTGGCGCGCACCAGAGATAGCATCGCTATAACCTACGGTTACCGAGGCTGAGTTCTCGAACGACTCGGCAAGAGAACAACACGCCATCTTACACAAGCCCGCAAACGAAATCTGCTCCTGACGCGTGATGCCCGAGGTCTTTGCGTAGTTGCCGCGCTGCTGACCCTCAACCACGACTTCGTCAATATCTACGGCTGATGGGGTCAGCTTAATATCGAGGGTAGATACACCCTTATCCTCGACCTCAATCTCCACCAAGTCGTAGCCCAAGTAGTCCACTACAAGGGTGTTGAAGTCGTGAACACGCTTAATCGAGTAGCTACCATCGGCTGTTGATGTAGCACCTGCGGTGGTGTTCTTCCAAAAGAGTGTTGCGCCCACAAGAGGCTGACCGTTGTTTATGTCAGTAATCTTACCTGTAAGGGTGCGTTGTGCCATTGCCACAAAAGGTAGGCAAAGTGCAATAAAAAGTATAATTGATTTTTTCATTTTGGCTTAGGTATTGTCTTAATATAGTGGTGTTTATGGGTGTAAATACCCCTTTTTATGTCAATGCCGAGAAATTAAGCCAATGCTGGTGGAGCACGAAGCGACAGCCCATGACTATGGGAGTCTTTGGGTGTGCCAATGTCGCGTAGCGCGAACCTCTCGTACTGCGCATAGCTATACAGGGATAGCTCCTCGCTTACAGAGGTTATGATTGTAGGTGTAAGAAGCAACGACAGTGCCGATGCTGTGCGTGAGTCGTTGCGCGACTCTATAAAGTCGGTGTGGTTATCACCTAAGATAGGGTGGTGATGGTCGCAACACTCCTTGGCGATGGTAACGCCAAGGTGCGCACAACACTCCGATTTGCAACTGTGATGATGGTGGTGGTGATGGTCGCAGGTGAGTAGCGACAACGACGAAAGAAGCGTGGCAACGGTATATACCGCAACCATCAAAAAGGCATATATCTTTCTTCGCTGTGCCATACTTGTCGTGCGAGCTACTCTGCAATGTTACACTCGCTAAGCTTCTCAATCCAGCGCTCTGCATCTGTGGTAGCCACGCCCTTCTCGATGCCGTAACGCTCTACGATTAAATTCGCAACTGTCTCAGTGTCAAACTCTTTGCCCTGCAACTCGTTCCAGAGATACAATGCGCTCTCGTTAAGAGAGATTATCTTTGTAAGGTCGCTGCCGTGCTTGCCCTGCATGATAATCACATGCTCGCCCGCCATCTCGCGAACCTTATACTGCTCCTTAATCTTCATAGTAATCAATATTTTGCGCGGCAAAGTTACGAAAAATATTTTATTACGTAGTAATATCCTCTAAAAAATCTCTATATTTGTACAATGAATATGAACAAGGCAGAGGTACATAACGAGTCAATAGAGTCCATCCTCGAAAAGTGGTGGGGATATAAGGAGTTTCGACCTATGCAGCGCGAGATTATCGAATCGGTGTTGCAGGGGCGTGACACCCTTGCCCTTATGCCTACGGGTGGCGGTAAGTCGATAACGTATCAGGTGCCAGCTTTGGCTATGGAGGGGTTGTGTATCGTTGTAACGCCACTTATTGCCCTGATGAAGGATCAGGTCGACCAGCTTCAACGTCGCGGAATATCTGCCGTGGCGGTGCACTCAGGTCTCGACCCACGACGTATAGAGATAGCCTTGGATAATTGCACCTATGGCGATGTCAAGATGCTCTATATCGCTCCCGAACGCTTGGAAACAGAGAGTTTTAGGGTGCGTCTAAGACGTATGAATATCAGTCTGATAGCCGTTGACGAGGCACACTGTATCTCGCAGTGGGGCTACGACTTCCGCCCCTCGTATCTCAATATCGCCAAGGTGCGTGAGTTTGCGCCCAACGCCCCGATATTGGCACTTACTGCCTCAGCTACGGAGGTGGTTGCAAAGGATATAATGCGCCATCTTCATTTTGGTGGTGAGCACGTCCTGCGTTCGAGCTTTGCGCGTCCCAATTTGTCCTATGTGGTGCGTGAGGGGGGTGATAAGTTTGCCAATCTGTTGCGCGTGATAAACAATGTACCAGGCTCGGGTATTGTCTATATGCGTACCCGAGAGGGTGCTGAGCATCTTGCCGAGCAGCTTCGAGGTGAGGGCGTGGATGCCAACTTCTACCACGCGGGGCTACCCTCGATGGAGCGCGCCCTGCGTCAGGATGAGTGGCGCGAGGGTAAGACCCGTGTTATAGTCGCCACGAATGCCTTTGGTATGGGTATCGACAAGGCAGATGTGAGGTTTGTGATTCACTACTCGATGTGCGACTCGTTGGAGGCATACTATCAGGAGGCGGGTCGTGCAGGTCGTGATGGTAGGCGCAGTTATGCAGTGCTCCTTACAGAGCAAAAGGATGGCGATAGCATCGCAAAATTGTTCAAGGCGGAGTTTCCGCCAATAGCCGATATTAAGCGTGTTTACGAGCTGGTATGCAATTACTTGCAAGTGGCTATCGGAGATGGATTTGGAGCATCGTTCGCCTTTAATATCTACGACTTTTGCCACCGTGCAAAACTCTCTTCCGTGACCGTTCTCAACGCCTTGAAGATATTGGAGCAGAATCGGTTGATGACCCTCATAGATGAGCAGGATAACCCTGCTAAGTTGATGTTTATGTGTTCGCGTGACTCGCTCTATAAACTCAATGTTGGAGGCAATGATATGGATGCAATGTTGCTTGCCGTATTGCGCCTATATAATGGTGTCTTTACACACTTCCGCAATATCGACGAGCTGCAAATAGCCTCATACTCGAAGCTCTCGCCAGAGCGTGTGCACGAGCTTTTGAAGATGTTGTGGCGTATGCACGTTATACGCTATATCCCAGCCTCGCGCACGCCGATGATCTATTTCGACTCGGAGCGCCTGCCACAGAATGATATTTATATCGCCCCAGAGACCTATCGTCACCGCTACGATTTG
This sequence comes from Alistipes sp., assembly GCA_045657045.1. GTDB lineage: Bacteria > Bacteroidota > Bacteroidia > Bacteroidales > Rikenellaceae > Alistipes. The sequence continues at coordinate 3,181 of JAZOSJ010000060.1, forward strand.
GCTATCGAGCGCTTTAATAATATGCTACGCTATACCTCCTCGACCGAGCAGTGTAGAAGTCGAATTATCGAGGAGTATTTTGGCGATAAGAGTGCTAAGGATTGCGGTATATGCGACGTATGCCTTGCTAAGCGACAGAAGACCTATGCCCCAAATCAGATTCACGACCTTGATAATAAGATTGTTAGCCTTGTGTCGTCGGGTAATTTTGAGATTAAGGAGGTCGTTGCAGCCATTGGTGGTAGCACAACGCTTATAGCTCAGCGCATAGATTATTTAACCCGCGAGGGCAAAATTTCTGTTTCATTAAGTGGAAAACTAAAAATAAATAAGTAATTTTGTGGGTTGTACCATAGATAATATATAGCAGATGGCTTTTCAGCATACCATAGATAACGATACCGTAGCTTCTCTTCCCGCAGCTCGTTTTCCGGGTCGTATAGTTGTTGTCGAGACCGATGAGCAGGCGGAGGAGGCGTGTGCCGAGTTGCAGCGCCATACGATGATAGGCTTCGATACCGAGACGCGCCCATCGTTTCGGGCGGGTGTGAGCTATAAGGTTGCCCTTTTGCAACTCTCGACCGACGATGTTTGTTATCTATTTCGCCTCTCGCAGATACGTCTTAGCAACAGTATTCTCAAAATCCTTGGCTCGAAGCAGATTATCAAGGTTGGAGCAGATGTCTCGGGTGATATACGCTCGTTGCACGCCTTGCGCCACTTCGAGGCTGATGGCTTTGTAGATTTGCAGGTCGAGGCATCGCGCTGGGGCATCGAGGAGAAGAGTCTTAGAAAGCTATCGGCGATAGTTCTTGGCGAGAGAGTATCGAAGGCGCAGCGCCTAAGCAATTGGGAGGCAACTATCCTCACCGACCAGCAGCAGGAGTATGCAGCGACGGATGCTTGGGTCTGCACCCGCATCTTGCGCAGGTTGGAGGAGAGTGAGAGCATTGCAGGTAAGCGCACCATAATCTCTGCGAAGCCACCTAAGCAGACCAAGGATGAGGACAAGCGCCACTACAAATATCGCAAACGTAGAACGAAAGAGAATAAGCAAAGGGGGGTTCTATAAATTGGGTCGAGTTGATTTTGATGATTATTTTGAATAGATTTCTTATTTCTTGCGAGGGCGCAATGCAAGCATTGTAACCGAGTAAAAATGAGAAATATATCAAAATAAATTCAAAAGCGACCGAAATATGAATCTCTCAAATACCAATAATACTAAATTTAATATACTAATTTATAGAACACCCCCTATATATGAGCAAAGAGAGATTAAACATCGTACACCTACGCCGAGGCAAGGAGGAGTCGCTCGAAAGACGCCATCCTTGGGTATTCTCGGGAGCAATTGAGCGTATCACCGAGCATCTTGCGCCACTTAGCGAGGGTGACTTGGTGGATGTGGTGACCAAGTCGGGTGATTTCATTGCGCGCGGTCATTGGCAGATTGGCTCTATCGCTGTGCGTGTGCTTACATTCGACGAGGAGGAGATAGACCAGAGTTGGTGGAATCGCCGTATCAGCGAGGCGCTGGGCGTGCGTAAGGCGTTGGGCTTGGTGGATAATGCTGAGACTACGTGCTACCGCCTTGTGCATGGCGAGGGCGACCTACTTCCTGGTCTTGTTGTAGATATATATGAGCGCACGGCAGTGGTGCAGTGCCACTCTGTGGGTATGTACCACTCGCGTACCGCTATTGCTGAGGCTTTACGAGAGGCATACGGCGATAAGTTGGAGGCTATCTACGATAAGAGCTCGCAGACATTGCCGTTTAAGGCGGACTTGGGTGCTATTGATGGCTACCTCTGGGGTCGTTGTGCCGAGAAGGATAACGTTGTTTTGGAGAATGGCTTGAAGTTTAAGGTTAACTGGGAGGAGGGACAAAAGACAGGTTTCTTTATCGACCAGCGTGTCAACCGTGACTTAGTGCGCCAATACTCTAAGGGTCGCAAGGTGTTAAATACATTCTGCTATACAGGTGGTTTCTCGGTTGCAGCCCTTGCGGGTGGTGCTACTGAGGTCGTTTCGATAGACCTCTCGGAGCGTGCTGTGAAGCTTGCTGACGAGAATGCACGCCTAAACTTCGGTGACGATGCTCCACACGAGGCTATCGCTTGCAATGCCGTTGAGTATTTGAAGGATATAGACTCGTCGTACGACCTTATTATCCTCGACCCGCCAGCCTTTGCCAAGCACCATAAGGTGTTGGGTAATGCCTTGCAGGGCTATAAGAAGATTAATGCCCGCGCCTTGGAGAAGATACGCCCAGGAGGTATTTTGTTCACCTTCTCGTGCTCGCAGGCAGTTAGTCGCGACTTGTTCCGCACAACGATATTTACCGCTGCGGCAATAGCTAAGCGTAAGGTGCGTATCATCGGTCAGCTAACCCAGCCTGCCGACCACCCAATCAATATCTATCACCCTGAGGGCGAGTACCTTAAAGGCTTGGTGGTATATGTTGAGTAGGATGCCAAGAAGGCTGCTAATCATCGCCCTTTTGTTCGTTGTGGGATGTGGCGGTAGAGGTGCGTCTATGGCGGAGACTGCGGCTCAGGAGAGGGTTAATGTCGACTCGTTGTTGGTCGTTATGGCTGAGCGCTACGATGTGCTATGTGCCGAGCGTAAGGTGGCATACCGTGAGCACGACCCCGAACGTCGCAGAGAACTCTTAGAGCGCAACGATGCCGCGTGCAAGGCGTTGGAGGATTCGCTTAAATGGGTGATATCAATTAAAGATAGGGATCTTACACATTAATATGTATTGAAATTATGAATTTTACGGGAGTTGTCGTTGGACTTGCAACGTTTCTAATTATTGGTATATTTCATCCTATTGTAATCAAGGCTGAGTACTATCTTGGAACAAAGTGTTGGTGGATGTTTCTAGTTGCAGGTATTATGTTTTGTGCGCTATCACTCATTGTTGACAATCTTATAATCTCTACGGTGCTTGGTGTTACAGCCTTTTCCTCTTTTTGGAGTATCTTGGAGGTAATGCATCAGAAGAAGCGAGTAGATAAGGGGTGGTTTCCAGAGGGTCCTGGACATAACAAATAGCCCAAGCATAGTGGTTATTTCTCGCTATGTTATATAATAAATAAGTGGCTGTCCCAATCGGATAATCCTTTTTCGGCGGTAAATACATTTCACCGCCGATATTGTTTATTTACAGCCTGTTAGGCTGTTAGATTGTGAAACGCCTTTTCGTGCAATCACTGTTTGAACTTCAATTTTTATCTTTGCGCGTAGTCTTCTATGTAGTCTAAATTAAGAACAAATAATCCCCCAAGTAATTAACTCTATAATGTTTTATACCACAGCAGTTAGACGCAAGAAAATCGAGGATTAAAACTCTAAAATGCTCATCAAATCGTAATAATTTGCTCGTACAAGGCTCATTATTACGACTTTTTTGTAAATTTGCAGTTGGTTAGGGGAAACTCTATCCAAGACATAAGAGAAAAAGAAGAAGCGTTATGCTTATCTTGTACTTGAAAACGTAGGAAATTTTCAATTAGATGCAAGGATAGCATAGTGGTTCTCACGCATATAGCGTGGGCTGCTATTGTTACATCTGCATCTATGGTTTCCTACGACCTTCAAGTAAGAGTGTGGCATACAGTTCACGCTTTTCTTATAAATTGAAATTTTATAAACATATATAAACAATTTAAAAAATGAAGAACTTGAATTTATTTGTATTATCCTTGTTGTCAATAATGCTGTTTACCAGCTGTGACCAACTGGAGGATATTTTTGGAAATGATGACAATTCACATGAGAATTGGAAGTTTGCCTATGCAGAGAACTATGTAGATAGTTTAAATGCAATTTTCTCTAACGAAGGTTATGTAGCACTGTTTGGAGGAACAGAAATGAACCTAAATTCAAATACCGAAGAATTAGAGCGAACTATTTATGTAGCTAAGGCGGATTTTGAATCAGGTATGGTTGATGAAGATAATGCAACTCTGATAGTTGTAGATTCAACGTATATGCCCATTCAAATATCTTCTAAAAAATGTATTATTCGATTTTCGCCTTTTGAAAATGGGAATTTTAGTTGCTTAGTTAATTATGGAGAAGATGATGAATGGACTGAATATGACGGGTTTAATATTGGGGAATTAAAAACCACTAGTGAACTACATACACGTTCACTAGCAACAGGTGGGGTTTCTGATTTCACAATAGCAAATGCCCTCAAAGCTCTTGATATTATAAATGGAATAAAAGGGTGTTTTCAAGCGACAAGCATGAAAGAGTGTGTTTCCGAAGGTGTTGGTGTATTTAGTAATTTTAGCCCTAATGACGAAGTCGGTATAACAGGAGGATTAATTAGTGCAGGTCTTACAAAGAGCTTAAGTAGTGGATTACTTAGTATTCTTTCGTATGCCGGTGACAAAATATCCGACGGTCCATTAAAATATTTAGGCCCAGTAAAATTGTCTATTGAAAATGTAGAACAATTAGATGCTCAATCTTGCAAAATTGGATATATGGTAGATGGATTGCACGAATATGGTATGGCAAATGCAGACTTGTACTTTGAATTACGCAATGTAAAGACCGGTAAATATTATCCTCGTTTATACTTAGAACCTAAGAATGGTTATGAAAATGCTATTATAGCAAATTTAGAACCAGGTGAATATGGTGTAATATTACATATTAGGACCAAGAAATACAATTGGGAGTACACTACATACCCTGAAGTGAAATTCTGTATCTTTAATTTGGAATTAAATAGATATGAGATTGAAGACGACCCTCAGTATAAAAATGGTGTTGTAAATTTCAAATTGAATATATTTCTTAATGGCAATGAAGATGGTATTAGTAAAGATATAAAGGAATTTGGATATTACATACAATTCGCTAATGATATAGATTATCATAAAGTTGAGCACTTATCGGACATTTTTTCATCAACACCATTAACATTGGAGCTGCCAATAGAAAGGGATGGATTTTTTGAACGGGACACATCTACTTTTGAAGCTGTTGCTACAGAGCATTATATAGGTGTTTACTTAGTTTTAAATAATGGTAATATTATTAGCTATGACCACCAAGAGATTAATGGTCTAAAATATACTAAAAAGCCGTATTTAACATTTACAGGCGCTAATGTTATCAATACAACATCGGAAGAATATGATGATGGCTATATTGCTTACAGCACAGAACATACAATTTCATATAATGTTGAAGGTGCTTTTTGGTTGGACAATCTTAATTTCGGTTTAGCTGATGGATATTCTGATGGTGTTGGTACCATAGAAATAGAGAATGGAGATGGTACATATTCTGGAACCTATTCTTTGCAATATAGCAATGAAGCACCTTCTTTCTACTTATATTTGCTGGGTAATCTGTATTATGGAGGGACTGTTGTTAGCAGTAACAAATTAGTATTTAATGGAATACCAGTCAACAGCATTTCCATTGTTGGGAATAGCGGTAGGAGCGTGCAAACTCGTAGCAATATGGAGTTATGTAAGCAATATGGTAAGTACTACTCCAAATAGTAATCAAAATATAGAGGGTGCCTCGAAGTTCATTTTTCAAATTATGAGAAACTGTTTAACAGGTTTTTTAAGCCCTCTGAGAATTGCGTATTTGAAAAAAGTTCTCAGATAGCTACCCGAATAAAAAGAGCCTGTCCAGACTTGTTGGACAGGCTCTTTGTTTACAAATACTACTTTGTAGTTTACCATCTATTGCTATATCAAAGTTATTCGCTACCTTTGTAGCGTCAAGAGTTTTCACATTGTGGCAAAGCGATGAAGAACTCAGAAATACGAACGGTTGCTATCTCGTTACCCAATTTTCAAGTAACAGAACAAATAACAAACAATGGTGGCGTATGTAGGAAACGATGTAGTTTCTTCATATGCCACCATTGTTTATTCACAATGTATCTTTTGAAGATGCTTGATTTCAGTGCTTTACTTTCAAAAGTTTTATTTACCTTTGTATCTGTAGTCTGTTGGCTTAATTACGACCTCCATGTAGTCTTCTATGTAGGATTTCGCTTGTTTTCGTAAAAACCAACGCTGAAAATCAATCAGTTAAAAATTAAAAGACCTGTCCTGTTCAAGGAACAGCCACTTATTTGTTTTTGGTATCTATTAGTGACAGCCGTTGCAGTCGCAACCGTCGCCGCACTCGTGCTCGCCGCAGCCACCACCGCAGTCGCCACAACCGCAGCCACCGCCCATAATCTGAGAGAGATCCTCAGGGGTAGTGTCGCGTACAGCAACAACAGTAACATCGAAGTTCAAAGTCTTACCAGCCATAGGGTGGTTGAAGTCCATCATTACAGACTCCTCCTTAACCTCCTTAACAACGCCCATCATATGCTGACCCTCAGCTGTAGACATTGGAATCTGGCTACCTACGAACAAAATCTCCTCAGCAACCTTGCCGTCCATCATAAATACGCTCTTTGGAAGCTCAACGATAGCCTCAGCGATAACCTCACCGTAACCATCCTTAGCCTCAAGAGTGAATGATACTGACTCACCTGGCTCCTTATCCATAATAGCCTCCTCGAACTTAGGAAGCAACATACCCATACCACAAATAAACTCAAGTGGCTGACCTGGCTGTGACTGGTCTGCAACCTGACCGTCAACTGTAAGCTTGTAGTCTACAGAGACCATCTTACCGTTCTCAACTTTCATATCTATACTTTTTTTAAGTTAATAAAATCTTATTTAGCGAGCGCAAAGATAACCACAAGAGTTGTAGTTGCCAAATTTATAGAGGATAAAATTTTTCGATACTATTATCGACATTATCTATTTCGTGGTTGCGGATGTGCGAGGATTAGGCGCGCGTAATTATATATAGGTATAATACGTATATATGGACGAAAATGAAAAAAAAGTGCCTTATCTTAAAAAAAAGTGGTCAGAGTGTTTCTCGTTTCACAAAATAGTTATATATTTGCACTCGATTTTCCGTCAAAACCCCTAAAAAGGGTCGCGGATTGTTCTTTGAAAGAGCGAGTACAAAAAATTTTTGAAAAAAGTTGCGAAAAAATTTGCAAGTTAAAAAAAATGATGTACCTTTGCACTCCGAAATGGTTAACGCCGATGTAGCTCAGTTGGCCAGAGCAGCTGATTTGTAATCAGCTGGTCGGGGGTTCGAATCCCTCCATCGGCTCACCCAAGCCTTGAGATCTTCTCAAGGCTTGTAAATATTAGGGAAGATACCAGAGTGGCCAAATGGGGCAGACTGTAAATCTGCTGGCGCACGCCTTCGGTGGTTCGAATCCATCTCTTCCCACAGTTGACGCCGTCGGAGTTTCAAAGTCTTGCTCGAAAATGCGAGTGGGAGATGCTCTGAACGGTGTATTTTTGCGGAAGTAGCTCAGTTGATAGAGCAATAGCCTTCCAAG
>JAZOSJ010000061.1:0-8527 GCA_045657045.1 Alistipes sp.
CTTAGGTACAAGACCTACGATCTCTGCACCTGTAACGCGAACACCACGAGCATCAGCTGCGCGGCATACCTCGTCGAACGCCACATGAAGAGGTGTGATAGAGAGGTTTGTCATATTCATAGAGACCTGCGCGATACCGTACTCCTCGATAAACCAGCCGATAGCCTTACAAGCCTTCAAAGTACCGGGCTTCATAATGGTGTTGCCATTCTCGTCCTTCATAATCTTGCCAGTGATGGGGTTACCCTCACGCATAGGACGACCCTTCTCGCGAACATCAAATGCAATAGCGTTAGCACGACGTGTAGATGTAGTGTTAAGGTTGTAGTTAACCGCAACAAGGAAGTCGCGCGCACCAACAGCCGTAGCACCAGTCTTAGCAACACCCTCATCGTATGGGCGAGCACCAAAGTCTGGCTTACGCCTCTCGTCCATCATCTTCTCTGGCAATGCCTCGTACTCACCAGCACGGCATACAGCCAAGTTTCGACGCTCAGGAGTGAAGGCAGCAGCCTCATAGCAATATGTAGGAACGTTTGTCTCCTCCGAGATACGCTTTGCAAGGGCGCGAGCCAACTCAGCACACTCCTCCAAAGTGATACCAGATACAGGGATAAGTGGACACACGTCACAAGCACCCATACGTGGGTGAGCACCCTTATGCTGACGCATATCGATAAGCTCAGTTGCGCGCTTGATAGCCTTAACCGCAGCATCACATACTGCCTCTGGCTCACCTACAAAGGTTACAACTGTACGGTTTGTAGCCTCACCCGGATCTACATCCAATAGCTTAACACCCTTCGAAGCCTCGATTACATTAGTAATCTGCTTGATAGTCTCCATGTTGCGACCCTCTGAGAAGTTAGGTACGCACTCAACAATTCTCTTTTGCATAGTTTTATAGTTATAAGTTTATGTTTTATTCGCACTTATAGTTGATAATCCACGTCTACCCTTTCAAGACGGCGACTTTTACAATAATCGCTGATAACAACATGTAGCGGATTAACCTTATACGCCTCCATAGCCTCCCATGTTGGGAAATCGGCAGTAAGAACTGCATCAAAAGATGATGCTGTCTCCTTTAGATTGATGCCCACCTCGGCACGTAAAAGTCCATCAATCTTACCATTCAAAGCCTCAAGGCGGCTCTTCATCTCTGCTGCAATCTGCTGTGGTGTCTCCTCCAAATCACGACGAAACTTCCACATAACAATGTGACGTATCATAATACTATTTAAGTTTGTTTACATATAACGAACAAATATACAAATTTTTTCGCAAAACGTGCATAGCTTCTCCACCTTTTTACGCACGCGCGTATTTTTTATGCATACTTATTGGTTTTCCTAATATTTTTCCTTAACTTTGGGAGAGAATTATAAACTAACCACAACAAAGCAAGGAAATATGGAGATTTGGATTTATTGGGTTATAGCAGCCTTACTCCTCTTTATCGTGGAGATGTTCACTGCGGGATTGGCAGTTATCTGCCTATCAATTGGATGTTTGGGTAGCGCTATAGCTGCCGCGATGGATGCCTCGATAGAGTGGCAGTTAAGTATCTTTGCCATTGTATCGTTTATCGCACTTATCGCAGTGCGCCCACTACTAAAACGCCTATTTTACAAGGGCGGCGAGAAGGTAGCAACCAATGCCTCGGCAATGGTAGGTAAACATGGTGTCGTATGCGCAGACATCTATGGCAACGACGAGCAGGGTCGCGTGATGATTGAGGGCGTCGATTGGCGCGCTATCACCACTGACGACGAGCACTTGGCTAAGGGCACACGCGTTGTAGTAGTGGCAATAAACAGTGTAGTACTAACCGTTAAAAAGCTATAATTATGAGTTCATCATTTGTAATTTTCCTTATCATTGCCATTATCGCAGTGATATATGTGCTTAAGGGCTTCAAGATTGTACCGCAGTCCGAGACTCGCGTTGTAGAGCGTTTGGGTCGCTACGACAGAACGCTACAATCGGGTATCAACTACCTATTTCCTATTATCGACCAAGCGCGCGAGGTCATCCAGCGCGACGAGATAAAGTATGGCGATGGCACTAAGAGCGTGGTTATGCGTTCCACCTCACGCATCGACCTACGTGAGCAGGTCTACGACTTTGATAAACAGAGTGTTATTACTAAGGACAATGTTACCACGACCATCAACGCTCTACTCTACTTCCAGATTGTAGACCCCATAAAGTCGGTATACGAGATTGACAATCTTCCAAACGCTATCGAGAAGCTTACGCAGACCACTTTGCGCAATGTGATTGGCGAGTTGGAGCTTGACGAGACCCTTACTTCGCGCGATACTATCAACTCAAAACTCCGCATCGTACTTGACGAGGCAACGAACAAGTGGGGCGTGAAGGTAAACCGCGTTGAGTTGCAAGATATTACCCCACCAGAGTCTGTACGCCGTGCTATGGAGCAGCAGATGCAGGCAGAGCGTGAGCGTCGTGCTAAGGTTTTGGAGGCACGAGGTCAGAAGGAGGCTATGATTTTGCAGTCTGAGGGCGAGAAGGAGTCGCAGATAAATCAGGCAGAGGCAGAGAAGCAGACACAGATATTGAAGGCTCAGGGTGAGGCTGATGCTAAGATTTTGCAGGCTACAGCCGAGGCTGAGGCTATCCGCAAGGTGGCAGAGGCTATTGCCGAGTCTAAGACCGACCCTGCGACATATATGCTCCTTATGAAGTATGTCGAGACACTCAAGGAGATTGGCTCTGGCGAACAGGCTAAGACCGTATTCCTCCCATTCGAGGCAAGCAACCTCGTTGGCGCACTCGGCTCACTTACCGAGTTGCTACCTAAGAAGAAGGAGTAACGAGAGATCCATCAATAATAAAATATGGCTGTTGGTTAATTCCAACAGCCATATTTTTGGGGGTAATGATTTATGGCATTTTAAAAGTCGTAGCCAACAATCGCATCAGCATAACTCTTCCAGCCTATAGCAGTCTTATAATCCTCTATCGAATCCATTGGAACGTAAATCGTAATATCAGAGACCTCCTGTTGGAAAACATTTCCGCCGTAAGTAGGAGGTGTCGTTGCTTTACAATATACAGTGGATAGATTCATAGTGCCGCTGAATGCATAGCTTCCAATGTTAGTTACGTTTTCAGGAATAGTTACGGAAGTAAGACTACTACAACCTTGGTATGCACACACTCCTATTGATGTTACACTATCTGGAATGCAGATACTCTCTAAACTGCGACAATCGTAAAAAACATCATTTCCGATTGAGGTGACTTGGTCTGGAATATCTATGTTTTTTAGGCTCTGACACCATGAAAATACCCCATTATCAATTGTTGTTATGCCATTTGAAAGAGTCACATCTGTTAGACTTATACAACCAGAGAATGCATAACTGCCAATTGTAGTTACACTATCAGGTATAACAATGTTGGTTAGCCCACTGCAATCTTGAAATGCTCCGCCCTCAATAGTCGTCACACTATCCGTGAGATTGATATCTGTAAGGTTTCTGCATCCATAGAATGCATACTCCGACAATGTAGTAACGCTATGTGGAAGAGTGATGCTAATTATATCTTCACAATTGCAGAAAGCCTCATATCCAATCGTATATAGCCATCCATCGAACTTGATAACCCATTTCTCAATGGATTCATCGTAGGTATTCGATAGAATAGCACAGCCAAAAGAGTCTGTGTTGTATGGATTTGTAGCTTCAGTCGTACTACCATTGGTATACCAAATCTCATCAAATTCAGGTTCTGTTTTTGTTATACCTATCTCTGTATCGTCGCCGTTGTCACCATTATCTATAAAATTGTAGCCCTCTATTGCATCAGCATAGTCGCTCCAACCCCACTCGCTCTTATACGCCTCTACCGACTCTGTTGGCACATAAATCTTACGACCAGAAGCGTTATAGTCAAACATCCAAGAATATCCAGTAGGCGGTGTTATAGCTTTGCAATATACACTTGTGAGGCTACTGCACTCATAGAATGCCCAACCTCCAATCTCAGTTACACTATCAGGAATAGTTACACTTGTTAGGCTACTGCAATCACAGAATGCACTCTTTCCAATTGTAGTTACACTATCTCCAATAGTTACACTTGTGAGGCTATTACAACCCAGGAATGCATACCATCCAATTGTAGTTACACTATCTGGAATAGTATATTCCGTTACACCGCAACCAATTGCAAATGAATTAAGTGTACCATCAATAATTAAGCATCTACCATCTTCTGATGCAAATTTACCATTAAATTCTGTTAAGCTACTGCAAAATTGGAATGCAGCATCTCCAATTGTAGTTACACTATCTGGAATAGTTACACTTATTAGGCTACTGCAATTGCGGAATGCCATATATCCAATTGTAGTTACACTATCTCCAATAGTTACACTTATTAGGCTACTGCAACTATCGAATGTATAAGTTTCAATTGTAGTTACACTATTTCCAATAGTTACACTTGTTAGGCTACTGCAATCCGCGAATACAGAACCTCCAATTGTAGTTACACTATCTGGAATAGTTACACTTGTTAGGCTATCGCAATCATAGAATGCCATATATCCAATTGTAGTTACACTATCAGGAATAGTTATACTTGTTAGGCTTTCACACAAACCGAATGCACCCTCTCCAATTGTAGTTACACTATCTGAAATAGTTACACTTGTTAGGCTACTGCAACGAGAGAATGCACAACCTCCAATTGTAGTTACACTATCTCCAATTGTTACACTTGTTAGGCTACTGCAATAATCGAATGCATCCTCTCCAATTGTAGTTACCTCACCATCAAACTTAATTACCCAGCACTCTTTCTTGGCATCATATTCATTTGATATAATATTTGTATCAAAGGCAGAGGTGTTATATGGTTGTGTTGGTTCTGTCGTGCTACCGTTTGTATACCAAATCTCATTATTAGGAATAGAGACAGATGGTGTAATATCATCAAGGCTCTCGCCCGATGCAAGCTGTTCAAGCTCGATGCGGTAACTCTTTTCGTTTGATAGTGTGATATCTACATAACCTGTGCGTCGCTCGTCACTCTTGTTTTTGTCGACCTTGATTTTAATTTTATTCTCGCCAGCAGGACCGCTTGTTGGGTCAACCTCGACCCAATCAGCCGACACCTCAGCACTCCACGCAAGGTCGGCTTGGAATTTATAATTCTTAGTGTCGCCCTTGTCATCAAAATAGGCTTTCATCTCGCCTTCAAGGAAGACCAAGCCGTGACCTTTGGGGTCGATAAAGTCCTGAATCTCCTCGCATGACATAGCCACAAATGCGAGCATCAAAAGTGTAAACAGTCTCTTCATAATTGTTTATGTATTATCATTTTACCATTATCATATTGATACCGTCGCGGATAGGAACAATAACATTATCCACCCTGCTATCCTCCTTAACCATACGATTGAACTCGACAATGGCCTCGGTATGTTTATCGTTGTGGGCGATAGGCTCTGCAACCTTGCCGTACCATAGGATATTGTCTGCCAGCATCACCGAGCCACGGCGTACATAGCCACCATCCATAAGCATATTATAATATGCTGGGTACTCGCGCTTGTCGCCATCGATAAAGACCATATCGTAGACCTCGCCCAACTGTGGCACTACATCGAGTGCCGAGCCTATATGCTGACGGATGCGCGAACCATACTCCGACCTCGCGAAATACTTAGCTGCGATATCCTCCAACTCGTCATCTACCTCGATAGTGTCGAGCACCGCATCATCCTCCAAGCCTCGCGCGATGGATAGCGCCGAGTAACCCGTAAATGTACCTATCTCCAAGACTCGCTTTGGGCGCATCATACGCACCAACATTTCAAGGAGTTTACCCTGCAAGTGTCCCGATATCATTCGTGGGTTGATAACGCGCAAGTATGTCTCGCGCTCCAACTCGCGCATCAACGCCTCCTCAGGCTTTGTGTTGTCTAATATGTACTGTTCTAATTTATCCATAACTACTTATATATCAATCGCGAAAGATTACTAAACTTATCATTTGCAACATCCATAATCTGTTCTGCCGTGATTGCCATAACCTTGGCGTATGCCTCCTCCAAAGTGTCTATATCCTTATACAATAGTAGGCTCTTGCCCGCACCGAGCATATAACCCTCGTTCGACTCCATCGAGATAGCCATCTGCGCCACAAACTGACGCTTGGCAATAGCCAATCTGCGTGGCGAGATTGGCTCGCGAAGCATCTTCGAAACAGACTCCTCGATAAGCTCCACACACTGCTCGCCATTATCGTGATCCGAGGAGAAATAGATACCCACAATACCACAATCGGAGTATGGCGTGTAGGTAGCCTCGACATTATACGAAAGACCACGCTTCTCTCTTAATTCAATATTTAACAACGAGTTAGCCGATGGTCCACCAAGTATATTGACAAGCAGAGCAAGCGGCAAACGGCGCTCGTCGGCAATGCTATAACCGCGCGTGCCGATAAGACCATGGCGCTGGTGTGTATGGCGCGAGAGCGAGACATCAAATGGCTCGTATGGCAGAGGCTCAGCACGCTTATAACTGCGTGTGGTTGGCACGAAACCTCCCAAATACTGCTCCGCAACAGCCTGCGCCGTAGCAACTGAAAAGTTACCAATCGACGAAAATACCATCTGGTCGGTGGTATAGCATCTATCGACATATCGGCGTATCGCCCCGGTATCGAAGCGAGCAATTGAGCTCTTCGAGCCGAGGATATTATGTCCCAACTCCGAGCCTTTGAACATCAAATCCTCGAAGTCGTCGTAGATACGCTCCGAGGGTGAGTCCTTATATGAATTTATCTCGTCGGCGATAACCTCGCGCTCCTTTTTTAGCTCCTTTTCGGGATACGTAGAGCGAAATATAACATCGGCAATAAGCTCCACGGCGCGACGAAAATCCCTACGTAGCACTGTAGCATGGAGTGTAGTGTCCTCCTTTGTGGTGTAAGCGTTTAGCTCGCCACCGAGGTTCTCCAAACGGCAGTTTACCTGATATGCCTTACGGCGCTCCGTACCCTTAAATAGGGCGTGCTCCGTAAAGTGGGCAATGCCATATTCGCCCCTAAGTTCATCTCTACAACCAGCATTAACAACCAGAGCACAGTGAGCCACCCCACTGCTTACCCTACGATGAATGCCCCTTATACCATTGGAGAGCGTATATATCTCAAACTCTCTCATTATCAATCTTCAAAAATTTTCCTGTATAACTATCCTCGCACGCCATAACCTGCTCAGGAGTACCCGCAACAACGATATTACCACCCTCACTACCAGCCTCAGGCCCAAGATCTATAACCCAATCAGCACACTTGATAACATCCATATTATGCTCCACCACGACAACCGTATGTCCGCGCTCGATAAGAGCATCGAAAGCCTTTAACAATCGACCGATATCATGGAAGTGTAGACCCGTAGTAGGCTCATCGAAGATAAACATAATCTTCTCTGTGCTGCGCTCCTTCGTGAGGAACGAGGCGAGCTTCACTCGCTGCGACTCACCACCCGACAGTGTCGAAGAGGACTGACCCAACTTCACATAGCCAAGACCCACCATTTGAAGTGGTCTAATGCGCTCGACAATGCGCTTACAAGTGGCATTATTCGCATCGGCAGCAAAGAACTCAATAGCCTCGTCTACCGACATATTCAGTATATCGTAGATGTTTTTGCCATTGTACTTAACATCGAGGATTTCAGACTTAAAGCGCATACCGCCACACGCCTCGCACTGCAACTCTACATCTGCCATAAACTGCATACTCACCTTGATAACACCCTCGCCCTCGCACTCCTCGCAGCGGCCACCAGGCATATTAAACGAGAATGCGCCAGGCTGGATACCTGTATGCTTAGCGTAGGGCTGGTCGGCAAAGAGTTTGCGAATCTCGTCATATGCCTTGATATAGGTCACAGGATTTGAGCGCGTAGACTTACCAATAGGCGACTGCGACACCATCTCAACGCCCTGCAACTGAGCACTATCCACATAGATGCTATCGTGGTCACCAGGCGCAAGCGTAGTCTCCTTTAACTTGCGCATAAGAGCAGGATAGAGAATATCATCCGCCAATGACGACTTACCAGAGCCCGAAACACCCGTAATGCAGGTAAGCACTCCGAGCGGAATCTCTACATCTATGTTTTTCAAGTTATTATGACGCGCACCCTTAATACGCACCACGCCCGCAGCAGCACGTCGACGCTCAGGGGTCGCAATCTTCATACGACCCGAGAGATACTCCGCCGTAAGCGAATTTTTCGCCTCGGTTATATCCTTCGCAGGACCATTATATACAACCTCGCCACCGCAAACACCCGCCTCGGGACCCATATCTACAATCCAATCGGCAGCACGCATAATCTCCTCCTCGTGCTCAACAACGATAACCGTATTATCCAAATCGCACAACTGCTTCAAGACACCGATAAGACGCTCGGTATCTCGCGGATGCAGACCGATGCTTGGTTCATCGAGGATATAGAGCACATTCA
>JAZOSJ010000062.1:0-3400 GCA_045657045.1 Alistipes sp.
CCTCCATCAGATAATCAACTCTCGATGACAATCTCGGATGTTACTCAGTCAACATTCTATGTCGATATTAAGACTACAAGTCGGATCGTAGCCATGTCGTTCTGTGAGCCAAGGAGTTGTTTCATACATTTGTCTTCCTAAGACCGCTTGGCCTCCGACTTCCTCCATCAGATAATCAACTCTCGATGACAATCTCGGATGTTACTCAGTCAACATTCTATGTCGATATTAAGACTACAAACAACGATCCATATGCTATCATTGCAATTCCTTCAGCGCAGATTGCTAATATGCAGGAGGATAGCGAAATCTTTGACTTTGTCCTAAAGGAGTACGGTACATCGTTCCTCTACGAATATATCTTCAATGGTGACATCGAGGGTGAGTTTAGTGGTATGGAGGCAGGCACTGAGTATGCTGTGTTGCTCTTTGGTTACGAGGCAGGTGTGCTAACTACTAAGATTACTCGTGAGAATATCAAAACACTAAAGGCTGGTGCTATCGATGCTTGTAAATATGATATCGTAATCTCTAATATTGAGGATCGCGAGGCTTACGTTACTATTACTCCAACCGACTATAGTATTTGGTATTATTGGAATGTCTTTGAGGCTGATACTACCGAGGAGGAGGTTAAGGCTTATATCCAAAACCTATATAACAAGTCATACTACGGTGATTACTGGGAGTTTAGCTACTATGAGATTACTCGAGGTGCGGTTAGTAGTCGCCTATCGCAGCTAAAGCCATCTACTGAGTATAAGATTGTTATTTACCCAATGGACCCTGATAAGTTCGCTTATACTGGCTCTATGCGTGAGGGTGGTAAGTTTACTACAACAGATGCTGTTGTTGCTGATATCACTATCACAGCGGGCTTTGATGCCTACTACGATGGTGATGCGGTGGCGGCTCTCGAGCCTAACTACTTGGTAGGCTATAAGGGTTATGTAATCTTGCCTATGTCAGTAGATATCCAGGGCGAGTCAAGTGGCTACCTCTACACAATCTTTACATATCAGGAGGGCTTGGAGGATCCAGAACTCTTTAGCGATGATTTGCTTATTGACAACCTCTATAGTGTGGGCGCTAATTGGTCTCCAGCATACTTCCGTGGTCAGTGGGATGTTGAGATGATGATTGCTGCTGTTGCCTTCGATAAGGAGGGTAACCCAAGTCCAGTATACCGCGAGCGCTTTATCTGTACTCGTGAGGGTGCTGGTGATGCTCAGGAGTTTGTGGATTACTATATGGGTACTATCAATACCTATGCGTCGACCTACTCAGCTTCGTCTCGCGAGGATAAGCTTGGCCTAAATAGCCTTGTGGTAGCAAGCGATAAGCAGAGATGTAAGGAGGCGCAGGGTGTATCTAAAAAAGTTAATTTCACAAGATAATATTAATATATGAAAAGAGTATTTTGGGTACTTTTTACGTCGCTACTACTCGTAGGATGTAGCAATGAGGAGCATGGTGAATACTATCCAGATATTAGCACGAGAGAGCTTCACTATATCTCGCGTAGTGGCAATATCGTGGAGTTTAACGACGACTCGTTTGATGCCCCAATAATCTCGAATACCTACGAGAATGGTAAGGGTGTTGTGCGTTTTGCATCGCCACTTAGAAGTATCGGACTTTTGGGAAATGTGGATATTACCTCTATCACAATTCCTGAGACTGTTAAGACGTTTGATGGTAACCCATTTAAGTATTGCACTAATTTGGCTCGTTTTATAAGTACATATTCCACATCTGATGGTTATGCACTTGTATGTGATAACGAGTTTATAGCTCTTGCACGCAACTATCGAGGTGAGGATTATGAGATTCCTTATGGCGTTAAGAGTGTGGGAGAGGGTGCATTCTATGGCACATCGATAAAGAGTGTTACAATCCCTAATAGCGTTGCTAAGATCTCTGATCAGGCCTTTTACGGCTGTAAGCAGTTGGAGTCGTTGGAACTCCCAGAGCGTCTTGAGGAGCTTGGTCGCGAGGTATGTGTGGACTGCATCAATCTTAAGAGTGTTTCGCTTCCACGCAACTGCGCTATAAGTGAGGACTTTGCTGGCTTTATGGGTTGCTATAGCCTTGAGAGTTTCAGTGGCGAGAATACCTCTGCTGATGGAAGATGCTTTGTGGTGAATCAGCAACTATACGCCTTTGCACCAGCAAATTTGTCGGAGTATGCAATACCTCAAGGCATTACCGCAATCTCGGATCGTAGCTTTGCTAAGTGCGATAGGGTGCTTAAGATTACTATCCCTTCTTCAGTGGTGTCGTTGGGTAGCGGAGTCTTCTACAACTGCTCAAGTCTATCTCAGATATACCTCGACCCTACAACTCCTCCAACTATTAAGCGAAGTGCAGGCGGTATTGATCCATTTGAGAATTTGCCATTGGACTATACTATCTACGTGCCAGCATCGAGCTATGCAAAGTACACCAGCGACTCCAACTGGGCTCGCTATATGGAGCATATTAAGAAGCATACAAACTAACATAAAGTAGTATATATCCAAAATAGATTACTTTTTTTGAGGAAAATATCAGATATAGTTTGTTTTGAATAAAAATTTTTCTAAATTTGTGATAGCAAAGGCTCTTCAGAGGAGTAGTATTATCACTTTGGAGTGCTATTTCTAACCCGAGATAAAACAGAAAATATACATTTTATTAACTTTTATTAAAACTTAAATTATTATGGGAAATCTTACTTATCAGCAGGTTACTAAGAACTTGTTTACAGCTGTTTTGATTGCTGCGATTGCAGGTATTTTAGGTGGTATCTGTGGTGCATTTGGTATTTTGGTGCCAATCTTTGCTATTCTTGCTCTTGTAGTAGGTCTTGTTGGTATTGGTGCAAATATTTGGTTCATCATCTCATTGGGCCAGTGGAAGGGTGTTGTTGATGCAAACGATGCTCCAGGTGTTCAGAAACTTTGGCTTGCTACATTGCTCAGCATTATTGGTTCTGTCCTTTGCTGGATCCCTCTAATTGGTGGTATCATCGGCGGTCTTGTATCAATTGTAGGTCTTGTTTTCTACATTATGGGTACATCTGCATTGAAGAACTCTACAACTCTTCCTGCAAATGGTGTCGCAGGTGCAAAGAAGCTTCACACTGCTATCATCCTTTCAATCATCGCTTCAGTTCTTGCGATCATTCCATTTATCAACATCATTGGTGCTATCCTTTCTATCGTTGCTTGGGTACTTCAGCTTGTTGCTTGGAAGAAGATTGCTACTGCTTAATATAGAATCAAACAAATTCTATAAGAGAGTGAATAAAAAGTGTATTTTGTCGTTACGCTTGCCCTCAAAATGCTCATTTACGCTCAGTAAACTCCGCTTTTTCGGGCTTCGCAAGCCTAAAACTACATCTTTTTATTCACTCTCT
>JAZOSJ010000063.1:0-6748 GCA_045657045.1 Alistipes sp.
GATGGGTTCAGATGGGTTCAGATGAGTTCAAATGGGTTCAGATGGGTTCAGATGAGTTCAGATGGGTTCAGATGAGTTCAGATGAGTTCAGATGTTTTTCATAGTAACCTATTGTAACCTATTGTAACCCATCGTAACCTATTGTTGTTTTTGAGTTTCTATGGGTTCAGATGAGTTCAAATGGGTTCAGATGGGTTCAGATGTTTTTCATAGTAACCTATTGTAACCTATTGTAACCCATTGTAACCCATCGCAATTAATTTTTTTGGTGATATTATTTGTCTATGTCTGTGATAAATGTTACTTTTGTTTAAAGATTATCAATTATATGAATAGCAGAATTGTCCAGACAAACTCTAATTACACAGACTTACTTTGTTATAAGAAGGCTGTGATAATTTATGATTTAACATATCATTTCTGTTCGCGTTTCATTGATAAGCGTGATCGCACTCACGACCAGATGATACAGGCAGCGCGCTCAGGTAAGCAGAACATTGTAGAAGGTGTCATCGATATGGCATCGTCCTATGAGATGTCTCTAAAGCTCCTAAACGTGGCTCGTGGAAGTTTTAAAGAGTTGCTGGAAGATTACATCGACTATTTAAGCACCCGTTCGCTAAGGTTGTGGAATACTAACTCTATAGAGGTGGCAACTATGCGAAAGTTAGGTACAGAACATACGGACTATCAATTTTTTGTTGCTCTTGCCGAAAACCGCGGTAATGAGACTATAGCGAATATGGCAATCGTGTTGTTATATCAAGTTGATACATTGCTATCGCGTTATATAAAGTCGATAGAGCAGAAGTTTGTTACAGATGGAGGTGTTAAAGAGAAGATGTATAGACTTCGTACCAAAGCAAGATAATAGTTCTGGTTTAATCTATCTTAATGATAAACACATATTAACCCATAGTAACTCATATTAACCCATAGTAACCCATATTAACTCATAGCAACCCATATTAACCCATAGTAACTCATAGTAACACATATTAACCCACAGAAGATTCCCCTCATTACACAAAAGGCTGCCCACGGGCAGCCTTTTGTTGTTAGTATTGCTCCTTTTCGTTAGGGAAGTCGCAGCTCTTGACATCGTCGACATAGTGACCTACGGCCTCTGAGATAACCGTGCCGAGGTCGGCATAGCGGCGTAGGAAGCGGGGTGAAAAGGCTTGGGTGATGCCCAACATATCGTGAGCCACAAGTACCTGACCGTCGGTAGCGCCACCAGCGCCGATACCGATAGTAGGGATATGCAACTCCTGAGAGACGCGCTTGCCAAGCTCAGCAGGAATCTTCTCCAACACCAGGGCAAAGCAGCCCGCATCCTCCAAGAGGTGGGCATCGCGGATAAGCTTCTCTGCCTCAGCCTCGCTCTTGGCGCGCACGTTATATGTGCCGAACTTGTGTATCGACTGTGGCATAAGTCCGAGGTGACCCATAACAGGGATGCCTGCCGAAAGGATGCGCTGGATAGACTCGATGACCTCCTCGCCACCCTCCAACTTTACGGCATCAGCCTCGGTCTCCTTCATAATGCGCACCGCCGAGTCGAGCGCCAACTTAGAGTTACCCTGATATGTGCCGAAAGGTAGGTCTACAACCACCAAGGCGCGCTCTACGGCACGCACAACCGACTTAGCATGGTATATCATCATATCCAATGTGATAGGTAGCGTGGTCTCGAAGCCCGCCATAACATTGGCCGCAGAGTCGCCAACAAGGATAACGTCAATACCCGCATGGTCGACAATCTTCGCCATAGAGTAGTCGTATGATGTGAGCATAGCAATCTTCTCGCCACGCTGTTTCATCTCAGTAAGTCGGAGCGTTGTAACCGCTCGTAATGTGCTTTCAACGGACATAGTTTTATGTTATTTGTTTGGCAAATGTAGGTAATTTCGACGAAATAAACAATCTATTGAAAAACTTTCTTATCTTTGTGGGTGGTAGAAAATTATAAAACCTTAATATAATGAAGAGAGTATTTCTATTATTGATAGCCCTTATCGCGGTCATCGCTACCGCCGAGGCGCAGGTGCGCACAGAGCAACTTTTGGAGCGCGGATGGCGCTTCACGCGCGAGGATAGCGCAGAGTTTAGCACCATAGGCTACAACCACACCAAGTGGCAGAGTGTTACCGTGCCACACGATTGGGCGATATATGGTCCTTTCAGCATCAATAACGACAAGCAGAATGTAGCCATCACGCAGGATGGTCAGAAGGAGGCGATGGAGCATGCTGGTCGCACCGGAGGTCTGCCATTTGTGGGTGTGGGATGGTATCGCTTGGAGTTCGAGGCTAAGGAGTTTGCTGAGGGCAAGAGCGCCACGCTTATATTTGATGGCGCTATGAGCGATGCGCACGTCTATCTCAATGGCGTGGAGGTGGGCTATTGGCCATACGGCTACAACTCCTTCCATATCGACATCACGGAGCAGTTGCGTGCGGGCGAGAAGAATATCCTTGCCGTGCGTCTTGAAAACCTGCCAGATTCGTCGCGTTGGTATCCCGGAGCGGGACTATACCGCAACGTACACCTCGTTATCACCGAGGATGCGCACGTCCCCGTGTGGGGTACGCAGGTGACAACACCTCGTGTGACCGCAGAGCTTGCCGAGGTGGTGGTATGCACAAAGCTCGCAACACCAGAGGGTATGGCGCGCGATGGCTTTAGCATCGTAACAGAGATTATCGACCCTAAGGGCGCGGTGGTTGCAACCGACAAGGCGAAGCTAAGCAGGTATGATAATTCCCTCTTTGAGCAGCATATAGAGCTTGCAAAGCCTGAGCTTTGGAGTGTCGATACACCGCTTCTATACACCGCATCGTCGAAGATTTACGATGGCGAGGTGCTCAAAGATGAGTACTCGACACGCTTTGGTGTGCGCACAATCCAGATAATCCCAGAGTATGGAATGTTTATAAATGGCGTGCCAACGAAGTTCAAGGGTGTATGCAACCACCACGACCTCGGACCTTTGGGTGCTGCGGTAAACGATGCCGCGATACGTCGCCAGATACGCATAATGAAGGATATGGGCTGTAATGCCATCCGTACATCGCACAATATGCCTGCGCCAGAGCTTGTGGAGGCGTGCGACGAGATGGGTATGATGCTGATGCTCGAATCTTTCGACGAGTGGCGCACAGCGAAGGTTAAGAATGGCTATCACCGCCACTTCGAGGAGTGGGTGGAGCGAGATATGCTAAACCTCTTGCATCACTATCGCAATAACCCAAGCGTGGTGATGTGGTGCATAGGTAACGAGGTGCCAGATCAGGGTGATAAGATTTGGGGCCCTAAGCTATCGCGTATGTTGCAGGATATATGTCACCGCGAGGACCCTACGCGCCCTGTGACCAATGGTATGGATCAGCCCGATAATGTGGTATATAACAATATGGCGGCTGTGATGGAGGTCGCAGGTTTCAACTACCGACCATTCCGCTATGCCGATAACTACCTACGTCTGCCACAGCAGATAATCCTCGGCTCGGAGACCGCCTCTACGGTAAGTAGTCGCGGTGTCTACAAGTTCCCTGTCGAGCGTCGCTCGATGGCACGATATGAGGATCATCAGGCTTCGTCGTACGACGTTGAGCACTGCGGCTGGTCGAACCTACCGGAGGATGATTGGATCTGGCACGACGAGTTTAGCTGGGCGATAGGTGAGTTCGTATGGACGGGCTTCGACTACCTCGGTGAGCCTACGCCATACTACACCGATTGGCCAAGCCACTCCTCGTTGTTCGGTATTGTCGACCTTGCAGGTCTGCCGAAGGATCGCTACTACCTATATCGTAGCCATTGGAACGAGCAGGCGGAGACTTTGCATATTCTCCCTCACTGGAATTGGGAGGGGCGCGAGGGCGAGACCACGCCGATATTTGTATATACCAACTATCCGAGTGCTGAGCTCTTTATAAATGGCGTAAGTCAGGGTGTGCGCACCAAGGATAACTCTATCACGGTGGAGAATAGTCGTGGCGCGGAGGCTGAGCGCGACTTTGTGCGTCAGCAGCGCTACCGCCTTATGTGGATGGATACTACATACGAGCCTGGCGAGGTTAAGGTTGTGGCGTACGATGCTGAGGGCAAGGCTGTGGCTGAGCGTGTTATGCGCACTGCGGGTAAGCCTTATCGCATCGTCTTGGAGGCGGACCGCAGCGCTATCAAGGCTGATGGCAGGGATCTCTCGTTTGTAACGGTCAAGGTTGTGGATAAGGATGGCAACCTCTGTCCTAATGCCGAGAATCTTGTTAAGTATAGCGTTAAGGGTGCGGGCTTCTACCGCGCTGGCGCTAACGGCAACCCTGTGTCGTTGGAGCTCTTCCACAAGCCCGAGATGAAGGTGTTTAGCGGCATGATGACAGCCATCGTGCAGAGCACAGACAAGGTTGGTGATATAACCCTCACCGCCACGGCCAAAGGTCTTAAATCGGCTACGATAGTGATTTGCGCGGAGTAGAATAATGCAAACAAAAAATAGGGTTGTCTTTCAAGACAACCCTATTTTTTATCTGAGCGATTCGCTACTTAGACTTAATGTATGTCGCGTAGTCGGACCAATTCTCGGCGGTTTTGTACGCCTCTACTGCTGTTGCAGGAGCATATATCGTGCAACCGATAGGAATATATGATAGCTTCTCGATACCACCTGTCTGCTTGTCGTAGCGGTATTTGTGGAATGCTCCGAAACCAAGATTAGGTGTCGTTAAGGCTAAGCACTCAACGCTTTTAAGGGCTGTGCAGTCGAAGAAGGCATACTCGCCAATGTTCTCGGTGTTGGCAGGGATGGTGATATTAGCGAGCTTGCCACAATTTGCGAATGTGTACTCTCCGATGCTCTTTAAGCTCTCTGGAAGTGCGATGCTGCTAAGTGCAAAGCAATCTGCAAAGGCGTTGTTACCCAAGCTCGTGATACCATTGCCAAGAGTTACAGAGTTGAGAGTTGTACAATTGCTATATGCGTAGTCGGCAATAGCTGTAATGCTATTAGGAAGCGCTACGGCTGTGAGCGCAATGCAGTGTGCAAAGGCGTGGCTACCGATGCTCTGGATGCCCTCCAAGAGCTCTACCTCTGCCAAAGAGATGCAGTTGTAGAATGTGAAATCGCCAATGGTGGTGACACCCCCTGGTATAGCGATGCTTGTAAGAGCCAGGCAGTTCTCGAAGGCGTTGTTGCCGATACTTTGAATAGTCTCAGGGAGGATGATAGCTGAAAGGGTGTTGCAACCCTTAAATGCCTCCGCAGGGATTGCGCTAACCTCGCTCTCGAAGCAAAGTCTGCCGTAGCTATCAGCGTAGTTATTATCGATAAGCGCACTACCGAAGCCCTCGTTGGTGTTTAGGGTGATAGGCTCGCCATCGGTCGTTTGATATGTAATCTCGTAGGTGGCGATAAGTTCTGGTCTCGCCAGCTGTTTGACCTCTATTGCAAGGCTCTTTGTGCCGTATGCTACGGTTACGGTGGCATTTCGCTCGTTGCTGCTCTCGTTCTTCGAGATTAAAACATAGAACTCGTTGTCGTTCTCATCGCCACTCGCTGGTTTCACGCTAAGCCAGGTCTCTGATGTTGAGACACTCCATGTAGAGTTTGTAGTAAAACCGAATCTTAGCGCACCACCCTCGCTACTGACTGATGGAGTGAGGTATGTGCCATCGTTAAATACAAAACTCTCCTCTTGGTGTGTGTTGCTGCCTTCGTAGTCGTTACTATTGTCACAGCCCACAGCGAGGATAAGCGCTAATATCAAAAATGAAAAGTAATGTTTCATAGCTATATTGATAACGTGTTATTTGTTGCAATATACAAAGGTAGTAATTTTTTTTGAAATCTATATTACCATACCTATAATTTAATTATCAATAATAGTGCTATGTCCTCTATTAGCTCTCGTATATGGCTTGTTCAAGCTCCTCGATGGATGTGGCTACAAGCGTAGCACCAGCATCGTATAGCTCCTCGGCAAAGCGGAAGCCCCACGATACGCCTACGGAGTCGATGCCCGCAGCCGCAGCGGTGCGGATGTCGATACCTGAGTCGCCAACCATCAAGGCGTCGCTAAGTTCTACACCAGCCTTACGCAGGATGGTATATATGATCTCTGGGTCGGGTTTTAGTGGTGCGCCCTCGCGATTACCCTCGATGGCGATAAACTCTATATCGCCAAAGAATTTGGCTACAAGTCTATCTGTGCCGTGCTGAAACTTATTCGATGCCACGGCTAACATAACGCCCTTCTCTTGAAGCTTGTGGAGTAGCTCAGTGATACCATCGTAGGGGATGGTGTGGCGGTCGATATTATCGACATAGTAGCGTCGAAACTGAGCTACGCACTCCTCTACATACGCCTCATTCTGGGCGAGTTCTGTGGGGAGTGCACGCTCCACAAGGCGCTTTATGCCGCCACCCACCATCTCTCTATACTCGGCATTTGTATGCTCTGGTAGATTGCGTGAGCGCATCACATAGTCGACAGCATCTGCGAGGTCTCCAATGGTATTAAGAAGTGTGCCGTCGAGGTCGAAGATTACAATCTTCTTCATATTCTATCCAGCTTGTAGTAATTAAAATAAGAGAGTGAATAAAAAGTGTATTTTGTCGTTCTTTGTTGATATAACAGCGCATCTACTTCCGCTAACGAATTATCTCAGCAATGGGCAGTACGCCAAAGTACAGCCCATCGCCTCGAAATTCGCCGAGCGTTGTATCTGCACTATTCTCTCAACA
>JAZOSJ010000064.1:0-23239 GCA_045657045.1 Alistipes sp.
GCACCAAGATGTGCAGTGAAGCTTGCCTCAGCTACAACCTCTGACTCCTTAACGCCCAACTTGTCAACGATGATCTCGACAACTTTTGACTGAATTTCTGACATAATAAATAAGTTTTAGTTAAACATTATAGTAGTAAATTATTTCCTACTCTAACTTTGTCCAATATTTTTTTTTCATTGAACGGTGCAAAAATAACACTTTTTTTATTATCTTTGACATTAAGTGTAGAAAATTTATCAACGATTTTGTAACAAAATACATTAAAACTTTAATATTCATAGCATTATGAACCTTTTACTAATTTCCAATTCTACCAATGCAGGTGAGGAGTATTTGAAATATCCTATCGCCGAGATTGCAAAAACGCTTAAAGGCGTATCAGAGGTTGTATTTATTCCTTACGCAGCTGTTACCTTCTCATACGACGAGTACGAGGCAAAGGTGCAGGCTCGCTTCAACGAGATTGGCATCAAGGTTAAGTCTATCCACCACGCGTTGAACAAGCGCAACTTCTTGCGTAATGCCGAGGCTGTGGTTATCGGTGGCGGAAACACATTTGCTCTGCTTAAAAAAATGCAGGAGGATGATTTGTTGGATGTTATCCACCGCCGTGTTAAGGGTGGTATGCCATACGTAGGCTGGTCGGCTGGTAGCAACGTTACCTGCCCTACCATCTGCACCACTAACGATATGCCTATCGTACAGCCAGACTCTTTCCGCGCCATAGGTCTTGTATCGTTCCAGATTAACCCACACTACTTAGACGCTAACCCTGAGGGTCACGCTGGTGAGACTCGCGAGCAGCGCATCTTGGAATACTTGGAGGCTAACCGCAGCCGCTATGTCGTAGGTCTTCGCGAGGGCTGTATGCTCCGTATCGACGACAACGGCATCGAGCTTATCGGCTCACGCCCAATGCGTATCTTCAAGAAGGGTCAGCCTACATACGAGGTAAACCCTGGCGATGATATCTCATTCCTTCTTAAGCGATAGTCTTAGATGGAGGGTGTATCGACATTCGATATAGGTGGGCGTGGCGAGGATATAGCCATGCAGTGGTTGCGCGACCGCGGCTATCTTATTGTGGAGCGCAACTGGCGCATAGGATACTACGAGATAGACATTATCGCCCAGCACTACGACACCTTGCACTTTGTGGAGGTCAAAACTCGCAAAGAGGGAGGCTGGCAAACGGCATACGACAGTATCAACGACTCGAAGATTCGCTCGCTACGCCGTGGCGCTATGGCATTTCGTGCAATACGCCATATCCCGCTAAACTTGCAGTTTGACCTTATCGCTGTAACGGTTGACCCTTTCGGCAATCACACGGTCGAATACACCGAGAATATTATATAGAATTAGGTGAAAACTGACAACTGAAAGGTAAAAAGTAAGGAGCGCTTCGCGCGAGTTTTATAAATACGCGTCGCAGACACCATACTTTTCAGTTTTCACCTTTCACTTTTCACTTTATAAATAGTATAGGCAGTCGAAATCGACTGCCTATACTATTTATAGCGATATCGTAACGCTATCTATTTCTCCGATGCGCTCGATATGAAACGAGGTTGCTCCCTCCATTCTAAACTGCGCGCTATGCTTTTGGGTATCCGTATACTCGTGCGACATACCCTCGCTATACTCCTCCGTGGTGCCATCGCCCCAATCTACAACGCCTTTTATGTTACTTCCGCCCCATGTTGGCGTATCAAACACAGATGACGTATGCTCCAAGAGTAACTGCATCTGCACGGGCTTTGCACCCTGCTCAACTGTTACCGTATGGCTTAACTCGTCTGCCGTAATAACCACATTTGCCGAGCGAGACTTAGAGGTCGTATTCTCCGTCACGCTGAGCACAACCCTATCACCACCCTCAGCAATAGCGTAGGTAAGCCAACTAACATTTACACTAACCTCAAAGGGTTTATTTGCTGTAACCTGAACTTCGATACTCTGAGCTACATAGTCGAGCACAAACTCGCTCTTGTCGACCTCCAACTCAGCCTCCACCTCTGGTTCGTTATCTATCACACCATTATCTGGCTGCTGGTCTATCCCCTTATCCGAATATTGACACCCTGCGCATAGTGCAACAAGGGCTATCATTAACAATATCCTCTTCATAGTTTATAACTCTTTAAGTGTAAACGCGATACTCTTCGACTCTACGCCCTTGCGTTCAAGATAGATAGTATATGTCGCATCGCGCTGCAACAGCTCGGTATAGACCTTCATCGACCCCTTGCTTATCGTAACACCTGTCTCGATATACTCATCGGCAAGGTAGAGCGCCGAGCGAACATCGCTATCATAATTTACGAGGAGAATACCCGTATTCTTATCAAACGACATCGAGGTGGTATTTCCAATCGAAGCATATTTAAGCACTATCTCCGCGCAAGCGTTGTCGATATATGGCTCCATCTTAAACCATCTCTGGCTACTATCACTACGGAAGAAGACTACAAGCCTGTCGCCCTCGGCAATATCCTCCGTAATTTGAGCCTTCATCCTATTGGTACTGCTACCATAATATGCCTGTACAGATATATACTGAGCATCCGTAGCCCACGACTTCACTTCGCCCGATTTATCACACACACCAACTCGAATATAACCAGAGAAGTTAAACGAGGTGTAGTTTGACACCGAGATAGACATCACCTCGAATGGAACATCGCGCTTAAACTCCGTAGTCGAGACCTTCAAACCACCCGAGCTAAGGCTTAGCCAATTGTCCATCTCGCCATCACGCATAGGGCGCATACCAAAGACCGCCCAATGCTGTGTATCGAAGAGATAGTCATCAAGCATAAGGCTGTTAAGCACAAAGAAGCCATCATAGTAACCACCCCAGCCCCAATTTACATGAAAGTAGTCGTTATCGTCCACGCCATCCAAAACAAAGGCGTGACCACTACCCTCGGCAGTATATCCAGCATAGAAGATTGGGCGCGACGCCTCAATCTCACGACGTAGCATAGCACTCCAAGACTCACTTGGATAGTTGTTGCGCA
This sequence comes from Alistipes sp., assembly GCA_045657045.1. Classification (GTDB taxonomy): domain Bacteria; phylum Bacteroidota; class Bacteroidia; order Bacteroidales; family Rikenellaceae; genus Alistipes. Next base: position 3,027 of record JAZOSJ010000064.1, read on the forward strand.
TCACCATATTTGAGGCTGGACTATAACCAAAATTCTCATATAGTGCCGTCATATCTGGCAGAGCACCCGTATCTACCGCCGTGTACTCAGCCTTAAAAGCGTGACCGAGATCCGCCATAAGCACCGCCACAGCCTCAGCCTGCTTATCGTTATACTTGCCCTCGGTATATGTTTCGAGCATCGAATTCCAATCGTAGGCATGGTTCAAATCACGCGATGGCACATACAATCCATTGCGTGTAGTGTAGGCTGATGTGACACCCTTTGCTCTCTCAGGCCAACGATAGTGATACATGATTACCGCCATCGCTGTCTGCGTACATCCCGTAAGGCTATGCGCATCGCCATCCAACGGACAAAGGTCGTTATATGGTGCTATCTGACTCCAACGCGCTGTGTTTAGCATCGTTGCAGCTACGGGCTTATAACTCGTGCTCCAAAGGTGTGCCACAGCCTCATTTGCCTCGACACCGTTCTCTCGCACATAGCGCACCGTAGCGTCCACCTCATAAAGCCACTGCTCGAAGTTTCGAGGCAGAGGCCCCGCTGCGGGTGCAGAGTATGTCATCGAGTAACCCAATATCGGACGTAGCGCATTATCGGCAGGGACAATCACAAAGCCTGCGCCTTCGTCTGGCGTAATAACATAAAATGTAGGTACATCCTCCACGCGGGTAGAGGATAGTTGCCTGCTATCCCACGCCACGGATAGTGTAGCACCACGCGTTGTATCGCCAAAGAGCTGTGAGGCTACTCGCAGAGCCTCGGCGGGCGAAACCTGCTCAGCCATAACACTACATAGCGATGCAACACCGAATGCAAGTAATAAAAGTAATCGTTTCATACTCTATATATTTACAACTTAGGGGACTTAGTGTTTTGCCATCCAAACCCACCAAATCCCCTAAAACTTACACTTAGCCTACTCCTCGTTACAAGAATGGAACACTCTCCTCTGCGCGAGTTGTAGTAGCCTCCTCGATAACCTCAGCAGGTATTACGCAAGCCTCGTAGATACCAACCTCATCGAGGTCGACTGTGTTTATAAGCGTTAGCTTCGAATCTTCCACCGTGTGGATATAGCTTGCTAACCAGCTGCTACCATCGCTATACATGCCGCTTAGGAGAGTATCATTCACCGAGAAAGTACCTGTGAAGCGATCGTATGTGAATGTCCAAGTCTGCTGGTATATATTAAATTTGCCGTACTCATTAAACTCAATATATACATCAAACTCTGGTTCAGCATCACACCAAGAGATAAGATGCCACTCACCAACAATATCCGTATTGATGATAGGCACATCGCCACCGCCGTTGTCCCCGCCGTTGTCACCGCCGTTATCACCGCCGTTATCACCGCCGTTGTTACCGCTGTTGTTACCGCTGTTGTTACCGCCGTTGTTACCGCCATTAACCTCTATATCATCGCCACAAGAGACCAATGCCATTGCAAGAAGTGCTACGAGTGACCATATCTTCAATCTTTTCATAGTATTCATTCAATTATCTGTTAGACATCTACTACAACCATCCACCTGGGACAATAGGACCATAAGTACCCTCGTCAAGCGCAATACCAGAACGTGCAACGAATGCAAACTCCTGCTCGACCTCCATACCTCCCATAATCTGACCAGCACCGACCATCGTTCCACCTGCGATATACTTCAACTTCACAAGTGCTGAACCAGCCTTTGTACAAGTCAATACAAGCTTACTGCCCATCCACTTGATATCCTCAATACCGAGAGCCTCAATAGCCTCATCGCTAATATCCGATTTAAGCATCTTGATTGTCGACTTACCATCGCCAATGAACTTTGAAATATCGATATATACCTCCTCACCAACAGGGAGTGGAATACATCTCGTACCACGCACTGCCATCAAAGCCTGATATGCATCGATAAGACCTGTGCCCATCTTATTTTTGTAGGAATTGAGGTTCATATTACCACCACCACACTTCTGCTTGAATACCAAATCACCAACAAAGGCGTTAAGGTCATTAACCGAAGATACGATAATATCCTTCAACTCTGGCAACGATAGCTTAATGCCATTCTCCAAGGCATAAGAGATAGCCAACGCTGCGATACCCGATACGTGAGGACACGCCATAGATGTACCCTGCATAGCAGCATAACCTGTTGATGCAAACGCTGGTGGCATAGTAGAGAGCACACAGCCCTGAGTCTCACCTGTAATAGTCTCCTCACCACCAGGAGCTGCTACATTACAACCAAGATGGTAGCAAGTGTAGTGTGTTGGGAGACCATCTGAAGCAATTGCTGCTACAGAGATAAGCGAGTTATAAGCACCTGGATATACTGCCATTGCCACACCATCGTTACCCGCAGCGAAGATTACGATACCGCCATCCAAAGCCTCGCAGTTCTTCTTTTGCTTAAAGTAGTTAATCGCAACAAGCTCTACCGAAGTATCACCCTCCTCGAAGTGGGCGTCGTTAGAGATAGCACCAGCTTCAAAGCCCCAAGAGTTCTGCAAAACACAAGCACCACGGTCCGCAGCATACTCAATAGCAGCCGCTGTATCTGGACAACTTGCAGCCCTACCCTGAGAGATAATCTGGCAAGAGATAATACGAACACCGTCGCCCTTACCTGTACCACCAGCAACACCACAAACACCAATACCATTGTTGTTAACCGCAGCAATAGTACCAGCCACATGTGTACCGTGACCAGAATCTTTATTACGACTATAGGTTACACGACCCTTATCAACGAAGTTGTATCCATAGATATCATCCTTATAACCATTGCCATCATCGTCAACACCCTGCTCGCCATTCAACTCAGCCTCGTTAACAAGGAAGCTATCCTTCAAATCCTCGTGGTCGTAGCATACACCCTCATCAACAATCGCAACAACAACCTCAGGACGACCTGCGGTATGCTTCCATGCAGGGAATAGGTTGATATCTGCACCCTCCTTAGCATTTGGGAAGTCCACAGTACCATCATTATGATAGTGCCACTGCTTCGCAAGACCTGGATCGTTGAAAGGCAACGACTCAGAACGTGTAGCAGCATACTGCGACAAATCGACCTCCACAGCAGTAGACTTTGGAGTCTCGATAGGTATATTGAACTGAATGCGCTTAACCTCCGCCAACTCAGATAGGGTCTTAGCAGCAACTTCAAGGTCTACATCCTCCGAGAAGTTAATTGTAAACCAACGGTGCATATTAAGTTCGCGTTTCTGCTCTGCATTAACAAGCATATTAAACACCGGAGTAATCTCTGTTGCACCAATCTCCGCAACAGCGACATCCAAGGCAGTAACACCAGAACGTGTAGCGTCCTCGGCATTTTCAAGTTTTGCAGCAGTCTCCTCATCAACAAAGACTACCAATATACCCTTTGTTGCAGACTCTGGGCGGTTAATCATCTTAGCGGTTGCTAGCTCAGAAGCACCCTGAGAGTTAACAACATCATCGCTAACGCATGCTGTAACGAACAGCGATGCCAACGCAGCAAGTAGAACTTTTGTCTTATTCATAATGTTAATAGTTTAATTATTCCACCTTTATTGACCACCAGATTAGAGATGATAATCAATCTCTGTGTGTGAGCGTGTAGAGACCTCCTCAATAACACTCTGAGGGATTGTGCACGCCTCATACATGTTTGTGATAGGATGCTCCTCATTGCTTATAAGTCTTAGTCGCTTACCATCGTTCGACAATGAGAGCATATAACTACACTTCCAAGCCGAGCCATCGAAGTACTCTCCACTAAGGATGCCATCATTTAGTGAGTATGAGCCATCATAGTAGAGATAATCCAACGTATAGAGCTGCTGGTAGATATTAAATATACCGCCATCGAAGCGCATATATACAGTAAACTCTGGCTTCACATCATTTACAGATACCAGCTTCCACTCCTTGGCAATACCACTTTTAACCAAATCATCGCTATTGTCACACGCCACCATCAACATTAGTAGCGAAAGAGCCAATGCATATATCTTATTCTTCATATTCTTTAACATTTAGTAATCCTACAACCAACCACCATTATCGTTATTCTCGCGAGCAACGATAACAAAATCCTTCTCGATAAGCTTACCACCAGTGACCCTGCCGCCACCCAACTCCGTACCGCCTGCGATATATGACAAGGTCACCACACCAATACCTGGCTTAGTACAAACGATGAAATACGTACCCTTGAAAAGGTCAAACGTTGTAATACCGAGACGTTTTTTAGTAGCAGAATCAATCTCAACTTTACCATTAGGTGCATAAGGAGTAATATTTAGACCTCCCTCACCCAAATAGTCGTTGATATTGACCTCCGCCTCCTCGCCAACAACAACAGGAATACAGCTTGCACCACGGAGATTCATAATGGCAAGCAACGCATCGAGCTTACCTGTACCCATCTTACCCTGGTGCTCATCGATTTTGAACTGGAATGCCTGACCATAATAGTCGTATGCCAACTTAGTACCTACAAGGCGACTATCTATCTCTCGCACTGAGCTTGTAAGAAGCTCATAGAGGCGCTTATTAGTTAGGGTAATTCCATTCTCAATGGCGTATGATACGAGCAACGCCGCAACACCCGAAACATGAGGACACGCCATAGATGTTCCTTGCATATAGGCATAATCCTTGTTATATGGATTGCCATATTCATTAGTAGCCGTACGTGGAACAGTTGACAAGACACAACTATCATGAGAAGTACCTCTCATACATGTAAACTCTCCACCCGGAGCTGCCACATTACAGCCTGGGCCATAGTTGGTATAGGTTGTTGGAAGACCATCTGGAGCATAGGCTGTTACAGACAAAATCTGGTTGTATGCTCCAGGATAGTCTGAGTAAGGATTATTATTGTTACCCGCAGCAAAGATTGCCACACCACCCTTCAAACCAGAGCAGCCAGCCTCCTCAACAAAGCGCTTAATAGCTTTATATTCAGGAGCATATCCACCATCCTCATTTGTATAGATATACTCATAAATTCTACTCATTTCGTCGGATGGATAACCCCATGAGCACTGAAGAATGCATGCGCCATTATCGGTAGCGTATTCGATAGCGCGAGCAGAGATAGCAATGTCTGCCTTTGGTTCTCCATCGAAGATCTGAACACTCATAATACGAACGCCATCGCCATTGCCCGAGCCGCCCGCTACACCGCAAACACCAATACCATTGTTGTTTACAGCAGCAACAGTACCTGCAACGTGCGTACCGTGACCTGAATCACCAGGCTTATTCCAAGTAATATTGGCACTCTTTGTCACTGCATTAATACCGTGAACATCATCAATATAGCCATTTTCATCATCATCCTTGCCATTACCAGGAATCTCATCCTCGTTAACCCACATATTTGCAGCCAAATCGGGATGTGAGTACATAACACCCTCATCTACAACAGCTACGATAACATCCTTATGACCTGTGGTGTACTTCCAAGCGCCAAAGGCACCAATATCCTCGCCAGCCACAACATTCTGATATAGGTTTTTATCACCTACGTTATTGTAGTGCCACTGATCTGGCAATTTTGGATCATTAAAAGGCATATCTGAAGATGCACGAGTGAGCATCTCATCCGAAACAGGAACTGCCGACACCTTAGGGCGTGCAATAACAGAGTTGAACTGCACACGTGCAACCTGAGGATTCACAGCATACTTAGCAGCAGCAGTCTCGATGTCGACATCTTTGTCAAACGACACAACAAACCATCTATGCATACCACGAGCAATCTTATCATCGGCATGCACCTTCAAATTGAAGAGTGGCTCGATAGATGTAGCACCCAACTCACTGGCTACCTGATCGAGTACGCTGTCACCCGAACGTGTTGCTGCGGGTGAAGAGAGCCACATCTGAGCAGTATCCTCCTCTACATAGAGAATTAGCGAGCCGTTAGCAGCATCGTCCGATGTGTTAACATACTTAGCCTCAATCGATTGCTCATACGTCTTAGACGACTCCATCTCAGGGTCCTGCACACACGCTACACCGAGTGTCAAGGCCACCGCAATCATTAAAAATTTGGTCTTAATCATCTAAAAAATTATTTGGTAGTTTATATGTTACTTAAAAAACACTATTTCACGATGCGAATATACTAAAAAATATTCTAACAAAATAAAAAGTGACCCCAAAAGTTTGCAAACAAACCTTTGGGGTCAACTTTATTAAATATTAGCTAAATAGCTATCAAGGATTACTCCTCAGCAGGAGTATCGCTACCTGTGTTGTCGTCGCTTGGAGTCTCCTCAACAGCATAAATAGACTCACCGTCAATAGTTGCCTTGAAATCGCCACGACGACCACCGATAAGCATGTGGTCTGGTGTATAATTATCTACAGTCTCATTATATTTATTATTCTCAACAACAGAACCTGTGATAACAAGCTCATCACCCTCATCACCACCGATAGCACCGATAAACTCGCTGTTAGCACGAGCCTCAGAGTCACGAGAGTTGATGAATGTCAATGTAGAGTTCTTAACTGTACATGACTCAATAGTAGACTTAAAGATCTGACCATCATCCTGGCAACCAATATAACCGATAAAACCACCTGCCAAACCAGACTCATCATCAAGCTTGTTAGTAGAAACTGTTGCGGCATCAACATCACAGTTCTTAGCTGTAATGCCATCCTCTGCAACGAAACCTACCAAAGTACCAACCTTGTTAGTACCCTTGATAGTAGACTCCTTAACATCTACATTTGTAAGTGATAGAGGACCATAAGATACACCGATAACAGCAGCAGCATAAGCATTCTCACCCACACCAGCATCAACATAAGCGCCAGAGATTACAAGATCCTTGATAGTTGCATCAACAACCGTTGGGAAGAGAGCTGCAACAGTGTCATTGCTTACAACTGAGTAGTTAGAGATAGTCTTATTAGCACCGTCAAACTCAAAGTCACTGAACTTTTCGTAATCTACAACAGGAGTAAGAATACCGTTTACATAGGCAACCTTACCATCCTCCTCACCCAACTGAGCGAAGTCGAGGCTGTTCTTAAGGATTACCTTCAAACCTGTAGCACCCTCGTTAAGCAATGTCACAAACTCACCTGGTACAGTAAGCTCGATATAACCCTTGCTATTTGGCGCTGGAAGCGCCTTAGGGAAACCATTCCAGTATGCTACACCTTCAGCAATAACTGTAAATGCACCACGGGTACCACCAACATAGTCATTCATAGCCTTGTATGTAAGAGGAGCCTTGTTTGCTGCTTTCTCATCCAACACACTGTTAGAATCCGTAACTTTTGTGATTGTAAGGACATCACCATTATCACCAGCAACACCTCCGATGAACTTGCTATTTGAGCGAGTATTGTCATTACGAGAGTTGACAAAGATATAGTTGTTATCAATTGTTTTACAATCATCGATCTTAACATCAACAAGCTTACCATCATCACAAGCAATGTAACCGATAAGACCACCAGCCAAACCAGACTCGTCTGCAACATCGTGAGTCTCAATAGTTGTAGTGGTGATGTTGCTATTTGTAAGGCTAAGGCTATCCTCAGCCACAAGGCCAACGAAACCACCAACCTTATTAGTACCCTTAACCTCAGAAGCTGAGATTGTTACATTGTCGATTACAGTGTCACCATAAGCACGTGCGATAAGAACTGCAGCATATGCATTCGCGTCCTTGTCAGCATCAACCCTAATATTGTCGAAGTCAAGGTTCTTGATAGTAAGATCTACACCATTAGGGAATAGAGCAGAGTAAGCAGCACTCTTTACCACATTGAGGTTAGAAATCTTATGTGCTTCCTTACCAATAGCACCATCAAACACAAGGTTGTGGAATGTAAACACACTTGACTCCTCATAAAGAGGTGTAACATCAAAGTTCTTGAAGTCAAAGTCGTACTTGAAAGTAAACTTAAGATCCTTAGCACCCTGAGTAAGAACTGCTGCGAAATGGCTTGGAGATACAAGCTCTACAACACCCTTCTCATTAGCCGTTGGTATAGTATCAGATGGCTGACCACAGTAATATGCAACACCATCATTGACTACTGTGAAGCGACCACGGATACCACCAACAAGCTTGTTGTGGAAAGGCTTGTAATCTGCTGAGTCGTTCAATGTAACACCCTTAACCTCAGGCTTTGTGATATAGAGCATATCTTCCTCATCACCACCTACGCCACCGATAAACTCGCTATTAGCACGAGTATTATCACCGCGTGAGTTGATTACGTTAAGTGTTGTATTGTGAACAAAGCACTGATCAAGAGTTGATACAGATGCCACTGGAGTCTCCTCAGTACAAGAGATGTAACCAATAAGACCACCAGCCAAACCAGACTCGTCTGCAACATCGTTAGTCTCGATAGTAGAGCCAACAACACCACACTTTGTTGCTGTAATGCTATCCTGAGCCACGAAACCTACCAAACCACCAACCTTGTTAGTACCCTTGATTGTAGACTTCTTAACAACAACATTTGAAAGCTCAAGGTTACCATAAGATACACCGATAAGACCACCAGCGTAAGCCTCCTCGCCTTCACCAGCATCAACATTGATGTTTGAGATTACAAGATCAGAGATAGTTAGGTTAACAGCCTGTGGGAAGAGGGCCAAAACCTGATTCTCAACACCCTCAGAGTGAGCTACGGTAATATCATAAAGAGCGTGACCATTACCCTCCAATACGAAATCACGGAAGTGCTCAATATCTGATACTGGTGCAAAAGGATGGTTATTGAAGTAAAGATCCTTCATAAGACGAACCTTCTTACCAGCAGCTACAAATGCCTCAGCGTCAGTCTCTGCAAGCAATGTTGCAAACTGACCTGGGTGAGTAATCTCGATGTAACCATCAGCAGATGCAGCAGGAATTGCACGGTATTCACCATCCCACTCTGGAATTGTTGACTCTACATTTGATGGAACATTTTCAACCTCTACATACTCTGCATACTGACCGTTAGCCTCAACCAAACGAAGACGAAGAGGGTTGGTCTTAGCGATTCGAACAGTGTACTCATTGTTCCAAGGCTCATCGCTGCTATACACACCTGTAAGAGTATTACCATCAAGTGTGTAAGAACCTTTACGATAGTCATACTCATAACCGTATGTACGCTCGTAAAGCTCGTAAGTATTATCAGACTTGTAATCGATATAAACATCGAAATTAACAGTCTGACCAGCATACTCCACAAGCTGCCACTTGTTAGCAATCAACTCCTGAAGCTCAGCAACAGAGGCCTCTGGCTTAAATGGGGCCTTATTAGCGCCACCACCATTTGCTGTTTCGTCACCACCCCTCTCACAACCTGCCAAAGAGACAAGCAGAGCAAGCGCAAGCGACCATATTTTAAGATTCTTCATAATTCTTTAACTTTTAGTATTTATTACAACCAGCCGTTTGAACCATTTAGCTGACCATCCTTATCATCAAAGCTGTGACCCTCGCGAGAGATGAGAGCGATCTCCTTCTCGATACGCATACCTCCCATAGCGTTACCACCACCTACGACATCACCACCAGCAACCAAAGCGATCTTGATAACACCGGTACCTGTCTTCTCGCAATTGAAGATAACCTTATCACCGAAGATAGTCTCGTTCGTGATGCCAAGACGCTCACGTACATCAGCAGGGATAGTGATCTCATTCAAGACTTTAAGTGTAGTCTGACCATCAGCGATAAGATCTGTAACACTGATAACATTCTCCTGACCAGCAACAACAGGAACACAGATAGGACCATTGATTGCTGTCAATGCGCGGTAAGCATCAATACAACCTGTACCCATCTGGTTGCGGTAAGGTGCAAGAGCTACCATCTCACCAGATGTTGACATCTTACCATAACCATCAAGCAACCAGGCGTTCACATCCTGTACAGATGTAAGAAGCATCTCCTTGAACTGTGCAGTTGTGAAGCGCTTACCAAGATCCTCAGCATAAGAAAGAGCCAACGCTGCAACACCAGATACGTGTGGTGTAGCCATTGATGTACCCTGGAACCAACCATACTGTGGCACGCCATCCTTATCAACTGGAAGTGTTGATACGATACCACCAGTCTCTTTAGCGTGACCAAACTGGTTTACGAAGAGCTCACCACCAGGAGCTGCGATGTTACATCCAGGACCATAGTTAGTGTAAAGAGCTGGAAGACCATCAGGACCAAGAGCTGTTACAGAGATATACTCGTTATAAGCACCTGGGTAGCCAGCCATTGGAGCAGACTCGTTACCAGCAGCAAATACGATGATACCACCATCCAAAGAATCGTGATTTGTCTTACCGGTCTTCTCATCCTTATAGTTCATAAAGTAGTTGAACGCAATGTAACGAGCTGACATAGATGTCTTGTATGCATTATCTGTGATAATGATACCTGGGTCGTTACCCCAAGAGTTCTGAGCGATAACAGCACCGTTATCAGCAGCATACTCCATAGCGCGTGCCGCAGCATCCTGATCAGCTGTATTATGCTCACCACCCAAAATCTGAAGCGTCATAATACGAACACCGTCATCGTTACCAGTACCACCAGCAACACCAGCAACACCGATTCCATTGTTAGTAACAGCAGCGATAGTACCTGCTACGTGAGTACCGTGATCCTGACCAAGAATTGGATTAACCTCGACAGGCTCACTTATCTGATTACCATTCTTATCGTATTTAATATCAATTACAGGGTTGTCGATAAAGTTGTAACCATAAACATCGTCGATATAACCGTTACCATCATTATCAATGCCATCACCAGCAGTCTCACCCTCATTTTTCCACATATTAGGCTCCAAGTCTGGATGAGTGAAGTCAACACCCTGGTCGATAACAGCTACGATAACTGAGCGATTACCCTTAGTCAAATCCCAAGCTGGAACAACATTGATATCCGAACCAGCGATGATGTTTGGATGGATGAAACCAGGCTCATCATACTGCTCGTAAGTGTAGTACTTCTCACCTGTCTCAGCATCAATACCCTTAGGCTCAACTCGGTTACCCTCGTTAAGCAATGACCACTGTGATGGGAAATATTCATCATTAGGGAATGCAGTAACAAGTGCACGTGTCTGAGGAATCATGCTAAGATCAACAACCTTAGGCTCACCTACATTAGGAGCGACACAAACCTTAGAGAACTCAACACGACGGACAGCCTCAGATGCAGCTAACGCCTTAGCAGCATCGTTAACGTTTACCTCCTCAGGGAAGTGGATAGTAAACCAACGATCCATACCAAGCTCACGCTTGTATGAAGCATTGACCCTCATATTAAAGAGCTGGTGGATACCGGTAGCACCAATCTGCTCAGCAACATTATCAATGGCGCTCACACCTGTACAGATAGAGCCATTAGCAGCCTCAAGCTGTGATACATACTCCTTGTCTACGTAAAGAAGGAGCTTACCAGCAACAGCATCTGTAGAGGTATTAACGAACTTCTTGGCAATATCAGCGTCGTATGTAGGAACTGTTGGCTGATCAACATTATCCTTTACACACGATGCAGCGAACAAACCCGCCAAGCATATCAATAAAATTTTACCCTTATTCATAAGTTAAAAATATCTATAATTTTTAATATCTCACTCTCATATCCTCGGGGTGGCAATTCGTGTGGATATTGCCACCCGTTGGCTATATGATTGCGACTACAAAATACTTACTGCCTCGTAGCTCAAATTCTTGATTACCATCTTCTTTGCAGGCTGCTTGCTGATACGACCAGCACCATAGCTGAACGATGCACGCTTAGCCTCTGGCTGAGACTCAGAATCTGAAAGAACAGGCTTCTTGTTATCGATGCACTCAACAACAGTAGCATCAGGTGCAAATACGTTAACATACGTAGGATCAACCTTTGTAACCTCAACTGTCTTCTCTGGGTCCTTCTTATCAGGCTCAGTTGTTACAGTAGTAGTCTTAACGTACTGACGGAAGAATGTGTCAAGTCGTGTGATTAGACCATCCTCGTTGTACTTAAGTACCATAGACTCATAGTTGTATGTCTCGTAATTACCCTTAGATGAGCTCTCGAAGCCCCATACCTTGTTAGGATTCTTAGTGTAGGTAATCTTACCATTCTCATCCTTCTCAAAGTTATACCAAGGCATATCGTAACCGAAGAAGCTTCCTGCATAGCCGTTTACCTGACCATAAGTAACGATTGCGTTGTACTCAGGCATGTTGAAACCGATAAATGGATACTCGCGAATTGCTGTGTATGGACCCTCATCCTCAACAATCCACTTCATATAAAACAACTCACCATTACCTGTCTTCTCGTACTCTTTAGCGTTGTAGAATGGCTCAATCTCGATAGTCATCTTAGACTCGATAGGCATCTTAGACTCCTCATCAACGTTAGACACGCTATCAACGAATGTGTATGTACCATATGCGATCTTAAAGCTATATGGTGTTGTGCGACCAGTAATAGTGTAGTATGAAGTCTTACCATAGATGCTTGTCATCGAGAGAACAACAGTGTACTCTGTATCTGGTGTTGCAGAGATAACCATAGGGGCACCACCATTCTTCAAGTAACCAATCTGGTATGAAAGGTCACTATCCTCACCAGCATACTTAGTGATAAGAGTCTTCTGACCCTCCAAAGTGTATGGGTCTACACCCTCAGGAAGATCTGCGGTCTTAGTGTAGTACCATGCAAGCTGAGATACATAGTCAGCATCGTCAGTCTGGATGTCAAAGCCCAAGTAGAAGCATGATGGATATCTATTCTCGTAATACTCAGTAGCTTCCGCAAGCTCCTCTGGGTCAGTGATACCAGCAGTCAGAATCTCGGTAATAGATGCCAACTTGAGGTTTACGCCAGTGATATCTGGCACACCACCCTCATGATTCTCATTTGCTGGGTGATAGTAGAAGTGAATACGTGCTACAACCTCGTTACCCTCCTCATCCTTCACAGGAGCACCATTCTCATCGTAAGCTACAGCAAACATTGTGTAGATAGCAGACTTTGGCAATGTGATATACCAATTAGTAAATGTTGAACCAACCTCAGCGGCATTTGTCAAGTACTCCTTGATAGTCTCGTCAGTCACATTAGACAAGACTGGATTACCATTGCCATCGTATGTAGCCTCAAGCATTGCAGTGATAGCAGGATGCTGAACGGTGTCGTAATCAGGGTTAGTGATAGTGCTATCCTCAGTCTCAACAGTAGAGTAAGCAACCTCGTTACCCTCAACAACTACAAAGCGGTACTTTGTAACATCCTCGCCAACATAGTAATCGAAGTATGCACGAGTCTCGCTGTTATCAGCAGTAGTCTCAGTACCTGCGAACGACATCTGAAGAGAGTAATCCTTAACGCTGATACCTGGAAGAGTAATAGCCATCAAACCACTCTCATTAGTGTAACGACCAGAACCAGAAGCATTAAGCATACCTACGGTCATTGCAGGGAACACAATCTTACCATTCTCAAGCTTCGCATTAGCCGCACCAATAGCCTTACCAGAAGCGATATATATCGGATCCATATAACCCTGGATACCGAAACCAGCGTTCTGCCATGGGATATATACCTCTTCAGCCTTGCTTGCATCAACAACGATATAAGTATCGCCAGAAGCAAAATTCATATCACCTGGAACGCCACCCAACATCTTAACAACGTTGTCCTGGCTGAATAGGTTCTTCAAACGGAAGACGTTAGGACGAGCCTCGCTCTCCTCAATAGTAACTGTTACACGGTTACCAGGAGCACCACCATAAAGAGTTGTGAAGAAGTCCTCAGTAAATGTACCAAACTTCAAATCATCCTTGTACTGAGTACCAAGAACCTTCCAAGTCTCAGGAATACCTACGCCCATAGTCTTGCGGTAAAGACCGTAATTACCACAGTGCTTAGGATCCTTAACCAAGATCTCAGCATCATACATAGTACCAACAGGGAGATAGTCAGCCTTGATAGCCAATACGTTACCTGCGCTGTTTGTAAGCTCTGTATTTAGGTTTACGTAGAAATATGCTACCTTCTCACCCTGAGCAAAAGTAACACTATCCTCGAATGAGAAGAGCATACCAATAGGTATGTCGTACTGCTTTGCCTGCTCCTTATCAGACGCTGGAATAGTCACACGTACAGGAGCTTCTGGATCAAGGAAACGAGCACGAATCTCAACGGTCATCTCATCACCGTCATTCTGGCGATAAACAGGGAATGCAGCCTGCAAACGCTCATCGTGATCAGTGAACTTATCGTCTCTCTTTGCAAATGGAGCAACATTAACATCTACTGGGAAGTAGACACTCAACTCAGAGTCTGGCTGACCAGGCTCCCAATCCTGCTCACAAGCAGTGAAAGCAGTGGCGAGGAGTGTTGCTACAAGCAGAAATAAAAACTTTATATTTTTCATATTCTTATTCTATTTAATAGTTTCAAAGACCATCTCTTAGATAGCATCCTGAGATCTAACTCCTCGTGATGGGTCAGGACCTGCCTCATTCTTAGTAGCAGTATTTACAGCAGTCTCACCAGCAGGAATTGGAAGATTCCACCATGATAGACGGTTGTGCTTCGCGGCAGGATCGGCATTTATCGCTCTGTCCAAAATTGGCTTACAACTTGGAGTCTCAAATAGCATATCAGGTGGATAGTTCTGACCTGTAGTCTTAACACCCATATTCAAACGCTTCATATCGAAGAGGACAAGACCCTCACCCCAGAACTCAACAGACTTCTGGAAGATAATCTCCTCAACAACATCAACAGGATCAGCGCTTGTAGGAAGGATATAGTTGTCCGAACGATTTGACATATATGACCAAAGATCCTCCTTAGCATCATCAATCTTATTTGTAAGAGCCTTTGCCTCCATAGCGATGAAGTACATCTCATCGATACGCATAATTGGCAAAGATACTGCGTTAGCAAGCATATAGTCTACACGCTCACCCTGGTTAGGACGGAACTTGAAGTTTACGTATGGAGCACGATATGCAAGCTCCTCCCACTCATCCTTAGGCATTGTAGTGTAGCGCTGGAACAAGTCATATGTCTTATCCGGACCTGCGATAAGCTTCTTACGAATATCTGTATCGCTCAAACGGTCATACATGCTCTTTGATACACCGTGACCTGCGTGTGGGCCGTAACCGTATGAAGCCTCAGGGCTCATGTGTGCTACGAAAGCAAGCAAGTTGTTCAAAACGGTATCAGAAGACATTGTTGTAGCCCAAATCCAAGATGGAACAACTGTATTGAAACCAGTAGCAGTGTTTGACCACTCCTCACGGCTCATTACAGGAACGTTAGCCTTCTCGATAGCCTTCTCAGCATAGTACAAAGCCTTCTCGTAAGCAGCATCACCTGTAAGTACGTCTTCGTAACCCTTCTTGTTGCTATAAAGACCCTCCTCGAACTGACCAAGCCACATATAAGCACGTGCGTACAAACCATAGATAGCTGGCAACTCTGGATATACAGGAGTTGGAGACTCAAACTTAGCCAAACGTGCCTCAGCATCCTTCAAATCATCAAAGATGAACTGGAACATTCTCTCGCGAGTAGCACGGTGATTGGACTTAGCGCCCTGGTTACCATATTCATCCTCCTCCTCTGCATCCTCGGTAGTGTCCTCAGTCACGATAGGAACGATGCGACCCTTAACCTTATCTACAGCACCGTTGTAGTCGTTAAGAGCAGGAGCGTATGCATAAAGGTTATCGTAGTAACCTGTCAAATCGAGGTAGAACAAAGCGCGGAACGCCTTTGCAATACCAAGATACTGGCTCATAGTCTCATCCTCAATCTTAGGATAAGTCTCCTTATTAGCCTCCTTGATAACGCCGATTACGTCGTTAGCCTTCTTGATAAATGGGTAGTAGTTATACCATATATAATGCGTATAGCTACCGTTTGTGCTCATACCATAACCGTAAGCTGGTGTAGATGGCCAAGAGTAAAGTGGGTTACCACCACGGTCAACCTGAACACATGTAACAAGAGTCATAGCACTCGCATCCTTGTGAACACCAATTGAGTGGTATCCGAAATCTGAGTGACCATAACCGTACGCGTATGTAGATGCCATAGCCGAAGGAATAGACTTCAACATTGACTCCACACCGACATCGCTTGCACCAAGCTGAGACTCTGTAATAGTACCCTCCTTAGGAAAAACCTCCTTGATACAGCCAGTGAATGCTGTAACAGCGAAAACTGCTGCTGCAGCCATCAATATCTTATTTAATTTCATAGTCATCTTCTTATATTAAATTAGAAGGTCAAAGTTACACCGCCTGAGATAGTACGGATTGGAGAGTAGTTAACATTGGTTGTACCACCGCTAAAGCTCTGACGTGGGTCAAGACCCTTACGACGTGACCAGTAGTAAACATTATCGCAAGCTACGTATAGACGAATAGCCTGAATCTTGTTGTTCCACCACTTAGCTGGAAGGGTATAACCAAGGTTAATGTTAGAGATGTTAAGATATGACGCATCTGTCAAGAAGCGGTCTGATGTAGCAGTTGTGTACTGATCATCATACTGGAAACGTGGAATCTGTGAATCCTCGTTTACGCCCTTAGTCCAAGCCTTCAACAAGTCAACGTGGTAGTTGTTACCCACAGATGAACCGCTTGGAGATGACATGTAAGTTGCATAACCGTTATCATATACCTGACCACCAATCTGGTAATCAAATGCGATAGAGAAGTCGAAACCGTATGCGTAGAATGATGTATTGAAACCACCATATACCCATGGTGTTGCATGACCCTTAAGCTTACGAGATGTCTGCTGTGTAGCCAAGTTGTAGTCTGTACTTACACCCGACTGATAACGTGGGTTACCATTAGAATCCAACAAAGTGTTACCCTCGCTATCAGTTACAGGGATATTGTAGTACCACTGTGACTCACCATCCTCGTTTACACCACGATACTCAGGAATCAAGAATGTGTACATTGGAAGACCCTCACCATAGAAGTATGCGCCGCTGATAAAGCCCTCGTAGCCATCAATTGTGAAGTCCTTGCGAACTTCTGGCAAGTCAAGAATCTTGTTGCGCACGTGTGTAGCGTTCATACCTACACTCCATGTTACGTTGCGTGAGCGTACGATGTCGAAGCTCAACTCAAGCTCGATACCACGGTTGACCATATCACCGATATTATCATAGTATGATGAGTAACCGAGTGATGGAGGAACTGGTACTGAGAACAACATATCAGTAGTCTCACGGTTGAACAAGTCAATGCTACCTGTCAAACGATCGCGCCACAAACCGAACTCAACACCGACGTTAGTGTTAGTATTAGTCTCCCAAGTGATGTTAGGGTTACCCTTCTGGCTAAATGCAACAGCAATACCACCAGAACCATCATTGCTAACTGAGTAAAGGTCTGTATACTTGTAAGAACCGATACCGTCGTTACCCTGAGAACCGATAGATGCCTTAACCTTCAACATGCTGAGTGCTGATGAGTTAAACCATGCCTCACGGCTGACAATCCATGCAAGACCTACTGACCAGAAGTTACCCCAACGGTTATCTGGGTGGAAGTTTGTAGAAGCATCACGACGAATAGATGCAGAAGCGAAGATACGCTCGTCATAGTTGTACTGAGAACGGAAGAAGTAACCCTCGTTGATGTACTCTGTACGGTATGAAGATGCGTTACCCAAGTCAACAACAGCACCAGCCAACTCATTGTTATCAGTAGAGAAGATGTTAGACTTAGCACCACCTACATAGTAACCACGAATAGAGTAAGTCTCGTGACCGAGCAAGAAGTCGATGTTGTGCATATCCTCAGCACCAAATGTAGTTGCGTAAGTCAACAACTGCTGGAAGTTGTGAGAGTATGTACGGTAGTGGCTCTTAGAAACGATACCACCGTTAGCTACATACTGACCATAGTATGGGTTCTGAAGTGAAGTACCACGAGTCTCATCAATATTGATAGCACCGTTGACAGTAAGCTTAAGACCCTCTGCCATGATGAAGTCAGCGAAACCGTTAACACCGAATGCGTTACCCTCGCTGTAAGACTCGTTCAAGCCGATAAGCTGCAATGGGTTAGCAAGGTTTGCATGAGGACCCAAAACGCCGTTATCACGACCATCACCGGTATCATACAAATCCCAACCATACTGGTCCTTCATAATCTCGCCATCGCCATCGCGAATGTATACAGGATAGATAGGAGCCAAGTTTGCAACAGATGAGAATACGTCGGCAGTAGAACCATCACCCTCATTTGCAGAAGAAGCACCGTTCCACTCGAAACGTGTGTAGTTCATGTTAGCACCAACCTTCAACCACTTCTTAGCCTGATAGTCACCACGAAGACGTGCTGTCCAACGCTGCATATCAGAACCATCAGTGATACCTACGTTATCCAACAAACCAAGTGATGCAAAGAATGAAGACTTCTCAGTAGCACCAGAGATATTCAAGTTATACTCCTGACGCAATGATGGATCGTACAACTCGTCGTACCAATCATCTGGTTTAAGAGTATAGTAGCTACGCTCCTTAGTATCCTTATCCTCAACATACACAACGCGACCAAGTGTAGCGTTAGGGTTCAACTTTCCGTCTAGACCGATAAGGTTCTGACCCTCAGGTACTGTATAAACGTTGTAACCCAAACCACCAACCTCGTTAGAAGTCAAACGAGAAACAGCCTTCTGATACGCCACACCTGCTTCAGAGCCCTGATCAAGGAAGTAGTTATACAATGCTGTGTAGTGCATCTCGTAGTACTGACCTGGATCCTTTACATAGTCGTAAAGCTTACGAGCAGGAGTGTTAACACCCCACTTAGCGTCGAAAGTTACACGAGCATCACCAGCCTTGGCACGCTTTGTAGTCACCATGATAACACCGTTAGCACCACGAGCACCATAAAGTGCGTTAGATGCAGCATCCTTCAAGACTGTCATAGTCTCGATATCAGCCATGTTGATGTTGTTCATATCGCCCTCGTAAGGCACACCGTCGATAACCCAAAGTGGGTTCTGACTTGCGTTGATAGAACCGAAACCACGGATACGAATTGTTGGCTCTGAACCGAGCGAACCAGAGCTTGATGAAGTCTGAAGACCCGCAACCTTACCCACAAGAGCACTTGCAGCAGAAGACGACTGAGTCTTAGCCAAATCCTCTGACTTAATAACCTTCGCAGAA
Organism: Alistipes sp.; assembly: GCA_045657045.1. Taxonomy (GTDB): domain Bacteria; phylum Bacteroidota; class Bacteroidia; order Bacteroidales; family Rikenellaceae; genus Alistipes. The sequence continues at coordinate 22,225 of JAZOSJ010000064.1, forward strand.
CCTGTGAAGGCCTCCTTCTTCGCAGTACCGAACGCCTGAACGATGACCTCCTCGATCTGCTCTGAATCAGCAACAAGGATTAGATCGATCTTCGAACGGCCTGCAACAGCAACAGTCTGAGTCTGCAAACCAAGGTACGAGAATACCAAAGAAGCATCAGACGGAGCTGCAATCTCATAATGACCGGATACATCGGTAGTAGTTCCTCGAGAGGTTCCCTCTACTACAACCGCCGCTCCGATGACTGGCAAGCCAGTCTCATCGGTCACTGTACCGGTGATACGCTGACCTTGTGCAAATGCGCCAAAGCATCCCAAGATCAGAGTTGCAACCATTGATAGTACAACTTTTCTAACCATAAGCATTAGTTTTAAGTAATTAAAGTTTTATAAAGTTTTTTTTTGTAATTTCTTCCCACTTAATCTCCAAGACATCAGACACATATCACAACATCGGCGCTAACGGTGTGACAAATGGCCAATTTCTTAGCACAAAGTTAACGCACAAAGATAACCCATTTATCTTAAATAACAAGCAATCGATTCGATTTTTTTACAACATTGTTACATATTAAAATATAAATGCATTTTTACGCACTTTTACAGAGAGTCTCAAACAAGGTTTTTTTTAGCCAAAATTCACAACCATATTTCATTGTATTTTAGCAATATTTATATGCGTGTATTTTCGTTATTTTGCACATATTTTATATTCATTTTTATACAACTACAACAATCCAAATCCACAATTTTATAAAGAGATTCATAAAGCCGCAGTTATATATATTTTGGTATGCAAAAAAAATTAAAATTTAGGAATCACATTTCAGATTTTTTCATATATTTGCATCCGCATTGCACCACGAGAGTGCAATATTAGTCTTTAACCTGACACATAAATAGTGTCCCTAAATCACAACCTATGAAGCGACTGCTTTTAACTGTCGCACTGTCTCTTGTCGTGGCAGTGGCGATGGCTCAGGTTACAACATCATCAGTGCGTGGTGTGGTAACTG
>JAZOSJ010000065.1:0-12534 GCA_045657045.1 Alistipes sp.
TCCTCTCTACTCTCTCTGCCCTCTCTGTCCTCTCTACTCTCTCTGCCCTCTCTTAATTTTCCGTCAGCTAACAGCGATGGGTTACTATGGGTTATTATAGGTTACTATGGGTTACTATGTGAATTTTCTCCTCATATTAACTCATCGGAACCCATCTGAACCCATCTGAACCCACTCCCTAAAAAAGTCGAAGACTTTTAACCATTACTAATTACTCATTACTAATTACTCATTAAAAAACGGGTCACACCCTAAAAGTGTGACCCCTCTAATATATATAAGGTAAAGGATTACTCCTCAGTCTGCTCCTCACCCTCCAATGGGTTCTTGCGCTGAAGGTCGTAAGCGATAGGTGTTGCGATAAATACTGATGAGTAAGTACCGATGATAACACCCAAAATCAACGCGAAGACGAAACCACGGATGGTCTCACCACCGAAGATGAAGATTGCCAACAATGTAACCAATGTAGTACCAGAGGTGTTGATTGTACGTGACAATGTAGCGCAGATAGCGTTGTCGATGTTAGACTTAATATCGCGCTTTGGATACAAGCCGATGTACTCACGGATACGGTCGAAGATAACCACTGTATCGTTGATAGAGTAACCGATGATTGTCAAGATAGCAGCGATGAATGCCTGGTTAACCTCCAAGTTGAATGGCATAACTGCATACAACATTGAGAAGATACCGATAACAAGCAACGCATTGTGTGCCAAGGCTGCAGTAGCACCCAAAGCCCACTGCCAACGACGGAAACGGATAGCAATGTAGAAGCCGATAGCAACCAAAGCGATAGCAACAGCGATAAGCGACTTCACGGTCATCTCAGATGAGATAGACTCGTTAACCTGCTCTGAAGATACGATACCCCACTGCGCAATGCCGTCACCTGCTGTACGGAACTCATTGAAACCGAAGTCCTCAAGAGTGAAGAACTTATCCAATGCGTTGAACAACATATGGTCAACAGCATCGTTAGCTGCCTCACCGTCAAGACCCTCTGGCTGGTACTGAGTTACGATACGAACCTGGTTGTCATCACCAAACTGCTTAACCTCAATAGAAGAGTTTGCTGCATCAGCAACAGCCTCGAACTCAGCAGCGATGCTCTGACGTACCTCCTCAACATTTACAGTCTCGTTGAACTTAACAACGTATGAGCGACCACCTGTGAACTCAACACCCTTGTTCAAACCAAGAGTAAGGAGTGAAAGGATAGATGCAACAACCAAGATACCAGATACAACGTATGATACCTTACGCTTAGAGATAAAGCTGAACTTAACACCCTGCAAGAAGTTCTCAGTAGACTTACGAGAGAAGTCAACCTTACCCTTACGCTCTGCACGAAGCTCAATCAACAAACGAGTGATGAAGATAGCGCAGAAGAGTGAAGTGATGATACCTACAACCAAAGTTGTAGCGAAACCCTTAACAGGACCTGTACCCAAGAAGAAGAGTACGATACCAGTGATGATGGTTGTGATGTTACCGTCGATGATAGCTGAGTAGGCGTTAGAGAAACCATCCTTGATAGCGAGGGTTAGACCCTTACCACCACGCAACTCCTCCTTAATACGCTCGAAGATGATAACGTTAGCATCCACAGCCATACCCATAGTAAGTACGATACCGGCGATACCTGGCAATGTCAATACAGCACCGAATGATACCAACACACCGAACAAAAGCAATACGTTGCAGATAAGAGCTACGTTTGCAAACCAACCAGCGGTCTTATAGAAGAATGCCATATAAAGAAGTACCAAGCAGAATGCCAATACGAATGAGAGCAAACCTGCGTTGATAGACTGCTGACCAAGTGATGGACCTACAACCTCAGAGTAGATGATAGTTGCAGGAGCTGGCGACTTACCTGAGCTAAGTACGCTTGCCAAATCCTCAGCCTCCTGAGCAGAGAAGTTACCTGTGATAGATGACTGACCACCGTCGATACGACCATTTACGCGAGGTGCTGAGTATACATAGTTATCAAGCACGATAGCGATAGAGCGACCTACGTTAGCACCTGTGATGTTACCCCACTCGATAGCGGTCTTAGAATCCATTGTCATAGATACCTCGAAGCCACCATACTGACCACCCTGAGCGCGTGCAGATGTGATGCCTGAGCCATCCAATACTGGAAGCATAGCACCATCCTTACCCTTCAACGCGTAGAGAAGGAAAGTACCCTTAGAGCTATCCAAAGAGCTCTTGTTTGACCAAGCGAGCTTAACATCTGCTGGGAACAAAGCTGCAACAGCGTCGATAGCAAGATAGTCGTTAATGCGCTGGATGTTAGACTTCTCAGCAGCAGCAACAATAGGATCGTAAACACCGAATGTTGTAGTTGTGCCATCGCCAGCCAAGGCTGGGTAAGATGTAGCAAGCATCTCGCTAAGTGGAGTGTAGCTTACCTCAGTCTCATCAGCACCCTGAGCCAAAAGATAGTCGCGGATGATAGCATCAGCCTCAACGAAGAGAGCCTGCATAATAGCATTTGTATCCTCAGATGAGCATACCTCCCAGAACTCAAGGTTTGCAGTAGATGCCAAAAGCTTACTTACGCGCTCTGGCTCCTTAACACCTGGAAGCTCAACCATAATACGGTTTGTACCAGCAACAGGCTGGATGTTAGGCTGAACAACACCAAGGAGGTCGATACGTGTAGCCAACACCTCGTTCATCTTAGCAACAGAGTCGCTAACGTTTGTTTTAAGTGTTGAAGCGATTGCAGATACCTCATCAGTACCGTAGATAAGCATCAACTCCTCAGCTGTAAGAGCTGCAAGATATGCATCTACAACCTCAGAAGTTGTCTCATACTCCGTAGCAGCTTTAAGCGCGCCCTCGATACTGTCACGAAGGATGTTGTTTGAAGCCACAGCGATGTCGTTGTAGGCGTTAGTGCGGATAACGTCAACAGCCTTAATCTCAAGCATCACGTTCATACCGCCCTTGAGGTCAAGACCCAAGTTCAACTCCTTCTCCTTACACTCGCCATAAGTGTAACCTAAATAGACCTTCTCATCCCACTTCTGGTCAAGATACGCCTGTGGGTCGTTCTGCTCCTTAGCCTCAGCCTCGATACCACGAGTCACGAAGGTAAAAGTGAGCTGGAAGATGCTGGCAACACCCAAAAGGATTGCCAACCACTTGATAATACCTTTACTTTGCATTGTTAAAAAGTTTTTGTTATTGTTATTATTGTTTATGAATTTCCTTCATTCAATCCATACACGCCTTTCAACGCACAAACCTCACGTCCGCGCGTTAATCGTGCAAAGATAAGAAAAATATCGCAATCCGCAACTACGGACTGCGATATTTTTTATTGTTATTTCGTAGAAATTACCTATTTCTTACGGCTTTCTACGCTTTTATGGAGCTAAACCTACTCCTCGATGTCATCAGCCTCGTCATTAGCCTCAGACTTAGACTTGCTCTTTGACTTAGATTTCTCCTCCTTAGCAGGCTTCTCCTCCTTATTCTTTGAAGCCTCCTTCTTTGCCTTCTTTGAACCCTTCTTAGAATTCTCAGCCACAGTTGTCACTTCGAGGATATAGTCTGGATTACCCTTTATCTCACCAAGAGTGAGAACAAGCTCACCATCCTCAACCTTATACTCCATCTTCTTGCTCTTAGGGAAGGTCTTAACACTTGTAACGCTCTGTGTTAAAGGCAAACGAATCTCACCGCCCGCAAACTCAAAGATGTGTACATACAACTTATCGCCCTTACGAGTTGTGCAACCCCACTCCTGCTGTGGCACATCACCAGCAACAGTGCCGTAGATAGTCTCACCATTAGCCTTCAACCACTTACCAATAGCGCGCAAACGCTCCTGAGCAACTGATGGAATCTCGCCATTAGGCTGAGGACCTACGTTGAGCAATAGGTTGGCACCCTTACCCGCTGTGCTTACAAGGTAACGGATAAGTTCTTCGGTACTCTTATAGTTCTGATCTGCAACCTTATAACCCCACATACCATTCATTGTCTGACAAGTCTCCAATGGTAGGTTACTAATCTCCTGACCCGACAAGCCATGGATATTCTCACCTGGAAGGTCGCGCTCGAAAATCTGAATATCCTCACCTGGGAATGGGCTCTGGTGGTGGTTGTTAGCTACAAGACAGCGTGGCTGCAACTTGTGTACAAGTTTGTACTGCTCACCAAGATGCCAATCAAATGGAACCTCATCCTGATCGTGATCCCACCAACCGTCAAACCAGATAGCACGAATCTTGCCATAGTCGGTCAAGAGCTCCTTAATCTGACGATTCATAAACTTATAGTAGCTATCCCAGCTTATGCGTGTTGAATCGCGACCTGTAACATTCTGTGCAGTACGTCCGCGTGGATAGTCATCACGATACCAGTCTGCGTGAGAGTAGTAGAGGTGAAGAGCGATGTTCTGCTTCTCACACTCCTTTGCTATCTCCTTCAAAATATCACGTTTGAATGGCGTAGCATCCACAATATCAAACTCTGAATACTTTGTCTCCCACATTGAGAAGCTATCGTGGTGACGTGTAGTGATACAGATATACTTAGCACCAGAAGCCTTTACCAACGACACCCACTTCTTAGCATCGAAACGGTGTGGATAGAAGGCATCTGCCACCTTAGCATACTCGTTACGGTCAAGACCCGCATTCTGAAGATACCACTCGCCCTGACCATAAACACTATAAAGACCCCAATGGATAAAGATACCAAAACGATCCTCTGCAAACTCTTTTCGAGAACGTAAATTAGCCTTTGTAGGCTTGTAGCTCTGAGCTGAAATATCGCCTATTGCAAGCAGTGCAAAAAGAACGACTAATAATGTTTTTTTCATATAGTTAGTAATTTTATATAGTTCCATTTCAACCTAAAAAGTGAGAAGTCTGCGACGCATATTAAAATTCATACGAAATAGACCAGACTTTTCGTCGTTATGTTTTCAGTTCTAATCCCCCCCTTCACAACCTTATAGGTCGCAAATTGCTAATCCATCTTCAATACCGCAAGGAACGCTGACTGAGGCACCTGCACCGAACCAATCTGTCGCATTCGCTTCTTACCAGCCTTCTGCTTCTCGAGGAGTTTACGCTTACGAGAAATATCACCACCGTAACACTTCGCAGTCACATCCTTACGCACAGCCTTAACTGTCTCACGAGCAATAATCTTAGCACCGATAGCAGCCTGAATGGCGATATCGAACTGCTGACGTGGAATAAGCTCTTTTAGCTTCTCACACATCTTACGTCCGAAGTCGTAAGCGTGGTCGGCATAGATAAGCGACGATAGCGCATCCACAGCCTCGCCATTAAGGAGAATATCGAGCTTTGCAAGCTTACTTGGCTGATAGCCTGTACGATGGTAGTCAAAAGAGGCATAACCCTTAGAGATACTCTTAAGCTTATCGTAGAAGTCGAAGACAATCTCCGAAAGTGGCATCTCGAAGTTTACCTCCACACGATCCTGCGTAATGAAGGTCTGATTCTTCATCACACCGCGCTTGTCGATACATAGTTTCAATACGTTACCGAGGAAATCCGCCTTGGTGATAATCTGAGCAAGGATATATGGCTCCTCGATCTTTGCCACCTTGGTAATCTCAGGCAGACCCGATGGGTTGTGCACCTCAAGCTCCTCACCCTGAGTGGTGGTAATATGGTATGATACGTTAGGCACTGTGGTGATTACATCCATATCGAACTCACGATACAGACGCTCCTGGATAATCTCCATATGAAGAAGACCAAGGAAGCCGCAACGAAAACCGAAACCAAGTGCCAACGAACTCTCAGGCTCGAAGGTTAGCGACGCATCGTTTAGCTTGAGCTTTTCGAGAGATGCACGCAAGTCCTCATATTGGTCAGCCTCAACAGGATATACACCCGCAAAGACCATAGGCTTAACATCTTCGAAACCTGCGATTGCCTCCAACGCTGGATTAGACACCGAAGTGATGGTATCACCCACCTTAACATCGGTAGAGTTCTTGATACCCGAGCATATATAACCTACATCACCCGCCTTAATCTCGTCACGGGCAACCATCTTGAGTTTCAACACACCAATCTCGTCGGCATCATACTCGCTACCGGCGTTGAAAAACTTAACGTGTTCACCCTTATGTATTGTACCGTTGAATACGCGGAAATATGCGATAACACCTCTAAATGGGTTAAACACAGAGTCGAAGATAAGAGCTTGAAGAGGAGCATTCTCATCACCCTTTGGTGCTGGCACACGTTCAACGATAGCCTCCAAAATATCCTCAACACCCTGACCTGTCTTACCCGATGCAAGGAGAATATCCTCATCCTTACAGCCAATAAGGTCGATAATCTGATCCTTTACCTCATCAATCATCGCTGACTCGCAGTCAATCTTATTTAGCACAGGAATAATTTCAAGATCCTGACCAAGGGCAAGGTAGAGGTTAGAGATAGTCTGCGCCTGAATACCCTGCGTAGCATCTACAACCAACAAAGCTCCCTCGCACGAAGCGATAGCACGCGACACCTCATACGAGAAGTCGACGTGTCCTGGGGTGTCAATAAGGTTTAGTGTATAGTTCTCGCCACTGCGTGAACGGTACTCCATCTGAATAGCGTGACTCTTGATGGTAATACCCTTCTCGCGCTCCAAATCCATATCATCGAGCACCTGAGCCTGCATCTCACGCTGGTTGAGCGTATTGGTCTTCTCCAACAAACGGTCAGCGAGCGTACTCTTACCGTGGTCGATGTGTGCAATAATACAAAAGTTGCGTATTCTCTTCATCTCTTTTCGATATAATCAGATGGCAAAGATATAAAAAACTATCTAAATATCATAATTTCAATCTATTTTTCTACTCTATATCAGACCATATTAGACAACATTTCTGCCAAGAACTGACATTTTGTCACCACAACGTAGTTGGCACACTGTTTGTCGGAGGGTTGGCAGTTGCAAAATTGATAACTTAAACAATAAATATTTCAAACTATGAGAAATGGCAAGATTGGGGTAACAACAGAGAACATCTTCCCCGTAATTAAGAAATTCCTCTACTCAGATCACGAAATCTTCCTTCGTGAGCTTGTATCAAATGCTGTAGATGCTACGCAGAAGTTAAAGACCCTCTCGGCTAAGGGTGAGTGCGAGGGCGAGCTTGGCGACCTTACAATTCGTATCAACGTCGACGAAGCGGCTAAGACCTTAACAATCACCGATAGAGGTATCGGTATGACAATGGAGGAGGTAGACCGCTATATCAACCAGATTGCATTCTCGGGAGCTGAGGAGTTTATGGCAAAGTACAAGGATCAGGCTATAATCGGTCACTTTGGTCTTGGCTTCTACTCTTCGTTTATGGTGGCAGACAAGGTAGAAATCTTCTCGCAGTCTTTTAAGAAGGAGGCAAAGAGTGTACATTGGAGCTGCAACGGCTCGCCAGAGTTCGAAATGGAGGAGCTTAGTGAGAAACTTGAGCGCGGAACACGCATCGTACTCCACATCTCGGAGGAGTGCGCCGAATACACCAAGCGTGACGAGATTAGCTCGCTACTTCGCAAATATTGTCATTTCTTGCCTATTCCAATCGCATTTGGCAAGAAGACAAGGTGGGAGGATGGCAAATATGTAGATACCGAGGAGGATAACATCATCAACAACACTACTCCACTATGGACTCGTATGCCATCGGAGATAAGCGAGGAGGAGTATAAGGCGTTCTACGCAGAGCTATATCCTACAAGCGAGGAGCCTCTATTCTATATCCACCTCAACATCGACTATCCGTTTAATTTGACAGGTATTCTCTACTTCCCTAAGATTCACTCGAACTTCGATATTCAGCGTAACCGCATACAGCTATACTCCAACCAAGTATTTGTTACTGACGAGGTTAATGGCATCGTACCAGAGTATCTAACACTCCTCCACGGTGTTATCGACTCGCCAGATATTCCATTGAATGTATCGCGCAGTTATCTTCAGAGCGACTCTAACGTCAAGAAGATTTCGAGCTACATCACACGCAAGGTAGCAGACCGCCTACAAGAGCTATTCAACACGATGCGTCCAGACTACGAGGCTAAGTGGGACGACCTCAAAGTCTTTATTCAATATGGCATTCTCACCGACGAGAAGTTTGCCGAGAAGGCATCCTCGTTTATGCTTTGGAAGAGCATCGAGGGCAAATACTACACTTCGGAAGAGTATATAAATATGGTTAAGGATAACCAGACCGACAAGGATGGCTTTACCATTATGCTGTATGTAGATGATGCCATTTCGAAGAACTCATTTGTGGAGGCAGCGAAAGCCAAAGGCTACGACATTCTCGAAATGAATGGTCAGCTCGACAGCCACTACATCCAATATTTCGAGTCGAAGAACGAGAAGGTACGCTTTGTGCGCGTGGATAGCGATATTATCGATAATATCATCCGCAAGGAGGAGCGCAACGCGATGTCTCTTTCATCCGAACAGCAGCAGATTATGCGCCCTGTATTCGAGAGCCAGATGCCAGCCGACGAGAAGATACACTACCACGTATCGTTCGAGGCTATGACGGCTACGGATGCGCCTGTGGTTATCACACAGAATGAGTTTATGCGCCGTATGAAGGAGATGGCAAGCACCAGCGGCGGCGATATGAGCCGTTTCTACGCACAGATGCCAGACAACTTCACCATTACAGTGAATGGCAACCACCCTATCGTACTCGATATTCTCGGCGAGGTGGAGCGCGAGTATGGCGATAAGCTACGCACCATCAGCAAGAAGATTACCGCTGCCGAGCAGGAGGAGGGCCGCTTCGAGGAGACTATCAAAAATAAGAAAGAGGAGGAGCTAACAGCCGAGGAGAAGGATATGCGCGAGCAGCTATCTAAGCGCGTTGTAGAGCTCCGCTCTGAGCGCGATGCTCGCCTCGAAGAGATTGGCAAGGAGAACCGCAAAGTACGCCAGATTATCGACCTTGCACTACTCTCGAATGGTATGCTCAAGGGCAAGAACTTGACCGACTTTATTCAGCGCAGCATATCTTTGATTGAGTAGTTCGCTACTCAATCAAAGAGACTGAAAGGTGAAAACTGAAAGGTATGGTGTCTGCGACGCGTGGTTATAAAGGTTATTAAGGGTGGAAAAAATAATGAGTAGTGAGTAATGAGTAATTAGTAATGGTTAAAAGTCTTCGACTTTTTAGGGATGGGTTAATATGTGTTAATATGAGTTACGATGAGTTAATATGAGTATAAAAAATCACATAGTAACCCATAGTAACCCATAGTAACCCATCTTAACCCATCGGAACTCATCGGAACTCATAACACGCACCTTACCAAGCACCACGACCCAATTTCTTGTCAGAAAGACGAGCACACTTTACCAAGCGTGAGACCTAATTTCTTGTCAGAAGTCGTGAGATGTGGTACATCACAAAAGAAACCGCTCAGGGATAGTAGTTGACCTACAGCCCTGAGTGGTTTACTTTTAGGGATGTGCCGCAGATTGCGGCTTATCACAAGAAATTACAATGCCATTAGCATCAATAACTGCGCCGTCAACACTCTAAGGAACATAACTACCGGATATACAGTCGCATAGCTTACGGCTGGCATATCATTACCCGATGATGTACTGGCAAAGCCGAGGGCTGGTGGGTCAGTCATAGCGCCCGCCATAAGACCCATCATCGTATAGTAGTTTAGTTTGCACTTTAAGCGTGCTATAAGTGCCACGATAACAAGTGGTAGAACGGTAATGATAACACCATAGCCAATCCACTTATAACCACCACCCACAATAGCGTCGATAAAGCCGTCACCTGCACCGATACCTACGGCTGCAAGGAACATAGCAAGACCTATCTCGCGGAGCATAAGGTTAGCACTCATAGTGGTATAGGTCACAAGACCGAAGTGTGGGCCGAAGCGACCAAGCAAGATTGCTACAATAAGTGGTCCACCCGCCAAGCCGAGCTTCACAGGCTGTGGCACATTCATAAGTGGTAGCGAGCCAACCAAGACACCGAGAGCAATACCTATAAATACGGGCAAGAGGTTTGGATGGTCGAGCTTTTTGAGTGAGTTACCCAAGACCTTCTCTGCCTGCTGCACCGCAGCCTCAGGACCTACGACCATAACCTTATCGCCCACCTGCAACTCCATACCCTGATATGGGATAAGATCGACACCTGCACGGTGTACGCGCGTGATATTGATGCCGTAGCGTGTGCGTAGACGAAGGTCGGCAAACTTCTTACCATTAATCTCCTCGCGCGTGATAAGGATACGGCGTGACACCAACGGTGTAGACTGCATCGCCGTAGCACCCCAATCATCGGCAGACATCTCGACAGGCTTACCGAAGAATGCCATGATAGCCTCGCTATCCTCCTCAGTACAGATAATGCGGAGACGGTCGCCCATGGTTAGCTGCGAGTTACCATCCGCCATTACAATCTCTCCCGAAGGGTGCATAATACGCGACACCACGAACTGACGATTGATAAGCATATGCGCAATGGCGATAGTCTTGCCTTCGAGCATCTCGTTGGTAAACTCAACAGAGTAGCGATGTGGGAGATGCGTCTCGTTGCTCATGGCTGCAAGACCCTCGTCCTCCTTTTTATAGTCGATGCGCAAGAAGTAGCGCATGATAATCATCGAGAATATGATACCCACAACACCCAAAGGGTATGCCACGGCATAACCCAACGAAATAGAGTCCGCTAGAGCTGGATCTGCCATACCAGAGTCGGCGTATGCCTGCTGCGCAGCACCCAAACCCGGAGTGTTGGTCACAGCACCCGACAAGACACCCACCATCGTAGGTAGTGGCTCGCCTGTGACAAGGTGGATAACATAGGTTGTGCAGACACCGAGTAGGATGACCAACGATGCCAAGCCAATAAGCTTCAAGCCACCACTTTTAAGCGAGGAGAAGAAGCCTGGACCTACCTGCAAACCAATAAAAAAGACAAAGAGTATCAATCCGAACTCCTTGATAAAGTGAAGGGTATCGGGATGGATAGTTCCCGAAGGGAGGAAGTGACCAAAGGCGATACCCACAAAGAGTATCCAGGTCATACCCAACGATACACCCTTAATCTTGATACGACTGAGTGCAATACCCAAGGCTATAACCGCCGCAAGCACAAAGACCGTATGTGCCACTGATGGATGCACAGGATCACCACTACCCATCAAGACAACTTTCAACCAATCTAAACTCATTATCCTATAAAATTTGGGTTATTCACATAGAACGGTGCAAAGGTACGAAAAAAAATTGTATTAAGTAAAGGTTATTAAAGGTTATTAAGGGTGGAAAAAATAATGAGTAGTGAGTAATGAGTAATGAGTAATGAGTAATGGTTTCGCTCGGGGAGCGAACAGCTAAAGCTGATGGGTTACTATAGGTTACTATGGGTTACTATGGGATTTTTTTATACTTATTAACTCATCGGAACCCATCGGAACTCATAGGAACCCATCGGAACTCATAACACGCACCTTACCAAGCGCCACTACCCAATTTCTTGTCAGAAGGGGCAAAAATAATTAGTAATTAGTAGAGAGTAATTAGTAACTGTTAAAAGGCTATGCCTTTTTATAAACTGAAAACTGAAAACTGAAAACTGAAAAGTGTGGTGCGCTTCGCGCGAGATTTATAAAAGGGCAAAAGTTTTTTTTTCTATTTTCTGTTTCTCCCCTTTAGGCCTTTTAGGCCCCTTTGGCCCTTCAACGTAGTTGTCGCTTGGAACAAGCGAAATAAACACAAACATTCCGGGTAGCACTACCTAATTTCTTGTCAGAAGGGCGCCGAGTGCTACACTCGGCGAAAAAGGCGACGGTGGGTAGGACTTGAACGTACGCCCCACTCTCGCCTTTTTAGTTAGGGGACGCAATCGACCCCTTATCACAAGAAATTAAAATTATTTCTCAAACTTAGCCTTAGCCTTCTCCAACTGTCTCTTAATTATATCCATTGAATTGTCAACCGCTTCCTCGAAGGTGAATGCTCGCTCCTCCACTCTGATATCGCCACCAGGCACGTGGAGTTGCACGATTACTACTTTGTTACCCTTCCCTGAGTCAGGATCGAGGCGCAAAGTAACCTCAACATCACCGGCTCTATCATCGACAAAGCGATCCAATCTATCCATCTTCTTCTGAATGAAGTCAAGCAACTGCTGGCCTGCGTCGAATTTTACTGACTGAATCTGTACGTTCATAGGTCATAAAGTATTAAGTTATATATAGTGTCCGCTACTCCCGTGGCAGCAGACTGTCCCGATACCACTACTCGCTACCCTCACGCGGATGCGCCTGCTGGTATACCGCCTTCAGCGACTCTATATTAGTATGAGTATACACCTGCGTGGTGCGTAGCGCACTATGTCCAAGGAGTTCCTGTATCTCGCGCAGGTCGGCACCTGTGTTTAGCAGGTGCGTGGCAAAAGTGTGACGAAGCACGTGTGGCGAGGTCTTACCCTGTATGCCATAACACTTTAACTTGCGATCGACGATG
>JAZOSJ010000066.1:0-9870 GCA_045657045.1 Alistipes sp.
CAACTCCTCCTCAGTAGGACGGATGAACATATTCTTAACGAAGTGTGCCTGCCATGCTACCTCCATGATGAAACGAATCTTAAGACGTGTGTTCTCGTTAGCACCGCAGAAAGTATCAACAACATAAAGCTTCTTGTTTGAAAGCTCCTGTGCTGCCAACTTCTTCAACTCTGCCCAGCACTCCTTAGTTACAGGCTTATTGTCGTTCTTGTACTCCTCAGATGTCCACCAGATAGTATCCTTAGTAGTCTCGTCCATTACGAAGAACTTATCCTTAGGTGAACGACCTGTGTACTCACCTGTCATTACGTTTACTGCGCCCATCTCGGTTACAACACCCTTATCGAAGCCAGTAAGACCAGCCTTGGTCTCCTCCTCGTAAAGAGTCTCGTACGATGGGTTGTACACTACCTCCTGTACGTCGGTAATGCCATACTTTGACAAATCAATTGTAGCCATAGTTTTAATAATTTTTATAAATAAACTCTTTTAATCCTCTATACTTAAACGGCTCCTCACTCCCCCTCAAAGCTAACCACACACGCATATTCTGGTGTAGTGCCGATAACTCCCCGTAGGAGAGCAAAAAACCTGTGCAAAGTTATAACAAATTTTCACTCTGTGAAACTTTTAACAGAAATTTATTAATTTTTTTATTAAATCTTTCGTTTTGTCTCACAAAAGCCTTGGTAGATGTCGCATCTTTGCCAAAACATTGGGCGGTTTTACTACATGAACGGCTTTATCGCTCTGGTAATAAAACGCGGGAGACGGCACTTTATTTCGTTGTCGTGGGCGGGTGTTGCCATTTGTTGTAGCTCATGCAGAAATTGCTTTGCCGAGGCGCAGGTTGTGCGGTTACGGCTCGAAAGCATAAGCTCGCGGTTGACCCCCAAACTGTGGGCATCGAGATTGGCGCTACCGACCACCACACGGTGCGAGTCTACGAGGGCTAACTTTGCATGGATAAAGGCGTTATCGAGGATAAAGACCTCGATGCCGAGACTCTCAGCCTCACGGATGCTATGGCGCATTACGTCGTCGATAAGCCAGATGTCGCAGCGGCGCGGGATGATAACGCTGATGCGCACGCCGCGCCGGGTGGCACGCCGCAGGTGTTCGAGAACGCCTTGCGGAGGCATAAAATAGGGTGTGGTGAGGGTTATCTCGCGCTCGGCACCATCTATAATATCGTAGAGCAGACGCAACATAGCTCCGCCACCGCCCGACTCCGACCAATAGAGCATAGGGCTGTGGGCGGAGCTCTCGGGGATAAGGGCGCTATGCTTAGTGTGGGGCATAAAGTCGAAGTCGAAGAGTCGGCTAAGCTCTGTAACCGAACCACCCACGATACGTAGCACGGCATCGTACCACACGCCAAGCTCGTTGCCAACCACATACCTATCTGCGATGTTGATGCCACCAACAAGGGCGATGCGCTTGTCGATAATAACCATCTTGCGGTGGTTGCGGCGATGGCTAAGAGAGTGAACTACGCGCAGTTGTATGCCATTCGAGCTAAGCCTCTGCCTTAGCTTTCGGGGCATCTTGCGTGAGCCGTAGCCATCGACCACAAGGCGCACACGCACACCCTGCCGCGCCTTGCGACCGAGTAGCGTGGCGATGGTGTTGCCTATTCTGTCGCCGAGGAAGATATAGAACTCCATGTCGATGCTTTCGCGCGCACGTTGTAGCTCCTTTATCAGGGTTGTGAATATCTCCTGTGGCGAGGTTAGAAGCTCCTCGCTATGTCTTATCTTAGCTCTGTTTCTCATATTTAATATAAAATATATGGTTATTTGCAGTAGCAACATTATACGGCACACTTTATGCCAAAAAAATTTGCCTGTTCAGAAAATTTAGCCTACCTTTGTGGTTGATTTTATGCGGGTTCTAACTTTATACGGGTTAGGATTCATTATTTTTTTGTGTTATTCTGTAAAATAATAATTAAAAATAGATATTATGAGTAACGAAATTATCTACCTCACAGCTGAGGGAATGAACAAACTAAAAGAGGAGTTGCACCACCTCGTATCGGTGGAGCGTCCTGCTGCGGCTGCGGCTATCGCAGAGGCTCGCGATAAGGGTGACCTCTCTGAGAATGCTGAGTACGATGCTGCGCGTGAGGCTCAGGGTCTTCTTGAAATGCGTATCGCAAACCTCGAGCATACCCTTACTAAGGCTCGTATCATTGACGAGAGCAAGATTGACACTTCGAAGGTGCAGATTCTTAGCCGTGTGAAGCTCCTTAACCACAACGTGAAGCGCGAGGTTGAGTACACTATCGTATCTGAGAACGAGGCAAACCTTCGCGAGGGTAAGCTCGCTATCGGTACACCTATCGCTAAGGCTTTGCTTGGCAAGAAGGTGGGCGATATCGTTGAGGTTCAGGTGCCAGCAGGTATGCTTAAGCTTGAAATTTTGAATATATCAATATAATTTCTTGTGATAAGGGGTCATTCTCGACCTCTCAATCCAAAGCCCGAATGGGAAATACGCCAAGTATGTCCCATCCGGGCTTTCTCTTTATCGAGGCCAAGCCTGACCCCTTCTGACAAGAAATTCGGTCTCGTGCTTGGGGAGGTTTGTTTTATGGGTTCCGATGGGTTCCGATGAGTTAATAAGTATAAAAAATCACATAGTAACCTATAGTAACCCATAGTAACCTATCAGCTTTAGCTGTTCGCTCCCCGAGCGAAACCATTACTAATTACTAATTACTCACTACTAATTAGTTACACTATTTTCTGCCCTCAAAGTAGTATGGCGCATAGTGCCAGCCGTAGGCATCGTAGAACTTGCGCATGGTCTCCATCTTCTGACGGATGGTCTCCTCGTTGCGACGATCTACCGACCACTGTACCTCCGACATAGCGCCCAAGCGTGGGAGGAGCATAACCTCGATAGTCTCCATCTCCTTGATATACTCCGACCACATATTGCACTGAACACCAATGATATGCGCCTTAGCCTCCTCGCTCATACTCTGATATGGGTCCCAAGCATATACCATCTCGAAAGGAATGTAACCACCAATATGTAGACCCTCGCCCTCGCGGCTCTCGGTCTGGTAGAAGTTGAAGTAGCACAACTTCATAGGTGTCATCACCACGTCGTTGCCACGCTCAGCAGCGTAGATGCCGCCGCTGATACCGCGCCATGACATCACAGTTGCAGTCTCCGTTACGCCGCCATCCAGAATCTCGTCCCAGCCAATCATACGGCGACCGTGCTGATTGAGGTACTTCTCGATGCGGGCAACAAGGTAGCCTTGAAGCTCCTCCTCGCCATTAAGACCCTGTGCTGCAATCATCGCCTGGCAGTGCTCGCACTCCTTCCAGCGATCCTTAGGGCACTTGTCACCACCGATATGTATCAGCTCCGAAGGGAAGAGGTCGATAACCTCTTTGAGGACGTTTTCAAGGAATGTATAGGTGCTCTCCTTACCTGCGCACAACACCTCTGGTGTTACACCCCACATGGTCCATACATCGACGCTCTGCTCCTGGCAGCCAAGCCATGGAAGTGCGTGTAGAGCTGCCTGTGAGTGTCCCGGCATCTCAATCTCTGGGATGATGGTGATATATCGTTTTGCGGCATATCTCACCACCTCGCGAATCTCCTCCTGAGTGTAGTAGCCGCCATAAGGCTTGCCATCCCACCACTTAGGTTCAAGACCGTGACCTATAAGTGTCTCCTTGCGCATCGCACCCTTCTCGGTAAGTTCTGGGTAGGCCTTAATCTCGATACGCCAGCCCTGATCGTCGGTAAGGTGCCAATGTAGGCGGTTGAGCTTGTGTGCTGCGAGGATGTCGATATAGCGCTTTACATCCGCCACAGAGAAGAAGTGGCGTGCCACATCGAGGTGAGCACCACGATAGGCGAAGGTAGGCTCGTCGCTAATAACACCATAAGGCACACGACCCTCGTTTGTAACGATTATCTGACGCAGCGTCTGCAAGCCGTAGTACATACCCGCCTCAGAGCCACCAACGATTGTGATGCCCTCGGCGGTAGTTGTTAGGGTGTAGCCCTCAGCGGGTAGGGTGTTATCTATCGACAGCTGGATGCCCTTACCTTTTCTCACCATCTTTATTTGTCCGAGTATTGGCGATAGCTCCTCCACAAAGCGGTATGCAGGGTTTGGATGTATAATATCGTAGACAATGCGAGTTTTGGCTGTTACAATATAATCGCCCTTCTCGATGTTTATATGGGCGGGCTGAGGTACGATGTTTAGCTCGCGTGCCGATACCGATAGCGACAGGATAAGGGCAAGTGCTAATGTAAAGATTGATTTCAAAGATTTCATATAGATAAGTAGTTTTTGGTTTGCAAAAATCTAAGTAGCCTCTTCTCAGGTTATACAAAGGTAGTGATAATTCTTGAATTGTCAAATAGTAATTAGAGATTTATAGGTGTGGTGTTTGCTTTTCTAAATAGAAATTTATATTTTTGCACTATATTAAGGGTGGTGTATCGAACATTGTGTGTTGGTATATATGTCGCAGCAGATGGGAAATATTACCCCTGATATAGATAGAAGGCAAACGAAAATATTAACTAAAACGTAACCAACAATGAAAAAACTATCTCTTTTACTCCTTTGCGCACTCTTTGCTTTGGTAGGTTGCGAGGGTCTAGAGCAGCCTGAAGGTGGCGCGGATAATACCACTACACCTGAGTTGCCAATATTTGTTATCAGTGCCGATGGCGACTATGTTGTTGCTAAAGAGGGTGGTACGGTGGAGGTTGATGTAGCTACGAACATCGACTATACGCTCTCTATCCCTGAGGATGCGAAGTCGTGGATAAGCCACACAGAGACCCGCAGCATACGTCAGGAGGTATTGGTGCTTACAGTAGCCGAAAATACCCAGAACAAGCAGCGTAAGGCTACTATGAGCTTGTTAGATAGCGATGGTGAGCTACTAAGGACCTTCACAATTGTACAGAACCCTGCTATCGCAGAGGTGCAGTCCGACATTGTGCTAAGCGCAAATAAGACGCAGGTAGATGTTGGTGAGACTATTACATTTACCGTGACTGATAAGTCGGGCAAGGATGTAACTGCATCATCGATAATCTACAACAATGCCGATTATAGCCAGATTAAGGGCGCAAGATTTAGAACAACAGCCGAGGGTACATTAAAATTCTTCGCTACACGCGAGGGTAAGACATCTAATATCTTGATTGTAAAGGTGGGCGAGGGCGCAGATGTACCAGAGCCAACGGAGGGTGCTTTCCTACATAAAGTCCTCCTTGTTGACCATACAGGCGTAGATTGTGGCTATTGTCCAGGTGCTATCGACAACCTCAGAAGCTTGGCAAATAACGCATTGTGGAGCCCATATTATAATGAGGTATCATGCCACGCTGGTAAATATGCCAACGGTGATCCTGCCGCCTCTACTGCTGCCACTATGTATAACGAATTTCAGGGTGAAAATGGTATAATCAAAGGATACCCAACTATTGCGATTAATTTTTACAATAAATCGGGCGATTACTCCTACTTATCAATTGTTGAGGCTCTTGACAAAGTTGTGAAGAAGAGTGGTGCTGATGTCGGTATCTCGCTAACTGTAAATCAGGGCGATGGCAAGGTCTATTGCTCGGCACAGATTAAGGCTGCTGTCTCTAATGAGTACAAGGTGAATGCGTGGTTGCTTGAGAACAATATATATAGTCCAAATCAGGCAAACTATAATGGCGAAAATAAGAGCTATCACTGCTACTACAACCATGCTCTACGCAGCACCTCTGAGAGCGTATCGCGTGCGGACTTCTCGGGTAAGTCTTTGGGTATGATTTATACGGGTGAGACTCGCAGCTATGAGTGTGAGATTCCTGTTGAGAGCAATTGGGATATGAACAACCTCGAAGTTCTTATCGTCGTTACAACAAGAAATGGCAGCAACAATTGGGATGTAGCCAATACTGCCGTTTGTGGGATTAATCAGACTACTCCGTTTGCATATGTTCAGTAATTTGTCGTGAATTTCTTGTGATAAGGGGCACATCTTCGTCCTATCCCAAACAAAACATCGTGGGCTGTACTTCGAGTACTATCCCACGATATTTTTTATTGCGATAGAACAAATCTGACCCCTTCTGACAAGAAATTTGGTCGTGCTACCCGTTAAGTTAGTTTAGTTTCGCTTGTTCCAAGCGACAGCTAAAGCTGTAGGTTACTATGGGTTACGATAGGTTAATATGTGTTATATGTCAATTATATTAACTCATATTAACATATCAACCCTTAAACACCCTTATAAAAACTCTGCGCGAAGCGCACCTTACTTTTCAGTTTTCACTTTTCAGTTTTCACTTTCTATGCTCTACTCCGTGCTCTGTATAGCCTTAGCGTGGCGGTGGACCTCCCACAGACGGTATGAGAGTGAGATGGTCGAGATGCCGTAGGCGATAACAGCAATGGCGATAAAGAGTATCACTGCCTCGATGCCAAAGGTCATAGGTAGCCAGAGTATTGCCACGGAAAGGGCGATGATAAGGGCGGCGTAGAAGATAACCCACCCCGCATCGCGGATGCCATAGTCGCGGAGGTCGAAGCCCTGAATGAGCATTGTAGCACCGCGGTAGAGTAGCCAGAACCCCAATAGTGTAGGCATAAAGAGCTCAGATATGATGGCGTTGAACATCAATATAAGACCTATTATCACATCGGCGATGCTTGCAAGGGTAAGCCAGCTGCGGCGAACAAAGTAGTTCTTCGAACTGATGCTCTGCATAAGACCAAAGAGTCCCGAGACAAAGATTGCTGCACCAAGCCATATAGCAAAGATGTAGTAGCTTGTTACGGGGTTTACAAGGATGATAAAGCCAACGATAATGGCGATAAAGCCCACAAGCAGCGATAGCCACCAGCGCTTGATAAGGTACTCAGTTTTTTCGTAATCTTGGTTTGTCATAATTGCACGATTTTGTTACTCCCCGCTACGACAACAACCGTGCAAAATAAATATCGTGGAGCAACTAATTGTGTCGCCCCACGATATATTATATATAGGTACTGTGTTACTCAGCCAAGATCTCCATAATCTTGATAGCTGCGGTAGCAACTGGGGTACCAGGACCGAAGATTGCTGCTGCACCATCCTTGTAGAGCTGATCGTAATCCTGTGCTGGGATTACACCACCAACTACAACCACAATATCCTCGCGACCGAGCTTCTTAAGCTCTGCGATAATCTGTGGCACGAGGGTAAGGTGACCTGCTGCCAATGAAGATACACCTACTACGTGTACGTCATTCTCAACAGCCTGCTTAGCAGCCTCCTCTGGAGTCTGGAACAATGGACCCATATCAACGTCGAAGCCAATATCGGCATAACCTGTTGCTACAACCTTAGCACCACGGTCGTGACCATCCTGACCGAGCTTTGCAATCATGATACGTGGCTGACGACCCTCCTTCTTAGCAAACTCTGCACACATCTGCTTAGCCTGCTCAAATGCTGAATCTGACTTCACCTCTGCTGAATATACACCTGAGTTTAGACGAATAACTGCCTTGTAACGACCTACGATCTTCTCGCAAGCGTCTGAAATCTCACCCAATGATGCGCGCACCTTAGCTGCCTCAACTGCCAATGCAAGCAAGTTGCCCTCGCCAGTGCGAACACACTCGGTGATAGCTGCCAAAGCCTTCTCTACGGCAGCGTTGTCGCGGTTAGCACGAAGCTCCTGCAAACGCTTAACCTGGCTCTCGCGTACAGCTGTGTTATCTACTGCCAAGATATCGATTGGTGCCTCCTTCTCCAAACGGTAGCGGTTTACACCGATGATAGTCTCAACGCCTGAGTCGATGCGAGCCTGCTTACGTGCTGCTGCCTCCTCGATACGAAGCTTTGGAATACCGGTCTCGATAGCCTTAGCCATACCGCCAAGCTCCTCAATCTCCTGGATGTGAGCCCAAGCCTTGTGTGCAATCTCGTTAGTAAGGCTCTCAACATAGTAAGAACCTGCCCATGGGTCTGCCGAGCGGCATACGTTAGTCTCCTCCTGGATGTAAATCTGAGTGTTACGTGCAATACGAGCTGAGAAGTCGGTTGGAAGTGCGATAGCCTCATCCAAAGCGTTGGTGTGCAATGACTGAGTGTGACCCAAAGCGGCACCCATAGCCTCGATAGCTGTACGTGCTACGTTGTTGAATGGATCCTGCTCAGTGAGTGACCAACCTGAGGTCTGTGAGTGAGTACGCAATGCCAAAGACTTTGAGTTCTTAGGCTCGAACTGCTTAACAATCTTAGCCCAAAGCAAACGTGCTGCACGCATCTTGGCAATCTCCATAAAGTGGTTCATACCGATAGCCCAGAAGAATGACAAGCGTGGTGCAAAGGCGTCGATAGACATACCTGCGTTGATACCTGCGCGCAAGTACTCAAGACCGTCTGCCAAGGTGTAAGCCAACTCGATATCTGCTGTTGCACCTGCCTCCTGCATATGGTAACCAGAGATAGAGATAGAGTTGAACTTAGGCATATTCTTAGATGTATACTCGAAGATGTCAGCGATAATCTTCATTGAGAACTCTGGTGGGTAGATATATGTGTTACGCACCATGAACTCCTTCAAAATATCGTTCTGGATAGTACCTGCCAACTGGTCAAGGGTACAGCCCTGCTCCAAACCAGCAACGATGTAGAATGCCAATACTGGAAGCACTGCACCGTTCATAGTCATAGATACTGACATCTGGTCGAGTGGAATACCATTGAACAACACCTTCATATCCTCAACAGAGCAGATAGATACACCTGCCTTACCTACGTCACCTACTACACGTGGGTGGTCAGCATCGTAACCACGGTGTGTTGCAAGGTCGAACGCTACTGACAGACCCTTCTGACCTGCTGCAAGGTTACGACGGTAGAATGCGTTAGACTCCTCGGCAGTAGAGAAACCTGCATACTGACGGATAGTCCAAGGACGCATTACATACATTGTTGAGTAAGGACCGCGAAGGAATGGTGCGATACCTGCTGCATAGTTCAAATGCTCCATACCCTCAAGGTCGGCTGCGGTATAGTTCTCCTTAACGGCGATACGCTCGGCAGTCAACCAATCCTCCTTGGGAGCCTTAGTAGCGGCGCAGCACTCTGCGGCTGCAGCCTTATATTCTAAATCTGAAAATTTTGCTCTCATAGCCTATAAACTGATTAGATGCCTAACTTCTTTAAGTAATCCTTCAAGGTCTCCAATACGTTGCTCTTCACGTTGATGAAGTTGGTGATGCCCTGAGCCTCAAGCTCTGGTGCGCATGCTGGAGCACCTGCTACTACAAGGATAGCCTTGTCGCCCAAAAGCTCCTTAACGCGTGGAGCTACGGTTGCGTAGTCGTCGTCAGATGCACATACAACAACAATCTCAGCCTTTGATGCCAATGCTGCCTCAACACCCTCCTCAACAGACTTGAAGAATGTGTTATCCTCAACGCGGATACCAGCGCAAGCGAAGAAGTTGCATGAGAACTGAGCACGTGCACGTGCCATACCCAAAGTGCCGCAAGTAAGCATAAATGCCTTTGGTGTCTTGCCTGAGCGGTCAACGCTCATACGCATCTCCTCGAATGCCATAGCGCCACGGTAAGGTACAAGAACGTTCTCTGCCTTAACCTCGCGCTTTACCTTGCACTCGCAGATAGCCTCATCGGCAACCTCTGTGAAGTTAGGATACTGGTTAGCACCGAGCAAGATGATACGGCGGGCAGCGATAGCCCTATCCATTGCTGCTGCTGAAGCCTTAACGCGCTCTACTACGAAGCCCTCCTTGAATGCTGCAACGTAGCCGCCCTTCTCCTCAAGAGTGCAGAAGAGTGCCCATGCCTCCTTAGCGATGCTT
>JAZOSJ010000067.1:0-10284 GCA_045657045.1 Alistipes sp.
CCCATCTGAACCCATCTGAACTCATCTGAATCCATCTGAACCCATCTGAACCCATCTGAACCCATCTGAACCCATCTGAACCCATCTGAACCCATCTGAACCCATCTGAACTCATCTGAACCCATCTGAACCCATCTGAACCCATAGCCCCCCAAAAAAAATAGGAGCCTCCCGATTGGGAAGCTCCGAAAGAGTTAATATTTAGGTCAACCGACCAAGGTAATTTGATTACTTAACAATCTTACCGATGTATACAACACGGTACTGACCGCTAACTGGACAATCATAACCACCCTGACCAATCAATGTAATGCAGTACCAATCCTCGTTCTTCTGAACGTTAATAGTTACATTATCAAACTCGTCAGCATAGAAATACGTGTTAGCGGCATAACCGATACCACCATTGTATGTATCTACCTCAAGAGCATCTGCAGTTGTAAAGGCATCAACAGCTGTGTAGTCACCAGGCTCAATAGAAGACAAACCAGGATTAAACTTGATAGTCCAAGCATGACCATCGTCATTAGATACCTTAACAGCATTTTCTGCATCCAAGCCATCAACTAGCTTAGTGTAACGCAAATCAAGGTCATAAGTAACACCATCACCAGGGATTGTGAACTCAGGAGCAACCTCAGGATGCGCGAATGTCAAACCCTCGATAACGCCAGTGAATGTACCAACGTGAGAATCATAGTTGCCACCATACTCAGTAGCCTCGATAGTTACAGAGAGTGTACCATCACCATTGTCAACAACATTCATTGCTACAGGCCATAGACCTACACCATTCCAAGTATTTGAAGTAGTATAACCATTGATGCAGCAATCCATGCCATAATCGACCTGAGTATACTTACCAAACAAGCACTCAGTAGTACCATATGTAGCAATACGAATTACCACGGTATCAGTGTCGTTAGCAAAGGTAATATTATGCCAGTTTGGCTGATCAGCTACAACAGCTGCAGTTGCAGAAGTAAAGACTGTAGCAGACTCCTCCTCAGCGCCGAAAGTGCCATTGAAAGTGAACTTAACTGGCTGATACTTGCCGTCGATGTAACCAAGGTCTGTGATAACGATATTATAAACATCACCCTCAAGAGCTACAGTCATCTTACCATACTCAGTTAGGTAGTAACCATATGTAGCTGGAATAGCTGAAAGGTTAAACTTACTGTTTGAACCATCAAACTCCAAAGCGTCAGCGCTTGACCATGGCATAATACCACCATTGAACCAATCTGGCTGTATAGGAGCGTACTCACCAGCTACGATAGATGTCAAACCTGGGTTAACAATTACTTCAAGGTAATCATTTGCATCAGCACCCTGGAACTTAAGAACGCCATCAACGAAATCAGCAGAAGTAAACTCTACCTCAAAGTTGTAAGACTCAACAAACTCGTAAACTGTCTCCTCATATACATACTCACCAGCTGCGTTTACAGCGATAATGCCAAGGTAAGCAGGATATACTGGGCTATAGTACTCAGCCTCTACAAATGAATTGTATTCATCAACTGTGAAGAAATAAGCGTTCTCAAGCATAGTTGCGATGCGCTCCTCCTCATCAAGAGCTGGAGCCTCAAACCACTCGTAAGCGAACTTAGTAACCTCTGCGTCCTCATTGAAGTATGCGTTAACAACTAGGCTACGAACATTCAAAGAAGAAACTTCATACTCAGCAATAGCATCGAAGTCACCAGCTACAAGACCTGTAGTTGTGAAAGTACCGAACTCAAATACGTTAGCAGCATCAACAGCAGCGTAAAGATCCATCTCAGACTCGATGTTCAAAGGATAGATGTAGAAGCAGTACTCAGTGTCAGAATAGATCTCTGGTGTCCAACCAAGCATAGACTCAAGATCAGCAAGGTTGTATGTACCAGCAAGTGGACCAGCAACCAAAGTACCTGGCAAACCACGTACACCACCCATATCAGCAGCAAACAATGAAAGGTATTC
Organism: Alistipes sp.; assembly: GCA_045657045.1. Classification (GTDB taxonomy): domain Bacteria; phylum Bacteroidota; class Bacteroidia; order Bacteroidales; family Rikenellaceae; genus Alistipes. Next base: position 1,972 of record JAZOSJ010000067.1, read on the forward strand.
AGCAAGTGAAGATACAACACCCCACTCGATGTACTGATCAAGCTCCTGCTTCATAACCCAACCAAGGATGTAGTGTGTGTAACCAGCCAAGTTGAACTCGTACACAGCACCATTAGTAGTTGAAGATACATAGTTAGCAGACATAACAGTGTTCTTGTAGTCAACCATAAGAGCATTTGTCAATACTGGGTGCTCATAATAGTTTACCAACTCAGTGTCAAAAGTAACGAAGATGATGTACTCACCACCAAGCTCGAAGTTGTAAGTTGGGTACATCATAGCAGCAAGCTGCTCAACAGTGAATGTATAAGACTCCTTCTCGCAATTAACATCCTCGTAGTACATTAGGTCAACAACGTTCTGGAAACCAGTTGTACGGTGTGTGAAGTTTACATTTGCAAGGTAAGCACCATCCCACTCGTCGAAATTCTCAACAAATACCTTATCACCATACTGCTTGTATGCAGAAGCCTCCATTACACCAATTGCGAAGTCAGCGAAGTCAGTATAAGTCTCACCCCAACGGTTAGTCTGCTCGTAAGCAACAGAGTTAGTAAGAGTTACAACGCCATTCTCAATAGACAAAGTAAGCTCAGCAAGGCTAACAGCAACGTTCATTACCTTACATGCACCAGCAGCTGTGTTGAAGTGTACAGATACAAGACCCTCCTTAGCAGCATACTCAAAGCCCTTAGCAGGACCAGTGATGTTCAAAACGTACTCAGCACCACCAGCAGCACGTGTCTCAGCAGCCTCAACAGTAGCTGTCCAACCAAGAGGCTGGTTCATAACGTTGATATCCTCAACTGCATCGTTGATAGTGAAAGGAACTGCCTTAGTTGACTCTGGCAATACGTAAACAGCTGTACGTGTAGCCGCGCACTCGATAAGCTCAGCAACTGCACTTGTGAACTCAGTACCGTCAGCAAATACAACAGTTACAGTACCGTTCTCGTTAGTGCGTACCTCCTTAACAAGGCAAGCAGCGTTAGCTGTAACAGCTACCCAAGTCTCGCCATCAGCGCTAATCTCCAAAGCGCCATTCTCAGTGCGATACTTAAGAGTATTAGCCTCAGCAAGAACAGTGAAAGACTCACCGTTAGACAAAGTAACAACTGTGTTACCTGTCTCATCAGTAGTAACGCCTGTAATAACAAGCTTACCAGCGAGAAGGCTATCAAGTGTTCCCTCCTGGCCACTCAAACCATTTACCTTCTCAGTCAAAGCTGCAAGGCTCTTCTCAACCTTGTCAACACGCTTTGTAAGAGCTGTATCATCATACATACATGATACAGACAATGTCATAGCAGCTACAACTGCGAGCGCTACAACAGACTTGAGGTTTGCAAAAATCTTCCTCATAGTGATGAAATTTTAAGTTAATAAATTAGTTAATTATAAGTGTCTATAAATCCTATGTGGGGATAATATCCCCTAATCCTTATGCAAATGTAAGCAAAAAATTTTGAATTACGCAACTATTTTTCTAAAAAATTGCATACTAATCTATAAAATGCAACGTTTATGCGCATATATATGAGAAAATCGAAAACTCACCCATCCCACGCGAAATAGAGCGTACAGCGAGTTTGGTTGATACAAACAGGGAATTTGTGGAAAGTGAAAAGGGGCTGACTAAAAAGTAATTTAGTCAGCCCCATAATTTAAGAGAGTGAATAAAAAGATGTAGTTTTAGGCTTGCGAAGCCCGAAAAAGCGGAGTTTACTATGCGTAAATGAGCATTTTGAGGGCAAGCGTAACGACAAAATACTCTTTGTATTCACTCTCTTCTTTATATATATATGTATATAGGTACTACTCCTCAACAACGATCGAAGCTGGCAACTTCAACGACGCCTTATCGCTCTTTGGAGGGTAAAGCTCGTTAACCAACTGCAAGAGATCCTCAATCTTACCCTTGTTCTCAGCAGTAGCCTTACCAGATGCACGACCGATATGGCTCATAACACCAGACTTGTTGATGATGTAGGCAAAGGCAGTATGGTCGGTGTTCCAATCTACAAGATAGAACTCGTAAGGGACATTAAGATCCTTCAACGCAGCCCAATCGCCGCCAGAGGTGCGGATATAGTTCCAAATATCGGCATCTGGGTAGTTGATAATGTTAGATAGCTCCTCCTGGGTCATATATGAGAAGAGTGAACGTGCCTGCTCAATACCCTCATACTTAACAACCATAATAGCGCTATTCTTAGTGTACTCGGCATCACCGAAAATCTGACCATTCTCATCGCGACCAGAGTAGTAGCCAAGAATCTTGACTGTTGGTGTCACATCGCACAAATCAGGTGTTGTGGCAAGATTCTCGAAGGTGTGTACCTTAACAACCTTATTTGTCTTAACATCAACAGCACAGATATAACCCATAAGAGTAGAGCCTGGAGCAGTAGTTACATCAAGCGATACATTGCCACGATACGCATTGCCATTATATGCGTAGCTATACCAGAACTGTGTATTGGTAATACCTGGATATGCCTCCTCCCAAAGCAAGTAGTCGGCAGCAAACAAGTCATTGTAATTCTTAACAATAGCAGCCTCGTCGTACTCCTCTGGTGAAACCACATCTACAATATAGTATGTAGAGGCCTCAGAAGAGGTAACCTTAATAGTAAAGCCGTATGCTGTAACCGAAGATGCCTTAATAGTAAAGGTCGTATCCTCAGCAGGAGGCGCTGGCAATGTGCGGAAAGTGACCATCTTAGGGCTGGTGGTAATACCTGCACCTGGCGCATAGCCGTAAGCGATAACGTAGTACTCGGTATCTGGCGACTCAAGAGTCATCTTATATGGGCTACCTAGACCACCAGTGTAGTCCTGAACACCCTTATATGTACCATAAGGAGTTGTAGTAGCCATAACCTCCTCAGCGGTAGACTTACCGTCATACTCGCCAACCTGCCAATAGAAGGTCTGCTTCTTATCTGATGGCACAACCTTGATAGAAGCACGCATAGCCTCGATATTATCAACAGTAATCTCGAATGTCAAATCTACCTCGCCAATATCACCGGTAGTGAAGGTGCTGGTCATAACAGGTGTCGCACGTGTGATATTCGCATCCGCGTCGATAACGAAACCTGCAATGATATTAGTGTACTCAGTGTTGTAGTACAAGTTAGAGACATTGAACGTCTTTGATGGAACCTTATCAGAGCAGATATGGAAGGTTTCGTTGATAGCGTGGTAGATGTCCATGCCGTTGTTCATCAACTGATTAAGCTGATCAGTATAAAGAATCTCGACAACCTTCTCTGGGGTAAGACCATACGCCTCTGGATCCAAATACTGAGCATACTGAGCCGATGGAAGAAGTGTGTAGAACCAGATGGCACTCTTATCAGATGGGGTAACCTCGATAGTAGCATCTGTACCATTTACATTAACATCGATATCGAATGTTACATCCACCTTAGGCGCAGTAGCGGTAGTGAACTTGAGCTTAAGAATCTCAGGATTGTTAGCCTCGTTAAGAACATCATCAACACTTACAACAAGGATATAATAGTCACTATTTGGCTCAAGACCATTATACGAGCGATCTACAACACCCTTGTCATACGCCTCTGCAGCATACTCCTCGATAGTAAGACCCATTTTTGCTGCGGCCTCAGACATATTCTGGTAAAGAGCAGAGACAAGATACTTATCACGTGTGAAGTCCTCGATAACCTCAGCAGTATCAACAACACAGAAATACTCCTTCTCGGCATCAACCGGAGTAACAGTGTAACTTACAGTGTCGTGTGTAAGCTCAGTAACAGCAACCTTGAAGCTCAACGAAGAGATCTCTGGTAGCTTCACAGGCTTGTTAGGCTCAACTACATCATCGCCACCACAAGCAGCAAAGGTAAGTGAAAAGACTGACAACAGCGTCACCAACCAATTGATTTTTTTCATAGTTTCAGTTTGTTAGTTGTTATATTATTCACGTATTAAAATCCGCACTAGTAAAGATTACCTGTCCAATTAAGCGTAATCTTATTCTGCTCTGGTGCATCATCAAGAGCATCAATCACGATAGTGTATGTGCCATCAGCATTAGCTGTGATGGTTACAGTACCCTCGTACAATGTAGTCTGAGCGATGCAACGACCATCATTGTTGATAGTATACAAAGAACCCATCATATTGTTAGCTTCGTCCGAGAGGCGGAAGCCTGGAACAAATACACCTGAACGGAAGTCTGGCTTAGTAGGATCCTCAACAGTGAAACCTGATGCTACGTATGTGCCTGTGAAATCAGTTGTAGACTCATTAAGGAAGTCAATGCATAGGTATGGACCATAGTACAAGCCATTTACACTTAGGAACTCAATCTGCCAATTCTGGTAACCACATTCCCAATAATCGCCATAGAATGATACTGTTGCATCGCAGTTTGAGACATCAATAACTGTATCCTCAGTTAGGCTTGAGATGTACTCTGTGATAATAAACTGAGAAATCTTATAATCACCCTCGAAGGTAATATTAAACTTCTTAGTCTCGGTAACAGCAACAACCTCCATACGGTTGCCTGAAACTTTGAGCGAAGCATCAACTAAATTGCTCTTCCATGCCTCACCATACTCATCAATATTTGAATAGTCAGTGCTACCGATAGAGATAATTGTGAATGGCAAGTATTCATCTAATGTCTCGTTTGGTGTAAACTTATAATCGCCATCAGGTAGGGTAATATTGTTCAAATCTGCTGGCGCTGGCGCAACAATATCGAAACGGAAATACTCACCGCCACGAACAGTAGAGTTATTCACAAAGCCATCCTTTGAGAGGATAATCCAATAGTGACCCAAGTTCTCACCGAACGACTCACCATAGTAGCTACCAATGAACTGGTTTGCCTCGACAGAAACAATCTCAATACCCTCCTGCTTAATAGTAACCTCAGCCGAAGCACCACCGCAAGCAATAGTAATCTTACCCTCACGCGCTGGCATAGTAGAGTTATCAGCAACGCTAAGACGTACGATACTTTGAGCGCTGGTATTGATAACATTGAACATCTCTGGATTGTCGGTAGTTACGTCAACTTTTGTACTACTACCCTGAATAGTGTAGAAGATCTCGTAATCGCCACCCTCACGTGGAACGTTGATGAGATTGTCGGTAAGCACAGTTACACCTGCCTTCTCATTTGAATTATCAGTCTGAGCAAGCTCGCAAGAGACTGAAAGCATCATAATGGCTATCAAAGCCACAGAAAATAGTTTTTTCATAGCTATATTAAAATTTTTATAAAATGCACAGTATACAACATCGCAAAAATAATAAAAATATCCTAAACTGCAATAATTCAACGACTAAATTAGAATACATAGCAAATATAGCTACAAGGGATGTCCTATAAATTAGTAAATTAAACTTAACATTAGGAGGTTGTATTATATTTTTCGGTCACGGCTGTCTCTACATCGGCATCTTTCATCTCTTTCCTCGGTTACTCCACCCGCATAGCACCCGCGGAATAGATTAGAAATCTATCCAAAATATCCTACAAAATCAACTCGAACCTAATATATAGCCCCCCACCACAAAAAAAATATCGTGAAAGAGTATCACTACTCTCCCACGATATTCTGAATGGGTTGGGACTCGCGTCCCAGCAAAAGATAAATTACATCTTCTTACCCACGTTTGTCTTCTTTGCACCCTTTGCAGCAGAAGCCTTAGGAGCAGCCTTAGGAGCACTCTTTGCAGTCTTCTTCTCAGCTACAACAGTTGCATCCTCAGTAGCGTCAGTAGACTTCTTGCGTGAACGACGTGTCTTAGGCTTAGCCTCAGCAACAGGAGCCTCAGCTACCTCACGACCGAATGTGTAAGTCTCGTTGAAATCAACGAACTCGATGATACACATATCAGCGCCATCACCAAGACGGAAACCAGTCTTAAGGATACGAGTGTAACCACCTGGACGCTCCATAATCTTAGGAGCGATTGTGCGGAACAACTCAGTAACTGCCTCCTTCTGCTTCAAATATGAGAATACTACACGACGTGAGTGAGTAGTGTCCTCCTTTGACTTTGTTACCAATGGCTCAATGAACTTCTGTACAGCCTTAGCCTTAGCAACAGTTGTCTGAATACGCTTGTGCAGAATGAGCGATACAGCCATATTTGAAAGCATTGCCTTACGGTGGCCCGCCTGTCTGCCAAGATGATTAAAATTCTTATTGTGTCTCATAATTAATCTTTATCAAGTTTGTAGATAGATACATCCATACCGAACTTAAGGTTGAGAGTAGCTAACAACTCATCGAGCTCTGTGAGCGACTTCTTACCAAAGTTGCGGAACTTCAAAAGCTCGTTGCGGTGAAGCTTAACAAGATCACCAACAGTCTCAACATCAGCTGCCTTCAAGCAGTTGAGCGCACGAACACTCAAATCCTGATCTGCAAGCCTTGTCTTGAGCAACTGGCGCATATGCAATACGCTCTCGTCGAACTCCTCAACACCCTGCTGCTCCTCCTTATCGAGAGTAATCTTCTCGTCTGAGAACAACATAAAGTGCTGAATAAGAATCTTAGCAGCCTCCTTCAACGCATCCTTCGGATGAATCGAGCCGTCGGTAGTAATCTCCAAATTCAACTTCTCGTAGTCGGTCTTCTGCTCGACACGGTAGTCCTCGACAGAGAACTTAACGTTCTTGATAGGTGTGAAGATAGAGTCGATAGGAAGTGTATCAACATCCTTCTCAATGCCCGCATTCTCCTCTGATGGTACATAACCACGACCCTTACCAATAGTAATGGTCAACTGCATCTTTGTACCAGGAGCAAGGTGGCAAATCACCAACTCTGGGTTCAAAACCTTGAAGAACGATAGGTAGTTAGAGATATAACCTGCTGTAAGCTCAGTAACACCTGCAACATTGATTGAGACCTTCTCAGCCTCTTCGTTATCTACTGTGCGGATGAAACGTACCTGCTTGAGATTAAGAATAATCTCCAACATACCCTCCATCACACCGGGAACGGCTGCGAACTCATTGTTCACACCGGCAACCTTCACGGTCGTGATAGCATAGCCCTCCAACGACGAGAGCAACACACGGCGCAAAGCGTTTCCGACTGTCATACCATAGCCAGGCTCCAAAGGACGGAACTCAAATCTGCCGAACGATGAAGTCGACTCCAGCATGATGACCTTTTCAGGTTTTTGGAATGCTAATATTGCCATAATATTGAATTTGTTTGTAAATTACTACTTAGAGTACAACTCGACGATAAGCTGCTCCTTGATGTTCTCTGGAATCTCCTCGCGCTCTGGGGTCTGAAGGAACTTACCGCACATAGATGCGTTGTCCCACTCCAACCATGCGTAGCGGCTACGTGATGAGCCAGCCAAAGCATCAGTGATTACCTCCAAAGTCTTAGACTTCTCACGAACAGATACTACGTCACCAGCCTTCAATGAGTACGAAGGGATGTTCACTACGTTACCGTTAACACAGATGTGACGGTGTGAAACAAGCTGACGAGCAGCAGCACGTGTAGGAGCAATACCCAAACGATATACTACGTTATCCAAACGGCACTCCAAAAGCTTCAACAAGTTCTCACCTGTGATACCACCCATACGTGCAGCAGCCTCGTATGTGCGTGCAAACTGCTTCTCCAAAATACCGTAAGTATACTTTGCCTTCTGCTTCTCAGTAAGCTGCTCGCCGTACTCTGAGTTCTTCTTACGCTTGCGAGCAAGACCGTGCTGTCCAGGAGGGAAGTTACGCTTCTCAAGAACTTTGTCAGCACCGTAAATAGCCTCGCCAAAACGACGGGCAATCTTCGACTTTGGTCCTATATATCTTGCCATAATTGTTTTAAATTTTTAATGTAAAGTAAAGTTTTACAAATCTGCTTAGTCTTACTATCAATCGGTAAATATCCTCTATCGAGAATTATACGCGACGACGGTTAGGAGCACGACAGCCATTGTGTGGTAGTGGAGTAACGTCGATGATCTCCATAACCTCGATACCAGCACCGTGGATGGTACGAACCGCAGACTCACGACCCTGACCAGGACCCTTTACATAAACCTTAACCTTACGCAAACCCATATCGTAAGCAACCTTAGCGCAGTCAGCAGCTGCTGTCTGTGCTGCATATGGTGTGTTCTTCTTAGAACCACGGAAGCCCATCTTACCGGCTGATGACCAGCTGATGACCTCACCAACCTCGTTAGTGATGGTTACGATAACGTTGTTAAAGGTCGAGTGTACGAAAGCCATACCCTGAGCCGAAACCTTAACAACCTTCTTCTTAACTGTTCCAGTTTTCTTTGCCATAA
>JAZOSJ010000068.1:0-16723 GCA_045657045.1 Alistipes sp.
CGCTGGTCGGCAATATAGTAGAATATGGCCTTTAGCTTGTCTCCCTGATACTCAACATCTCCAATCTTCATATCGAGACCCATCTCGGCAGCAATCTGTCGTGATGCAATCATTGTCTCGTGTTCGAGAGCTATGGCCTCCTGCCAACGCTCGATGTCGTAGGGGCGTGCCTTGCGAAAAATCTTCTTAAACTCGCCATTGTGGGGGTTGAAGCCCACGCGACGCATCTGCTTAGCAACCATATCGCCCGTGAGCGATACGATGCCGATGTCGTGACCAGGCTGTGCCTCCACCGCTACGATGTCACCGCGTTTAAGGTCTAAGTTGTTTACATTCTGGTAGTACGAGCGGCGTGTATTCTTGAAGCGCACCTCGTAGATGTCGGTAGGTATGGTGTCGGGATACTCCTCTAACCAATTGGTCTCGTGGATTTTATAGCACCCCTCGACAGCCTTAGCCTCAATCTCGTCGCCGCAGTCGCAGAAGCAACATCCACGACCAATATCTGGAATATGTTTTTTATTACAACTCATTCTCTATATGTGTTCTACTATGTATAGATATAATTCGCGGTAAAGATAGGGAAAATTAGTTAATTTTCCAATTAGTAATGAGGAATTAGTAATTAGTAATGGGCAAAAATCCTCTATTTTGGAGATAGATACAAATGCTATATGGGATATCACATTCATTTCAAAAACAGCAAAGCTTTTTAGTTGTTGCTCATTACTCGTTACTCATTACTAATTACTAATTAAAAAAGGCAACCACCATTCGGTAGTTGCCTTTGTGGACCCAGAGGGGCATGATCCCACGACCTTCGGATTATGAGTCCGCTGCTCTAACCAACTGAGCTATGGGTCCAACACATTTTGTGTTTTGTGGGTGCAAAGATAATACAAAAATCATAATTCGCAACCTATAAAACGATTTTTTTGGAATGCGTAGCAGGCTTTTGGTAAATAGTTCGTATATTTGCACTCAATGATTCTCCACTGTAGCAGTGCTGAAAAGAGGTTCAAAACCCCTATGATAGTGCGTAGAATAGGGGTAGAATTATAAAATATAGATATTTGGTTATGAATACATTACTTAAAATAGAAAATATCACCAAGACCTATACCGGACACAAAGCGCTGGACGATGTCTCTTTGGAGGTGGAGCGTGGTAGTGTCTACGGTTTGTTAGGTCCTAATGGCGCGGGTAAGACTACGCTTATTCGAGTTATAACTCGTATTACGATGGCGGACTCTGGTCGAGTATTGTTCGATGGTAAGCCTCTTACGGAGGGAGATATATTTAAGATAGGCTATATGCCTGAGGAGCGCGGCTTGTTTAAGAAGATGCGTGTTGGCGAACAAGCCATGTTCTTTGCCCGAATGAAGGGTCTTGAGTGTGGTGAGGCACAGCGCAGATTACGCGGTTGGTTTGAGCGTCTTAACATCAGCGACTGGTGGGATAAAAAGGTTGAGGATCTCTCGAAGGGTATGGCTCAAAAAATACAGTTTATAGCCACAGTAGTTCACGAACCTAAGTTGCTCATTTTTGACGAGCCATTCTCTGGTTTTGACCCTATAAATGCCAATCTGCTCAAGGAGGAGATTTTGGGTTTGCGTGATAGGGGCGCTACGGTGATATTCTCGACTCACAATATGGCATCTGTGGAGGAGGTGTGTGACCATATAACACTTATCAACAAGTCACACAACATACTATCTGGCTCTGTGGAGGAGATACGTCGCTCGGCTGGAGGCAACAACTTCGAGGTTGTGCATCGCGCTTCAGATGAGGAGTTAAAGGCGGCTTTGGCAGGCAAGGCTGTGATGGTAGGCGATAGTCGTGGTATTGTGGGTGGCTACCGCGAGACAAAGATATATGTGCCTAAGGATGAGGACTTAAAAGTAGCTATTGCATCGCTTAACGATAGCTGTGGTTTGCGCTCGTTGAAGGAGGTTATGCCTTCGATGAACGACATCTTTATCCGTGCTGTAAACGGAACATTGTAACGTCGTAAAAGCTAAAGAGTATGAAAAAGATTTATCTAATTATATCGCGCGAATATTTGGAGCGTGTACGCAAGAAGTCCTTTATTGTTGTTACGTTGCTGATGCCACTCTTTATGATTGGTATGATGTTGGCGCCTGCGTTAATGATGTACTATGGCGGAGGCTCGGAGCAGAAGAGGATTATGGTTGTAGACCGCTCGGGCGTGGTCGTAGACAGACTCTACTCATCGCCTGAGGTGGAGTATATCGACGTTTCAAAGATGACAAAGGCTGAGGCGTGCGCAGAGTATAACGATGAGTCTAAAGCCTTCGGTATCTTGTATATAGGTAGTGTTCCCGATGCTCGTGACTCAGTACAACTTATTACTAATACTTCGTCGTCGATGATGCTCGAGGAGAATATCTCAAACCAAATATCATCAATTATCGAGCAAGATAAACTCCTTAGTTATAATATCGAAAATCTCGATGAGATATTGGCTACGGTGGAGACACATATTCTCCTTAGCACCTATCTGAACGATGGTAGCGGCGAGGAGGATACTATGGAGTCTACATCGTCGGGTATGAACTATATTTTGGGTATCATACTCGGTATGTTGCTCTATATGATTATCATCATCTATGGTCAGATGGTGCTAACGTCTGTTGTTGAGGAAAAGGCAAGCCGTGTGATAGATGTTATGGTAACAAGCTGTACACCTTTCCAGCTGATGATGGGTAAGATATTGGGTATTGCAGCCGTTGCAGTTACGCAGATTGCTATATGGGCACTATTGGTGCTTTCGGCTTCTAAATTCCTGCTTCCAGCACTATTGCCTGCGGATGTAGCTATGACTAACGATGTGATGCTTTCAACAATGTTGGGTACGTTGGGCGATGTGGGCTACCTTACAACGCTCTTTACATATATGTTGCTCTTTATCCTCGGTGGCTTCCTGTTGTACGCCTCGTTATATGCTGCTGCGGGCTCTGCGGTAGACTCTGTACAGGATGGACAGCAGTACAACACCATTATTATGTTGCCTATAATCCTCTCTATCATCGTTATGATGTCGGTGTTCAACGAGCCAAACTCGCCACTCGCGTTCTGGACATCGGTGATACCATTCACATCGCCTATTGTGATGATGGCGCGCATACCATTTGGCATTCCTACTTGGGAGATACTCCTCTCGTTAGGACTGCTATATGCCACCTTTATCTTCACAACATGGCTGGCATCCAAAATCTTCCGCGTAGGTATCTTTATGCACGGCAAGCGTCCTTCGTGGCAGGAGCTATGGCAGTGGATTAGAGGGGCATAAGAGAGACTTTTTGTAATGTTGTGTGATATTTGCAAAAATATTGTATCTTTGCAAGATAAGAAATAAGTAGTGATATGATATCTATTGACGATATACGCAAACCTATACTTGCCGACCTTGAGGCGTTCGATGAGTTTGTGACGGATAATTTCTCTGCCGAGGGCGAGCTTATGCAGGAGATGCTCACCTACGCTCTATCCTCACGCGGTAAGGGTGTAAGACCCATACTCACAATGCTTTGCGCGCTGTTACACGTCTCTAAGGAGCGAGAATTAGATGGCGAGGGCAAGGAGCGCAATTGTAGCAAACGCACCTATCTTGCAGCGATGCTTGTGGAGATGATTCATACTGCGTCGCTTATCCACGACGACGTGTTGGACTCGGCGTCGGAGCGTAGAGGGCGTGCATCGGTGAATGCCAAGTGGCAGTCGGATATGGCAATTATCCTCGGCGACTACATCCTTGCGCGCACAATGTCGATAGGTATGGCATCGGCACAGTACGACCTTATATCCTATATCGGCAATGCTATGGCAACACTATGCGAGGGCGAGGTGTTGCAGAGCCAGCACGCCAAGAAGATGGATACCAAGCGTGACGACTACTTCGCTATCATCTACCAAAAGACGGCAAGTCTGCTCGGTGTGAGTGCTGCTCTCGGAGCCTTGTCGGTGGGTGCTAACCGCGAGGAGGTGGAGCGTATGCGTAAGTTTGGTGAGGCGATAGGTATGGCGTTCCAGATTCAGGATGATATTCTTGATTATAAGCGAGATAACAATACGGGTAAGCCTTCGAATAATGACCTTCGTGAGCATAAGATAACCTTGCCGTTGATTGAGGTTATGGAGCGCTCGGAGAGTGGCGACAAGGAGGAGATTATCGCCCTATTGAAGCGTTGCGATAGCGATGAGGAGGCGGTCAACCAGTTGCACAATATCGTTGTTGAGCAGGGTGGTATGGAGTACGCTGCGCAGACTATGCAGGCATATATTCAGCGTGCTATGCACCTGCTATCGAAGTTCGAGGATAGCCCCTATCGCGAGTCGTTGTTGAAGCTATGTACTTTCATCGTCGAGCGTGATAGATAGACCAAGAGATAAAAACTTAAAACTATAAAACAAAGTATTATTATGAACAAGCAGAAGAATGGTAACCTATTGGCAATCATCGTGATGATATTGCTTTTTGGTATGATTTCATTTGTTACGAACCTCGCCTCGCCTATGGGTGATGTGCTCAAAAACCAGTTCGGCGTAGCCAATTGGATGGGTACTCTCGGTGTATTTGCCAACTTTATCGCATACGCCGTTATGGGTATCCCTGCGGGTAACCTCCTCCAGAAGCGCGGTTATAAGTTTACCGCCCTCACCGCTGTTGCCGTAGGCTTCACAGGTGTTGGTGTTCAGACTATCGCGGGCTTGCTTAGCGGCAACCTCGCCTTTGGCATCTACCTTCTTGGTGCCTTTATCGCTGGTTTCTCGATGTGTATGCTTAATATCGTTGTAAACCCTATGCTTAACAAGCTTGCTGGTGGTGGTAACCGTGGTAACCAGCTCTTGCAGATTGGTGGTTCGTTCAACTCGTTTATGGGTACAGCGGTTATCTTCCTTACAGGTGTCTTTGTGCCAAGTATCGTGGATGCCGAGATTAAGCAGGTATTCCCATTGATGTTCATTGCGTTGGCTATCTTCGCTGTGGCATTTGTGGTTATTATGTTTACTCAGATTCCTGAGAGCGCACCTCAGGCTGTTGAGCGTAAGGAGGACTCTAAGGTTGGTCCTATGTCGTTCCGCCACTTTGTATTGGGTGCTGTGGCTATATTTATATATGTAGGTGTCGAGGTTGGTATTCCTAACGTCTTGCAGAAGTGGTTGCAGAATGGTGGTCTGAGCGTTGAGAGCGGTGCTGAGGGTATCGCTGCTACTGTGGCTGCAACATATTGGTTGTTGATGTTGGTGGGTCGTCTTACAGGCGCTGCCCTCGGTGCTAAGGTGTCGGCTAAGAGTATGCTTACAGCAGTATCGGTTTTGGGTCTTGTGTTGGTGTTGGGTGCTATGTTCCTCGACCCGGCTAATAGCGTAAACCTCCCTGTGTTTATGGGTACTGCGGGCTTTGGTATTGCAAACGTTCCTGTTAACGCTGCATTGTTGGTGTTGTGTGGTCTCTGCACCTCGGTTATGTGGGGAGGTATCTTCAACCTCGCTGTTGAGGGTCTTGGTAAGTACACCGAGAAGGCTTCGGGTATCTTTATGGCACTCGTTTGCGGTGGTGGTATCCTTCCACTCGTGCAGAACTATGTTGTAGACCTCACTGGCAACTATTTGGTAAGCTATTGGGTTATCGTTGCAGGTTTGGCATTCTTGCTCTTCTATGCTTTGGTAGGCTCGAAGAATGTCAATACGGAAATTAAGGTCGACTAAACTCGATCTTAATAATTGTTTGTGTTTCGCGGCTGTCCGACGTCCTCGTCGGGCAGCTTTTTTTTGCTCAATATGGCGGGAGCTTTATGCAGAAACGATGATTTATGCGGGAATAAATAGATTCTATGTAGTGAGAATTGGTCAATAGGTAGAAAGTGATTTTTTACTATCGTAATTATTTCGTTACTTTGTGGTTAAATCTATCGTGTGAGAATAAATTGTGATGTATGGAAAAGTTAATCGAGCAGATGATTATTAAGAAGCTACCGGAGGATAATATTGTGGTTGGTGAGGATCTTTCGTTGTTCCCGTTTAAGCACTTTATCCACGAGTTGGAGGCTAACGAGCCTCGTAAGTTACAACGCGCAGCCATTGTCTTGTGCATGTCTGGTAGTTGCCGCATTAAGATTAACCTTGAGGAGTATGAGTTGCGAGCACCAAAGTTGGTAACCCTAATGCCAGGTCAGATACTTGAATTGTTATCCGACACGGAGAACCTCGGAGGTTATGTGATATCGCTATCCAAGAGTTTTGTCGACAAGGTGAATCTCCCTGGCTGGCAGCACCAGTATATGAAGATGTATAACAACCCGATTACGGATATCGACCAGGATATGCTCGCCTCGTTGCGCGTATTCTACGCTATCCTGTATCGTGCTGCTGCCAACGACAAAAATCCATTCCGCTTGCAGATTATCGAGAATCTTATCAGCGTATTCTATTACGGTGGTGTCTCGTCGTTGGATGTCGATGTGGAGTCTAACCTTAAATATAAGAACCATATCGTGGCAAATTTCCTTGAACTTGTGCAGCAATACTACCGCCAGGAGCGTCTTATACAGTTCTACGCGGCGAAGCTATGTATCACACCTAAGTATCTCTCGAAGTTGGTTAAGGAGCACACCGGTCGTGCCGCAACAGATTGGATTGAGCAGCACGTAATCCTCGAAGCCCGTGCCATGTTGCAGAACTCTGATCTCTCGATTCAGCAGATTGCAACATCGCTAAACTTCCCTAACCAATCATTCTTCGGTAAGTATTTTAAGCGTGCGACGGGAGTAGCGCCCAAGCAATACCGCACGGTGAAATAAACTGAAAACTGAAAACTGAAAACTGAAAACTGAACTTTGCGATTAAGGCGAGAGCAGAGCAAGTGTACTTGTTCTGCCGAGCCGTAGCAAAGTCGAGGCATTACGAAGTTTTGCCTCAAAAGTAAGGTATGCTTCGCATAAGTTTAATATGCGTCGCAGACACCTTACTTTTCAGTTTTATTTGGTTATTAGTCATTGTTATTTATGTAACAACTCCGCATATATATGTGTGATATGCCGAAATTCGTTGGAAGAATTATGCAGTTTGCCTAAAAAGCCGTACATTTGCACACTCAGAGGTATGAGAAAAATACATTATTAACCATAATTATTAACTTTTATGAAAAATTTTAACCGCGCATTATGCGCCATTTTCGCACTTGTTGTAGCCTTTACAATGGGCGCGTGTACTGATCCAGAGGTAGATGCTGGCGGTACAACCTACAACGTTGCAGTAAGCAAGCCTACACCTATGGGTGCAGAGATTGATGTTACTGTTAAGAATATCAAGGAGTTCGCTTACTTCCAGTCAGATTCTGATCTTCCTGCTGCTGCTATCCTTAAGGCTGGTAAAGTAGTTAAGGTTGAGAACTCTGCATCTAAAACTACTAAGAAGGTTGTGATTGATGGTCTTCAGCCTAACACATCTTACACCTACTTGTTCGCATTTATGGGTGCAGATGACACTGTTATCGCGAAGGTTAAGAAGGTGAAGTTCACTACAACTAGCTATGGTGAGACTTTGACTATCGTAGAGAAAAAGTACAATGGTGTTGCTATCCAGGTAAATATCCCTGCTGAGGTTAAGGCTGCTGGTAACAGTTTGCGTTATGCTTTGGCAAGTATGCCTATGTACAACTACGCTAAGATTCAGGGAAAGATTGAGCCAGAGATGCTTCTTAACAACGCACAGCAGTTTACAACAACTGATAAGCTTGTTATCTACGATGAGGAGCACAACTATGAGTATGACGAGGATGGCAATATCATTGAGGGTAGTGCAGAGTATGCTGACCCACAGGTTCCTGGCGAGCCAGGCTACTTCCTAATTGGTGAGTATGAGTATATGGAGGACACCGAGGCTCGCCTCGTTTATGTTGATGGCGAGACAAAGTGGGTAAACGATGAGTCTTACTGGGATTTCACTATCTGGACATATCCTGCTGGTTGGGATGCTGGTTACTACAATCCTAAGTATGATTGGGTTTCATTCATGAAGGAGTATGGTACTCCTACATATGACTCAGAGAAGTACTGGACAGGTTACTACGAGCGTATCGCTATTGAGACTCTTCAGCCAGAGATCGAAGGTAGCGTTGATATTAATGTTCTTGACCTATCTCCTATTGATGCTTGTATTACATTCACTCCATCTGAGGAGATTGTGAAGTACAATGTCTTGGTTTGTACAGATACTGAGTACCAGAACGAGATTCTTCCAGTTCTCGAGGGTAAGGAAGAGTATTTGCGTTGGTTCACTGGTTCATACTTTGCTATGATGTCATTCGGTAATGTTATGGGTCAGGGTAACAGCGAGTTGTGGTTGAAGGATTGGTTCATTGACACTAAGGGTCTTGCTGGTCAGACTATCCGCGTATTGGTAGCTGGTCTTGGTAACGAAGAGGGTACTAAGCAGAGCTTCGATACACTCACATTCAAGATGCCTGAGGTAACACTTCCAAAGCCACAGATTAAGGTTACTCCTGTTGAGACAGGTGACCCATACAACTTTACTTTCAACATCAAGAATATCACTCCAGATAACGCTATTACTGAGGCATACTTCGCTTGTAACTACGTTCGTGAGTTCGATGCTATCCTTAAGGAGTACTCTTACACATCTCTTTTGAAGAGCATGGGTAATGCTTTCTCTAATGACGATATCGCTAAGATCAATAGCGCTGATGGTTTTAACTTCACAATGTCATCACGCGAGGCTTCTACATCACGTCTTGCAGTTCTTGCATACAACTGGGAGGGTACAGGTAACAACCCTGACGAGAAGGATTCTCCTGCTGTGGCTGATATTACAACACCAACAGCAAAGTACCCAAATCGTGTATACCACGAGCTATTTAGCAAGCTTCCAGGTAAGTGGGTTGCAACTGCTCCTATGGCTACTGTAACAGCTCTTACTGATGAGCAGGGTTACTACACAGGTGAGTATGTTTCTGAGAATGCTGGTACTTATACATCTGAGGTTACTATCTTCGAGAATGGTCTTCCATACGAGGAGTCAATCCCACAGGAGGTTATTGACATCTATACTAAGGCTGGTAAGAGCCGTGCAGAGATTGAGGAGCTATATGCAGAGTTGGTTTACTGGACTGAGTGGTATAACATGCGTACTCGTGGTCACAACCGTCTATTGTGCTATGGTTTCAACTTCGCTGAAGCTGCATACTTGCTTGGTAGCACAGCTCTTCCATACGACTTGTTTATTGCAAGCGATTACTCTGCAAGCAAGGTAGAGTATATGTTCTACGACTTCGGTCCAAAGTGGCACCTTGAGATTGACGAGGATGGTAGCGTATGGTTGCCTATCGACTACGAGCGTGAGTATCCATTGTCTGCATGGCACTTCTCTATTGACTATGCATTCTATTTGATGGGTATCCACGAGGGTAATGCCATTGCTAAGGATATTCGCTTCCCAGTTGAGGTTTCTGAGGACTACAACACAATCACTATTAAGCCATACGTGCTTAATGATGAGGTTTACTACCCAACTGTTGCAATCATCCAGAGTGGTTCTATCAACACTCTTAACCCACGTATTCAGGGTGATGTCGTTCTTAAGCGTCAGGGTACTACTCCAGCTGCTGTTAAGGCTAACGTAGCTTGTGGTCAGGCTACAACTCCAGCTCGTCTTGCTAATGGCGAGGTTGTTGCTCCTATGACTATCTCTCAGTACTCGATGACTCCTATGGATTCAGAGAAGATTGCGCCTGTTACTCGCATCGCTCCTAAGCAGAAGATCGAGGCTGGTACTGAGGCTTACCACGAGCGTGCTTCTAAGTGCGTTAGAGAGTACTTCGGTCTCGAGTAACCGTTGAATATCATCTGATAGGGGGCAGATTGTTGTCCCATACTAAAAAGCTCCACTCAGCGGTAGTACAACTACCCTGAGTGGAGCTTTTTGTTTGAAGTGAAAGGTGAAGGGTTAAAAGTGAAAAGTAAGGTATGCTTCGCATAAGTTATATAAATCTGCGTCGCAGACACCATACTTTTCAGTTCTCAGTTTTCACCTTTCACTTTATTTCGTATCTTTGTAAAAATTACAAAACAATACTACTATGGCAGATAACTATCTTGAAAAGAGAATGGAGGATTATATGGCAGCACAGCCTGCAAAACGTCGTACCGCAACACTACGTCGACTACTACTACACAACCGCAGCTATCGTGGCTACGATGCCTCGTTCAAGGTGCGCGAGGACCAGCTACACCGCATTATAGAGGTGGCAACACTCTGCCCTTCGGCACGCAATCAGCAGGTGTTGCGCTTCCGACCTGTGCTCGGTGAGGAGGCGACAACAGTGTTGAACTATATACGTCTTGGTGGCGCTCTACCTGAGCTACATCTTCCCTTTGCTGGTACTGAGCCAAACGCCTTTATTGTGATATGCTCTACGATGGAGGAGTCGAAATATGTCGATATAGACCTCGGCATTGTGGCGCAGTCGATGCTTCTGCAAGCAGTGGAGATTGGCTTGGGTGGCATCTGCATCGGGGCTTTCGACCGCGAGCCTATAAAGGAGGCGCTAAACCTCAAATATGAGCCACTTCTTGTCTTGGCTATCGGTCGCCCTAACGAGCATATCGAGTTAAAGGAGTGTCGTGAGGGCGATACCTTGACCTACTACCGCGAGGGTAATACGCATTATGTTCCTAAAATCGCAGTTAACGACCTTATTTTGAAGTAGTATGCGCAGATTTATACTATCTATATTTATGGTTGTGGTGACTCTCGCTGCCACAGCGCAGGAGTATTGGGAGCAACCCGAAATATACCAGGTAAACAAACTTCCCGCCCGAGCAACGCTTACGCCATACGCCACCATCGAGGAGGCTTTGGAGCGTGGCGCATCGGCGTGGGTACGCGATATTAGTGGAGCGTGGCGCTTTCATTGGAGCGCAAAGCCTGCCGATGCCCCTGAGGGCTTCGAGGCGGTAGATTACGACGACTCTAAGTGGGACGTTATCTCCGTGCCAGGTAATTGGGAAATAAATGGTTACGGTGTTCCTATCTACACAAATGTAACCTATCCATTCCCCAAGAATCCACCATACATACCTCACGACGATAACCCTACGGGATGCTATCGTCATAGCTTCGAGATACCTGCCGCTTGGGAGGGTCGCAGGGTTGTGCTGCACTTCGAATCGGGACTCGCTGCAATGTATGTCTGGGTAAATGGCATTGAGGTAGGCTACTCGGAGGGTACAAAGAGCGCCGTGGAGTTCGATATCACGGATATGGTTAAGACGGGTGATAACCTATTGGCTGTTAAGTGTCTACGTTGGGCTGATGGCTCATACCTTGAAGATCAGGATTTTTGGCGTTTGTCGGGCTTCGACCGTGGCGTTAAGGTCTATACTACCGATAGGGTGCGCATTGCCGATATGTTCGTAGTTGCCGACCTTGATAAGAGTTATAAGGGTGGCATTTATAACTCTACCGTGACTATTAGCAATGGCTCTGAGATACCGTTTAGTGGCTCTGTGGAGCTTCAAATTGCGGATATGGCGGGTAGGGTTGTTGCAAAACTCTCGAAAAACCTTACTCTCGCCGCGGGAGAGGTTGCCGATGTGGAGTTTGCCAAAAATATCGCCAAGGTGGCGCTATGGAGCTATGAGCAGCCAACACTCTATACTACTGTGGTGGCGTTGCGTAGCGCTGATGGTGCTACTATCGAGGCTACATCGTGTCGCACGGGCTTTCGAAAGGTGGAGATATGCGAGGGTCAGCTACTCCTAAATGGTAAACGCCTAATGGTAAATGGTGTGAATCTCCACGAGCATAACCCCGCTACGGGACACGTTGTCACTAAGGAATTGATGATAAGGGATATAGCTCTTATGAAACAGTTTAACATTAACGCCGTGCGCACAAGTCACTACCCCGAGCCAACGGAGTGGTACGACCTCTGCGATGAGTATGGTATTCTGCTTGTTGATGAGGCAAATATCGAGGCTCACGGTTGCGGTACTGATTTCCATAAGTCCTATCCCGATTTTCACCCTTCGCACCGCGAGGAGTGGAAGGGTGCGCACCATGACCGTGTGCGTGCAATGGTGGAGCGCGATAAGAATCACCCCTCGGTGATAATCTGGTCGATGGGTAACGAGAGTAGCGATGGCGAGGTCTATGGCGAGATGTATGAGTGGATACATGAGCGCGATAAGAGCCGCTTTGTGCAGCTTGAGCAGGGCTATGGCGGTGCACATACAGATATTATATGTCCGATGTATCCAGATATGGACGACTTCCGCCGTTATGCCGAGCGCACAAATATGCGCAAGCCATATATCATGTGCGAGTTCGCCCACGCTATGGGTAACTCTACGGGTAACTTCCGTGAGTTCTTCGATATTATGGAGGGTCATCCCCATATGCAGGGTGGCTTTATCTGGGATTGGGTCGATCAGGGTATCGATGCCGTAGGGCGTGATGGTCGACACTATTGGGCGTATGGCGGTGACTTTGGGGCGTGGATGTACCCCCACGACGAAAACTTCTGTTGCAATGGTGTTGTATCGCCAGATCGTACACCACATCCAGGACTCTACGAGGTGAAGAAGGTTTATCAAGATATTGAGTTCGAGAGACTCCAAAATGGTAAGCTCCGCATCCATAACAACTACCTGTACAACAACTTAGCCGATTATATTGTCTCGTATGAGGTGTTGTGTGAGGGTGTGGCAATACTTCGTGAGGAGCTTCCTGCAATCAAATGCGCGGCGGGTAACTATGCAGATGTCGCACTTAAAAAGTGGGAGCAGCAGCCAGATAGAGAGTATATGTTAAACCTCTATGCCATGCAACGTGAGGAGCGTACTCTAATTCCTGCACGCCATATCGTGGCTTCGGAGCAGATTGCACTCAACGGCTACGACTATACTCACACTGCCCCAGAGGGTAGGCTCGAGGTAGAGCGTGGCGATGGCTGGTTGGTGGCATACGCAGGCGATACGGGTGTCTTATTTAACACCAAGAGTGGTCGCTTGGAGCGCTACGTATCGGGCGATAGGGATGTTATGTCGCAGTTGCCAGAGGCTTGGTTCTGGCGTGCCCCAACGGATAATGACTTTGGTGCAGGCTTCCAGCGCACGGCAAATGTGTGGCGCACAAATCGTGGTCGTACGGTGGACTCTGCGGTTGAGGAGTATGAGGATCGGGTGGTTGTGCGCAATGTTAGAGAGATAGTCGATGCGCCATCGCTCTTTACAACGACATACACCTTTATGGCCGATGGAGCGTTGAAGGTAGAGGTTGTGTGGGAACGCAAGGGTGAGTATGTGCCAGAGTTACCACGTATAGGTATGCGTATGATACTTCCTGAGGATTATACCAACCTAAAATATTATGGTCGTGGACCATGGGAGAACTACTCGGATAGAAAGGAGTCGGCGTTTGTGGGCTTATATGAGCAGTCTACCGCGGAGCAACTCTTCCCATACGTTCGACCTCAGGAGTCGGGCAATAAGTGCGATGTGCGTTGGCTGGAACTAACTGATAATGAGGGTGTAGGTCTGCGTATTGAGGGTCTGCAACCGCTTAGTGTCTCGGCTATGCCTTACCGCACAGAGGATCTTGACCCAGGACTTACCAAGAAGCAGATGCACTATTCCGATGTGGAGCCACGTCGTGAGGTTGTCCTCTGTGTGGACCTCGCTCAGCGCGGTGTAGGTGGTGACCAGTCGTGGGGTGCTCAGCCACACGAGCCATATCGTCTTACGGCCCAGAGATATGAGTATGGCTACATAGTTCGCCCTATTGCTGTGGATAAAGAGTAATAAAGATTTGCAAAATGTGTTGCATATTCGCGAAAAAACACTACATTTGTCTACCTTTTTGAGAAATAATAGAAACAAATAAAATTAACTACTACTATGAAGAGACTATATGCTCTCCTTGTTGTTGCCTTTATGGCAATTACTCCAAGCCTCTCAGCGCAGAGTGCTTCGTTCTACAATGCTACTCGCGATGCCGAGAAAATGATTAAGCAGATGCCTACAAACAACTATTATCGTGCATATGTAGGCTATAACAGTGCCCATGTAAATTGGAAAGATTATGGTCCATTGGGTGAGATTATGTTCCCTCTTAAGAGCGGTTTTACACTCGGCTATCTTGAATCGCGCCATGTGTTGAAGGGTCTTCCTCTCTTTATGGAGTATGGTGCAAATATTCAGTATCTATCTGGTAAGGCAGATTTGATAGATATTGCGATTATTAATCGCAACTATAAGGCAAATATCTTCTCTTTGAATATCCCTGTAAATGCTGCGTTCCGTCTCTCTTTTGAGAACGATACAATCGCAGTAACACCATTCGCAGGTCTAAACTTCCGCTGCAACCTCGCTGGAAATAGAGCTGTGGAGTACGTGAATCCATCGGGCAAGTTGGAGACTGAAACAACAAAGCTATTCGATAAATCAACCAATGAGAATGGTGCATTCAACCGTTTCCAGATGGGCGTAAATATGGGTGTTGCAGTGACTTATAAGGTCTACACTCTTAGCGTTAGCAGAGTTGCCGACTTCTTAAAACTTGCAAATATTCACGAAAAAAATTACCTTGATGATAAGGGCCGCCTCGGCGTAACTACAATCTCGTTTGGTTACGCATTCTAATACTTGACTATCCAAGTGTGTAGAACATACGCTAAACTACAAATCCCAACAATAGGCTGTGGCTTGTTGTTGGGATTTTTGCTTAGTGAGGGTTTTTATGCTTTGATTTGAAAATTTTTACTATTTTTGTAGGTGAGTAAATGCAACAAACTACCAAATAAAACCATAAAACTATGAAAAAATCACTATTTCTTTTACTATCACTATTCGCTTTTGTGGCGTGTAGCGAGCTTCTAAACGAGGGCGAGAATGGCGGTAACGGTGAGAATGGCGGCACTGAGCAGCCTGTAAATCCTGAGACCGAAGCCTTTGCAATAACCGTTGAGGAGGTGCACGCATCGCGAGCTATCACTCAGGTGGTACCTGCAGACTCAGAGATGTACTATGTTATGTTCCTCGATGAGGTATCGTATCTACAGAATGGTGGTATTGATACCCAGGAGAAACTTTGGGAGGATGATTTCTATGCCTTTGAAGGCAAAGCCATTGAAGCAAATATGAATCTTAAAGAGTATATGCTACAGGCCAATATCCTATTCCAGGGCTCGCAGCGTATTCAGTGGAACAACGTGCTTCCGGGTATAAAGTCAGTATTGTATGTCTATGGTGTAGAGTTCGACGAGGATGGTGCAAACTTTGAGGCTGTGACCAACGTAGCTTGGAAGCTTATTGTGCCAGAGCGCGCACCATTGCATGATATTAACTTTGCGATTGATGTTGAGTGCGATGGCGCAGAGGCAACTATCACCATCGAGCCAGAGAACTTCGATGGCTACTACATCGTAAAGGTTGTAAGTAAGGATGATGAGCTATATCCTGAGAATGCAGGCGCCTTTACAGATGAGTATATGGCAACTATCTCAGACGAGTGGACCTATCTCTATGACCATAACATCGGTAATAACAATTCTAAGGAGGAGATTCTTAAAACTGTTGGTTATAGCGGTAAGCAAACATTGGGTCTTGAGCTTGTCTCTGATGCTGAATACTCGGTGCTTGTATATGCCGTAGATGAGTACGACGGTTTTGTGCAGGTGGTCTCTAAGCCATCATACAAGAACTTTGCTACCGAGCAGGTGCAGCAGTCAGATATGGATATAAATATCGAGATTGCAAACTGTTATGTGCGTGTTGCAGATCTTCGTATCACCTCATCCGACCCAGATGCTCAGTATCTTCTGATGATTACGCCTACAAAATATCTTCCAAATAACTATACCGACCAGACACTTCGTGAATACGCCTTGGGAGAGTTTGCAAGCTATACCTACACCTTCAAGGGCGAGACTACCGCGCACCTAAATACTCTATATCCAGATACTGAGTATATCGTAGTTACATTTGGTTATAGCGGTGGTGTGGTTACTACGGATGTATTCACCAAGGTGTTTAAGACCGATGTTGAGGGAGAGTGCGAGTTGGAGGTTACAGATGTTATCGTAGGAGGTCCATACCGTCCATCTGATTTATATAACTACGACCCTGAGACCTTCAAATACTACACAAAGCCTTACTACTACGATACATCGCAGTATATTATTACCATTGAGGTTAAGACCAGTGAGCCTACAAGTGATATATTCTCAGACTTTGTGGCTAAGATGGATTACGATTACCACGGTTATGACATTATATTCTTTGACCTGTTGATTGATATATGTGATCCATTTGCTATTAATGAGGGTGTCTGGGATTATGGCGCTTACTATGTATGTGCAGCGGCCTTCGACTATAAGGGTAATGTAACACCTATGTGGATGTCGGAACTATATGAATGGACTATGTATGACATTCGTCCTATTGAGGAGTTTATCGAGAAGTGGGAGGCTAATAAGAATATACAGGTTATGTCAGTCTCTGCTGCGAGATAGTTATCGCATAAAAAGTAATTTAGCCAACCCCTATAATGAAGTGACCCAAAAAGTTTTTTGTCCAAACTTTTGGGGTCACTTCATAACCCAAGAGAGTGAATAAAAAGATGTAGTTTTAGGCTTAAGTTCCTTTTCACCGCTCACGCTCGGCATAGCCTGCAAGCAGTC
>JAZOSJ010000069.1:0-12010 GCA_045657045.1 Alistipes sp.
GCTTGGCCTCCGACTTATAGGCTTTATTTCGACCGAGCGACTATCAAAAAGTGGCTCGATAAGAAGCACTATCTGGATGCAATTACTCGTATGAAGCAGATTGAGAAGATGATGACTCCCGACCCATGGCGCTACCGAAATCGACGCGAGTAAGAGAGTTGATGGATTAGGCAATGATTGACAAGGCGGCTCAGACCGTCTTTTTTTATTATATATTATGATTATAGCAAAATTTTTCATATCTTTATGACAAATTATTGCGAATAAATAACACAATATATATGAACAGAATAAAGGAAGTCCTTGAAGCAAAGGGAATTAAACAGACTTGGCTTGCCGAACAACTTGGCAAGAGCTTCAGTATTGTCAATGCCTATGCGTGCAATCGCCGCCAACCGAGCCTCGAACAACTCTTCGAGATCGCCAAAATTCTTCAAGTAGAGCCTAAAGAACTAATAGCAAATAAATAAGAGTATGAAAATTCCTATTAAAAAATACTGGTGGATCGCATTAGTCATTTTACTGTTGCCAATTACCATAAATTTTGTATTGCTGATTCCATCATTTACAGCAGTTGTCGGGGACGAAATTGCGTGGTTGTCATTTTGGGGAGGTTATTTGGGCGCTATTATTAGTACTGCCGCTGCATTTATTATCCTATATATACAGCGAAAAGATAGCGAATCTGAGAACGAAAAGAATAGAGTTGACAATGAGGTGCAGAATAAACAAAATAGAGAGGAGAACGAAAAGTTAAATAGAGCGAATCGACAACTGCAACTTAATATCATGAAATATCATCAGCAGTATCATTGGCTTGATGAATTCCGAAATGCGAGTTTAGCGTATTGTAGTGCTTTTAATCACAATGACCTTGTAATGATTTCCAATATTATGTGGCTGGATCCCAAAGGCGCTTTTGAAAGAATCAAACTGCTATTTGATCGTGTGACTGCAGCAAATGCCACATTTTCATTTGTCAGAAAACAAGATAGCGCTGCTGATAAATTAGCAACAAGTATAGGCGATATAGATACGAAATATCGTGAAGTACTAAGTGATGTGCAATATTTTGTGCTATATTACGTGGCCGAAACAGATCCCAACAATAGGCAACCTCAGCGATTTCGTCTATTTTTGCAGCGACAAGATAATGGAGACGGTAGTGTAAATAGGTTAATGAATTTATTGCAACAACCAATAGTTTCTATAAACAATTGGGACTATTTTAGAAAATTAGTATGGACTTCTATTGCAACTGCAGCCAACTTTGAGGCAGACGCGCGTGATAAATTATACGAATACATCAAACAAGAACAAGAGGATATCAATAAGCTTCTAACAGAAAATATAGAGTCATAGTAATTCGAACATGCAATATAACTATGGGCAAAACAGTAACCACATACTTAATTGATGGAGATCCGAAAGGAACTCAGTATGCATTTATCAGCAACAAGATTTGTCAGATGTTTGTTGTGCCACGCTCAAATCTCGCATATCTCAATACGCAGGAGAAGTTGCAAAAACCTGCTTTTTACATATTGTTAGGTGAAGACGAAGCAACAAAACCTCAGGCATACATCGGCGAGACTGAGAATTTCCGTGAGCGAGTGAAGGATCACGATAACAAGAAGGCGTTCTGGCAAAAGGCTCTCATATTTGTATCGAAGGATGCTGATATGACCAAAGCTGATGTGCAATATCTGGAGCACAAAGCAATTGCTGAGGCAAAGAAGGCGAATGCTTTTGTATTGAGCGACAATAAACAAACACCCAAGGCACCTAATTTACCCGAGTATCAGCAGGATTCAATGGATGAGTTCTTTGAGGATGTGAAGTTCTTGGCGTCGTTCATTGGTTGCAATATCTTTGATATCTCTCAACCTAAAACCGAGCATGTTTTCTGTGCAAAGGGCCGTGACTATAATGCCAAAGGTTTCTATAGCTCGAGCGGATTTACCGTATTGAAAGGAAGCGTAGTTGCAAAGTCAATGACACCTTCCTTTAATTGGAAAGAGAAGCGTACCATTATGCTTCAAGAGTACACAATTTTAGAGGGAGACAACTTAATAATGACCTCAGATAAGACATTTACAAGTCCAAGTACAGCTGCTGATTTTTGTTTGGGAAGATCTGCAAATGGTTGGACTATATGGAAAGATAAGGATGGTAATACATTAGATGCAGTTTACAGAAAACAATTAGAGTAATTATGTGCAAGAAGACACAAGACTTTCTTACAAATAAAGAGAAAGTGAAATCAGGATTATATTGGATGAGGAAGGTATGGTATGTGCTATTGCTAGTACTATCTTCGGTATATGTAGGGGTGAACTTCTGCCAATTGGTCACACAAAGTTATATCACCCAGCTAAATGGGAATAGTTTAATCTTTATCTTATGGCTTATTCTATTAGTTCTTCCGTTGTTTAATAGCATTGAGGGGTATGGCTTTAAACTAAGTAAGGAGCGTGAAGAACAAGAAAGGCAAACCATGCAAATCCAACTTCTTCAAGATGATCTTGCTAAGAATTTCAAACCCATAAGTAAAGAAGAACTAGATGAGATGTTTAAAAGTGTAAAAAAATAAGGAATAATATGACATACTTACATAATATGAAAACAGAGTGGGTTAGAAAGCATATTAACGATCTAGTAAGTGAAGGATTAAATCAAATGAGTAATCCTGCATTAGATGACAATATGTTTAAGATATGGTTAGATTACTCTAAACAGGTCTTAGAAATATCTACGAAAGATTACAATGCTGCTATTTTATTAAATTATCTCAGACTTATAATGTCTATAGATTCACAATTACCACCAACTCAAAAGGTCGGAATATGTCTAGATTACCTTATTGGAGTACTCCGAATCATATAACTAGAATTTAGGAGCATGAGCGAATTTGATAAATATATAGTTCAAGGTGAGCCAGACAAGAGGGCAAAAGTTAATGCGTGGCAGACGGCGATTGGTCTTCAGGATGTGGATGGGTTGAAACCGTCGGAGTATCTTATCAAAACTGCAATGCAGCATATCGAGGGCGATATCACTATCGACCAGGTCAAGGATATGCTCGACACCTACTATCAGACCAAAGATATTCGCGAGCACCTAGACGACAAGCGCACTGAGGAGGCAGATAAGGTTTCGGCACGCATAACCGAGATTTTGTCCGAGCAGTCGTTCTCGTTCACACCTGATTATTTGTTGAGAATACACCGTAGGCTGTTTGAGGGTATCTACAAACACGCCGGTCAATTGCGTGATGTCAATATCACCAAGAAGGAGTGGGTGCTAAATGGCGACACGGTGCTCTATTCAAACTACGATATGCTGCGTGAGACGCTCGAATACGACTTTGAACAAGAGAAAAAGACCGACTACTCGGTACTGAATGCCGATATGGCGGTTAAGCAAATTTGCAAGTTCGTGTCAGGTATTTGGCAGATACATCCTTTCCGCGAGGGCAATACCCGCACGACCGCAGTGTTTACGATGAAGTGGTTGCAGACATTCGGGTTTAGTGTCGATAACGATGTATTCAAGGATAACTCGTGGTATTTCAGAAATGCGCTTGTAAGGGCAAACTACAACAATATCCCGAAGCGAATCTTTGCGACATCAGAGTACCTCGAACTGTTTTTCAGAAACCTCTTGTTTGGTGAGCAGAACAAGTTGAGTAACCGTACAATATTGGCAGGAGAGCCCCAAAGTGCCACGACAGAAATATCAAAGAGCCAAAATGACACTTTGGATGGCGCTTTGAATTGTAATCTTAACGAGTTGGCACTTTTGCGATTTGTGAAAGAAAACTCTGACGCCACCCAGATTGAAATTGCAAAGCACATCGGCAAGTCGGAAAGAACAGTCAAGCGTATGACACCTGTTCTGATTGAACGAGGCCTACTCGAAAGAGAGAATGGCAAGCGCAATGGCAAGTGGGTTGTCAAGTGCGAAATTTAGAAACGATCATATTTATATAGCTACAACTCGTGAGACTCACTCACGAGTTGTTCTTTTATTGTCTCCATCTAAGTGGTTCGCCACACTAACCAACTATAAATTTTATCAAGATGACTACAACTTGTAGCCATCTGCATTCCCCAAAAATCAGTTGTATTCAATCTGTATACAACTTAACATTCTACAATAGAAAGTGGACATTCACACCCCCCCCAAAACCATATTGAACATAAGTGAAATGGTCTTTGGGGCTATGTTATTATTTATCTATAATTTAACTCGTATTTTCTATGAAATTTTATTATCTTTGTACTTGGATTAGGGCTCCGAGCAGAAAATCAGAGAAGTGTGCATTTACTATAATAGAATGGCACAATTATCGACCCTATTTCGGCTTAAAGTTTGCAACCCATTGATTATCAATGCCATTTTCACACTACATCTGCAAGTAAATAACTGATTATCAAATAGCTAAATCAATCATAAATGATTAATATAGCACTCTTACAAATATTCAGGTAATTGTCTTAAACCAAAAGCGCCACTTTTTGCATCATTACCGCTTTTTGCATCATTACCAAAAATCGCCCTCCGCTTATAGCGAAAGGCGAAATTATACATATTAAGGATATTTATTGTTGTAGAACGTTCTCCATTAGGAGTTCTATCGATTCTTCGCATCCCACGCGGCGAAGGTCTCGAAGTTGTAGGTCCACGAGTCGCCATAGGCAAGCTTATGGATACGGTAGTATATAGCCTCACGCGAAGGTGCGTTAAACTCTCCGTCGCTACCTCTTACATGTTGCATAATACTATCGTTAGCAGGTCGGTAGGCGTTATATGCGTATGAGTATGCACCCTCATAGATACCCACAAGACCCGCATAGCGAGGATCGTTCAAGAAGTGCTTCCACTTGATAGTTTGGGCTGTAAGGGCTGCGCCGATCGTAGCATCTACGTTCTTAAACCATCCCCACTGCTCGAAGTCCTTAATTTCGTAGTAGCTTCTATTATTGATAGCGCCATTACCCGATGAATAGTACTCATCGGCAAGCTTTCCGAAGCCATGACCGCAGGCCTCGTGTATAAGCAGGTTGGCAAAGAGTTCATCATCGCCACACAACGAGAAGAAGGAGAGCGTTGCACCGTTACCATAATCCTTTGTAGTGTTATACTTTGGCGACGACATTTTGCAGACACCTGCATATAGAGTGCTATTCATAATAACAATCATCGTTGACTCATCGATGCGTGGGCCATCATTATATGTGTACGACTGCTCCCCAAAGATCGTTTTTGCGTAGCTATAGACATCGCCCGTATCGGCATCAACAGAGACACCATCGCTCTTAACAACACAATTAAGTGCTGTCTCGCCATAGGCATAATCGTTGCTACAACCTTCGCGCTTAGAGACCAACGTTACCATATATACATTAAACAGATGGCGGAACGAGGTGAAAGGCTCCTTGCTAAAGAATATCTCCATAGCCTTGCGCATATCTGCCTCATAACGACCCGATGCAATCTGGCGATCAGAGTAGCCATCACCCATAAGCACAATGTCGATACCATTACCCTCAGAGGCTGTCTGCAATGCTACATACTTACCATTTGCCGAGTAGTCCGTAGAGGTATAGTTCGGGTCGTTTGGCGCATACATCAAAGCATCGTCATTAACCTCACCAGAGAGTGTTTCGATTGTATAGTCATTCCAGAGGTTATTCTGCAAATATGCACCGATAGCGCTATCTGGAACATAGATTGTAACGTCCGCAGGGAACACCACTTCGTCACCAAGCGCAGGAGGTGTTGTTGCCAAAGAGTTTACCTTCGCAAGGCTACTACAATCATAGAACACCGCACCGCCAAGCGCCTTAACACTTGCAGGTAGTGTTATCTCGGTAAGTGACTCACAATTATAGAACGACATATCGCCTATTTGCTGAATAGCCTCAGAAAGCTCCACGCTTTGAAGATTTCTACACTCATAGAACGTATAGCTATACATCGCAGTTACGCTATTAGGAATGGTAATGCTTGTCAAGGTCGAGCAATTCTCAAACGCGCCCGTTGAACCGCCATTGACACCAATAGCCGTTAGCGTACCATTAAAGGCTATCACCCACTGATTGCCACGCTTCTGGTGCGATGCTACCGAGGTATTGAAGCAGCTTGTACGAAGAGTGATTGCATTGCCATCCGATGTAGTATAGCAAATCTCACAACCTGTTGTTGGAGGAACCACAGGCTCGTTATCATCAGGCTCGTTGCCTTCGCCGCCTTCGCCTTCGCCCTCTCCATCATCACCACCTTCGTTGCCGTCATCGCCACCCTGCTCTCCATCATCTGAGCCACCATCGTCTGAGCCGCCCCCAGGGTTATTACCTTCTGAGCCATCGCCACCTAACAAGTCCTCTGGAAGAGCCTTAATTGGGAAGTATGACCAATAAGCGTGGTTCTTATATTTCGAAAGAGACTCCTCTGGTGCATAGACCTCAATATTTGATGGGAATACTGTTTGTTCTGTAAGCGTTGGAGGGGTTGTAGCGAAGACATTGACCTTTGTCAAAGAGCTCTCTTCGAACGCCTTATTCTCAATTGAAGTTACACTTGCAGGTATGTTAATTGACGTTAATTTTACCTTTACAAACGACTGCGCACCTATAGTCTGCAAATTTGCTGGCAAGACTACGCTTTGGAGAGCAGAACAATTATAGAATGTAAATGCAGCAATCTTTGTTATACCATCAGGTAAGACTACGCTTGTCAGTGTCTTTTTGCTGTCAAACGCACCAAACACAGCCCCATCTTTGCCAAGTACAGAAAGGTTACTACCAAAGGTCACTACCCACATACCATCACGCTGCTCCTGCGATGTAATGGTAGTACCAAAACTATCAGCATTCAAATCGAGTTTCTTGCCATCAGATGTTGTGTACCAAATCTCGTTATTCGCAGGCTTTTTTGGAGCTGCCGCCATCACTACCTCTAACGCAGCCATTGGCTGAACAAGGTTGCGCTCGATAGCTACACTCTTATTCGTAGTCTTTGTAAACTCGTTGCCATCGGTATCAGTAACCGTGATTGTAATACCCTTCTCAAAGGTAGTCACAGGGAGAGCAATCCAGAACTGCGTAGCATTGTTAGCATCCTTACCCAACGCAACGCCCTCGCCACAATCCATTGTAACGCGCGTTGTTGCATTGTTTGACATTGTAGCCGTAGGCTCACCACCATAGGTTGCACGTACAGAAGCAGCACCTGCAAGCTTCTCACTGTTATTACCCTCAATCGAAACACTCTTTACCGCTACGCTCTCACCATAGAGTTTAAGTTTAAGGTATCCGCAGAGATTCTTAAAGCGAAGCGTGTTATCGCTACTACTACTTGTCACTGCCACCATCGTATTTGCTCCAAGACCCACAGAATTTAGGGCATAGAGCTGCTCAGCAGGCATATCAAACTGAATAACACCAGCTGTATTAATCGAGGTACTCTGGCGATATGGATATACGCCATAGCAATTTGCGAGCGTAGTACCCGTAACCGCACCCGTTGTTAGCTTCTCGAACGAGCCACCCTTTGCGCCTGTCTCGCCGGTAAAGCGATAACGCACGTTGCTCGTTGCAGGGAAGAATGAAATCTCATCCCCCGCAGTCCAGCACATATACTTTTCATCTTCTATGTAGATTCGAGTCTCTTGATCATCGAACTCTGCATAGACCACATCAGGAGCATCAACAGCAATGTTTGCGCTATTAGGCTCCTCAAATTCAGCGCACGCGAATGCCAGCACGAGCATCAGCATACTACAAATTAATCTTTTCATATTATCACATTTTACATTTTACCACACAATCTCCTCTTTCTCGCCATAAATCTCCTCGAGCATAGGACCCGAAAGACTAAAACCAGCCTCGACAACCACCACCACAAAACTTAGTTCGGGTGATTCATACTGCACATTACTAAATTTTTGCAACATACCCATCTGGATTAATATTTATTTTGTTTGCTTTATACACAAAGTATCACTTTGTTTTACAAATGTATGATTATTATTTCAATTTACCAATAAAAATTATAATTTTTAAGATAACGCCCCCTCAAATGTATTTCCGTGTGAGAGTATCACAAAAGGTTCAATATTGAGATTTTTATACCAATTATATTGGATTTAATAATACTTTATATATTTTTGTAGTGTAATTAAACTTAATAAGATGAGAAGTGAACGTATGACACTACATTTGGATATCGAGATTAGCGATAGCGAGGCGAATGATTTAGAGTTAGACGATGAGCGTTTTGCGCAAGCTGTTGAATATGGTCTAAGATGCGCTGTTGCAATCGACGAGTTGGCTCAGATGTGTTGTCAGTCAATATCTACATTTAAGCGCCATTTTCGCGCGCGATACAGCATGTCACCCCACCGCTGGTTCACACTGCGCAAGTTAGAACTCGCCTACACAATAATTCTTGAACGCGATGTTACCGTTGTCGAACTCACGAAGCTCTGCGGTTTTAACAGCCCGTCACACTTTATCTCCGCCTTCCGCAAACGCTACGGCATCTCCCCTGCCCGTCTTCGCAAGCAACTGCGAGAGGAGGAGCAACGAAAACACGAGGCACAGGTGGCAATGAGTAATAAGTAGTAAACGAGAAGTACGACTATGGACAAATTTTAGAGTTTCTATATTACGTATTCGCTGAATGGTACATCTATTGCACTCCGTAGGCAAAAAACTATATTAGTATGAACGTAAAGACTGGAAAGGGCGAAATCTCGTTGGTGGTGTTGGTTGCGATACTTTCGGTATCAGCGATTGTATCGTTGCCAGGGTTGGCGATATCGCCTATTTTGGATGATTTGGATAAGATTTTTCCGCGTGCAAGCGAACTTGAGGTTGAGATGTTGGAGTCCTTGCCCTCGCTAATGATTATACCCTTTATGCTCTTTGCAGGTGGGTGGTCAATACGCGGAAATAAAATTCGTCTTTTGGTTGTAGGCACAACGATATTTCTTCTTAGCGGTATCGGCTCGTTACTATCGCGCAGCCTCGTGGAGCTTATCGTATTGGGTGCAATTATGGGTATTGGTGCAGGTCTTATCATCCCGCTCTCGACGAGCCTTATTGTCGACTACTTCGTGGGTGAGTATCGCGTAAAGCAGCTCGGTATAAGCTCGGCGATAAACAACCTTACACTAGTGATAGCCACTTCGCTAACCGGTTACCTTGCCGATATCAAGTGGTACTACGCCTTTGCCGTATATCTACTTCCTGCCATCACGCTAATACTTATCCCTGCGCTTAGCCACGCTAAGCCCGACGAGGTCACAAACAGCGATGTTGTCAACGACACCAAGACCCTGAATATAAAGGTTGTAGTATCGCTTATGTTATTCTATTTTGTAATTACATATTGCACCCTTGTTGTCACCTTCAACACCTCATACCTCGCTGCCGAAGGTGGTATGAATAGTTCCGATGCAGGCTTGCTAATTTCGCTATTTTTTCTTGCTATTATGGCACCAGGATTTGTACTCAATGGCATCAAGCGATTGCTGGGCACGACCACCAACTTTTGGTCGTTGGTAGTGATGGGTAGCGGCTTAATCGTGATGTCGTTGGAGGAGCCCAAGTTCTCGACCCTCGCCCTCGGTGCGATACTTACGGGCTTAGGATATGGTGTGATGCAACCGCTTATATACGACCGTGCAGCAACAAGTTCACCGCCCAACCTCTCGACTTTGGCATTATCGCTGGTTATGGCGGTGAACTATCTTGCGATTCTTGTTGCACCGTTTATTATAGATGGTATCGACTATCTCTTCCACACCACAAACCACGCCTTTGCCTTCCTCTTTAACGGCATTGTGGGTCTTATATTGGCGTTGGGTGCTATATTCGTAGGTCGAGGCACTAAGACTCAGACCTCCTGACTCTCAATATAGGTAATAAT
Organism: Alistipes sp.; assembly: GCA_045657045.1. GTDB lineage: Bacteria > Bacteroidota > Bacteroidia > Bacteroidales > Rikenellaceae > Alistipes. The sequence continues at coordinate 9,940 of JAZOSJ010000069.1, forward strand.
ATCTAACAACTCCGATGGGGCAAACCATCTAAACTCGCTATCGCGTCTAAACCAAGTCATCTGTCGCTTGGCATAACGGCGCGAGTTGCGTTTTACAAGCTCTATAGCCTCTTCGAGCGAGCATTTGCCATCGAAGTAGTCGAACAACTCACGATAGCCCACCGTCTGCAAAGCGTTGAGGTGACGCTTAGGATACATCGTCTCAGCCTCTGCAATAAGTCCCTCCTCGACCATCATATCGACACGACGGTTGATGCGGTCGTATAGGATGTCGCGGGGCATATCGGTCGCTATCTTTATAATATGGAATGGGCGCTTAGATGACGTACCACTGCGCTGCTCGGAGTAGGGCTTGCCCGAAGATATACAGACCTCTAAGGCTCGCATTATACGCGCAGGGTTGCATCTATCCACCACTTCGGCGTATGCTGGATCTAAGCGCTGAAGCTCGGCAAAGAGAGACTCTATGCCCTCATTCGCAAGTCTATTTTTAAGGTTATCGCGTAGTTCATCGTCTGCCTCGGGTAGCGCATCCATACCGCTACACAGCGCCTGAATATAGAGTCCTGAGCCACCTACCGCCACAACATAGCGATACTCGGCAAAGAGCTTATCGAGCAGTGCCAACGCCTCCACCTCATAGCGACCGCAGTTAAAGTCATCCTCGGGCTCACGGTCAGCGATAAAATAGTGCTTGACGGCAGCAAGTTCCTCTATGGTGGGCTGTGCTGTGCCAATTGCCATACCACGATACATCTGACGCGAGTCGGTGGAGATAATAGGTGCGCGAAAGTGCTTAGCAATCTCCACCGCCAGGGCACTCTTACCCGACCCCGTAGGTCCACCCACGACTATAAGCGTACCGCGTTTAGTACTCATCATCGTAGCTATCGTCGCCATCGAACTCGTTGTAGTCACTCATCATCTCGTCGAAGATAGAGCCCGACTGCACCGTAGCCTCAGGGTTGTACTGATCTGGCACTGCGGCATGCTCGAATGCTACACGAGGATACTTCATACCCTCCTGTGGGCGCTGCATATCTATCAATTCGAGGTAGTACGAGCGGTCGTTGAGCATATCAAAGGTGTAGATTAGACGGTCGTGGAAGTCGTTGTTAACCTCCATAAGGCGCACCTTATCCATGCAGCGTGGCGCATCTGGAATGTCGTCACCCATATCTATCTCCGAGAACTCCTCCACAAGACGCCACTCAGCATCCGACTTAAATATCGACACCATACACTCATCGTAGCCCAAGGCACGAAGCACGAAGTGGTGAAACTCGGTAAGTGTCATATCAGGATAGACCTCAAAGTCGCGCACGAAGTTGTCGCTCTCATCGCTGAGCATTCGGTATTTGAAAATAATATTCATTGTAGTAATGTGTTTAGTTGAGACAAATGTAGCAATATTTTATTAAACTGCGAAATTTGTGGGAAAATAACGAGGAGTTTCAAGAGATAGAAAGTGGTAATTTAAGGCACAAGGATAGAAAAACAATAATTAGTAATTAGTAGGGAGTAATTAGTAATGGTTAAAAGGCGTTGCCTTTTTATATTTACCCTTATGCCCTTTTATGCCCTTTGGTATTAGGCGCAGTAATCAAACTTCTGCGCGAAGCGCACCACACTTTTGAGGCAAAACTTTGTAATGACAATGGATTATAAGGCGCAGTCAGATGGGGTCTAATGTGTTACTATGAGTTCTAATGAGCGGAGCGATACCGACAATAACAGACATCAGAACCCATAGGAACTCATCGGAACTCATCATCCCCACGGGTATTAAAAATAATACCCGCGCCACAAACAAACTGAAAACTGAAAAGTGAAAACTGAAAACTGAACTTTGCGATTAAGGCGAGAGCAGAGCAAGTATACTTGTTTTGCCGAGCCGTAGCAAAGTAGAGACATTACGAAGTTTTGCCTCAAAAGTAAGGTGTCTGCGACGCATATTTAACAATGTCATTCTATATTTGCAGAAGCAAAGCGAAGATAGCGATAATTCGCTATCTTCGCAAACAAACAGAAGCAGTAAAGGACAAAGATTATTAACTGTCATTGGTGCTAA
>JAZOSJ010000070.1:0-2219 GCA_045657045.1 Alistipes sp.
GAGAAGGCTGCATATACAACGCTCGGCAAAAATGCCACCGATGGGTAGTACTTGGCGTACGTCCCATTGGTGGCACTTTTTGTTAGCGGAAGGAGATGTCTGCCTTATCGTGAGAAATTAATTTCTTGTCAGAAGGGGTCAGATGCAACGCTCGGCAAAAAAAAATGCGGATGGGCTGTACTTTGGCGTACTGCCCATTCGCATTTTATTTGTTAGCGGCAGCAGATGTGCCCCTTATCACAAGAAATTATTCGTGTTTCTTCAAAGCCTCCCTCAACTTCGCAGGGAAGTTACTCTTAATATCACGCTCCATCGAAAGAATCATACTGCAAATAGCGCGTGCAGATGAGCTGCCGTGACCAATCATCACTGGGGCGTTGACACCCATAACCTGAAGACCGCCGATACTCTCAGCATTCATAGCATCCCAGAAGTCAAACTGATAGTAGAGCTTTGGGATGAGACGACCAAGGATAGGACGAAGCGCAAGCTTGAGGCGAGGCTTACCACCACCGAGCTTGAAGTTAATGCGGTAGAGTGCCTCAGCCATTTTGAGAAGGCTGTTACCCACAAAGGCATCTGCAACAACAACATCGCCAATCTTGCCTGTAAAGATATATGAAGCCTCAACGTTGCCTACGAAGTTGTAACGCTTATCCTCCTTCATAAGGTCGTAGGTTGTCTTAGCCTGAGCATTACCCTTGCCCTCCTCCTCGCCGATATTGAGGAGCGCAACGCGAGGGTTGTCGATATTTAGTGCTGACTTTGCATATATTGAGCCGAGCAGACCATACTGAGCCAATACCTCGGGCTTAGCATCTACATTAAGACCCACATCCATAAGCACCGCCTGACGAATACCGTGCTCAGCAGATACGGTAGGGATAAGGGTTGCAAGTACAGGACGGATAACACCCTCGATAGGCTTGATGACCTGCATAGAGCCCACCATCATAGCGCCCGTAGAGCCGGCACTTGCGAAGCCGTCAATCTTACCCTCCGAGAGGTGTTTGAAGCCCACGCTGATGCTTGAATCGCTCTTAGAAATAAAGGCCTTAGCTGGGTGGTCGCCCATCTCGATAACCTGTGTTGTAGCTACAATATCGAACTTCTCAACAGGGCAGTTATGCTTATTCAAAAGTTCCACAATGCGCTTCTGGTCACCAAAGAGAACGATACGGCTCTCCTTGTCGAGATGCTGCAACGACATCACGGCGCCCTCAATTGCTACTTCGGGAGCGAAGTCGCCACCCATAGCATCTATACCTATTCTAATCATATTTCTTTGTATTTAGGGTTAGTGAGTAGGTAAAACAAAGGGGCTGTCCAAGTCTTTTGGATAGCCCCACTTCTTTAAGAAGTTGTATTAGAGCCCTGTGGCGCTACGCCACGAGCCTTCGTAAACTTCCTACAAGACTACTCAGCCTTCTTCGCGATAGCGAGCTTACCACGGTAGAAACCACACTCTGGGCATACGCGGTGGTATAGAACTGCTGAACCGCAGTTTGAGCAAGTTACTACAGTAGGAACAACAGCCTTGTAGTGAGTTCTTCTCTTGTCTCGACGAGTTGAAGAGACTTTGTGTTTTGGATGTGCCATATTACAATATAGTTTTTAAGTTTTATGTTTGTCATTACTCCTGCTCGGCGGTTAGACGGATTAACCGCTTTGCAAACTCTATTATTTACGCTCCATTTGCTCCTTTAGCGCCTCGAGAACGCTCTTGTTGTAGTCGTCAAGACCTACAACATCAGCCTCCTCAGCTTTAGCCTCCAGAGCCTCTAACTCCTCCTCAGTAATTGCGCTGAACGAAGCCAACATCTCTGGATTGCACTCGCCCTCCTCGTGCACACGGCTGTAAGGCAACGACAATACGATGCTCTCGTAGATATACTGCGTAAGGTCGAGCATATCCTCCGAAGGAGATATCCACATCACCTCACCATCGTAGTAGTCGCTCTCGTCCGAGAACTTAACAACGAGGTCACCATCATACTCAATAGCGATAGGACAATCCTCCAAACAGCGGTCGCACTCGCAAATAACCTCGCCGTCGATGCTAATGCTAAGCTCCAACATCGACTCGCTACGGTTAAGCACCACGCGCACATCGCAGTCACCGCCCTTGATTTCCTCGGTCTCAAACGCCTCAAAGAGTGCGTTATCTACCTTAAAATCAAAGTCATAGCTACCGTTCTTTAGCCCCTTATAGGCTATTT
>JAZOSJ010000071.1:0-2613 GCA_045657045.1 Alistipes sp.
GCCTTATCTGTTGGCTGCTGATATGCAGGCTTAACCATCTCCAAATACCAACCGCTGAAATCATCCCAGAAGAGCTTGTAGATTCGCATAAATGCCTCCGAGATGCGGTATGATGAGAAGAGATCGTTGATCTCGGCGATAGCCTTCGAAAGAGTCTGCTTAAACCACTCTACCGAGAGATGGTTATTCTCGCTCTGAGCCAATGACTCATCCACCTGCCACATCGAGATCAGACGGTAGGCATTCCAGATCTTGTTACCGAAGTTACGACCCTGCTCACAGAGAGCCTCATCAAACATCACATCGTTTCCTGCCGAAGAAGAGAGCATCATTGCTACACGCATACCATCGGCACCATACTTGGCGATCAGGTCGAGTGGATCTGGTGAGTTGCCGAGCTGCTTAGACATCTTGCGGCCCAACTTATCGCGTACGATACCTGTGAAATATACATTACCAAATGGCTTCTCACCTCGGTACTCATAACCAGCCATAATCATACGTGCTACCCAGAAGAAGATAATATCTGGACCTGTGATCAAGTCGCTGGTAGGGTAGTAATACTTGATGTCTTCGTTCTCTGGGTTACGTATTCCGTCAAAAACAGAGATAGGCCACAACCAAGAGCTGAACCATGTATCGAGTACATCCTCATCCTGACGCAAGTCGCTGAGTTGCAATGTTGGATCCTGAGCCTTCTCGCGAGCCTTCTCCAAAGCCTGCTCAGCAGTCTCTGCGATTACATATCCTCCCTTAGGCAAGTAGTATGCTGGGATACGCTGACCCCACCACAACTGACGTGAGATACACCAATCCTTGATATTCTCCATCCAGTGGCGGTATGTATTCTTATACTTGGCAGGGATAAACTTAATAGCATCCTCCAATACAGCCTTTGTCGCTGGCTCTGCAATCTCGGCCATAGACATAAACCACTGCATCGAGAGCTTAGGCTCGATAGCTACACCTGTACGCTCAGAGTAGCCCACGTTGTTGGTGTAAGGCTCAACTTTCTCGAGTAGGTCTGCTGCTCGGAGGTCGCCCTCGATAACGCGACGGCACTCGAAACGCTCCATACCTACGTACATACCAACCTTATCGTTGATAGTGCCGTTGTCGTTGAAGATGTCGATAGTCTCCAAGCCGAACTTCTCGCCAAGCATATAGTCGTTTACGTCGTGCGCAGGAGTTACCTTCAAAGCACCTGTACCGAATTCGAGGTCTACATACTCGTCGCGGATAACAGGAATCGAGCGACCTACAAGAGGCACGATAACGCGAGCATCCTGAGGAAGATCCTTGTAACGCTCGTCGTTAGGGTTTACGCAGAGGGCTGTATCGCCAAGAATTGTCTCAGGACGTGTTGTAGCCACCACGATATACTTATCCGAGCCCTCGATTTTGTAGCGTAGGTAGTACAATTTACCGTTCGACTCCTTGTATATTACCTCCTCGTCAGAGAGGGCTGTCTGAGCCGATGGATCCCAGTTTACCATGCGCACGCCGCGGTAGATGCGACCCTTGCGGAAAAGGTCAACAAAGACCTTGATAACGCCTGCCGAGCGTGGCTCGTCCATTGTGAAGCAGGTGCGCTCCCAGTCGCATGAAGCGCCGAGCTTGCGTAGCTGCTGTAGGATGATGCCGCCATGCTTCTCCTTCCACTCCCATGCGTGTTTTAGGAACTCCTCGCGTGTGAGCGAGGCCTTGTCGATGCCCTCAGCCTTGAGTTTAGCTACAACCTTGGCCTCTGTTGCGATAGATGCGTGGTCTGTACCTGGCACCCAGCAGGCATTCTTGCCCTGCATACGTGCGCGACGTACTAATACATCCTGCAAGGTGTTGTTTAGCATGTGACCCATATGAAGCATACCTGTCACATTTGGTGGCGGAATTACGATAGTATATGGCTCGCGAGCATCAGGCTCCGAGTGAAATAGATTCTCCTTAATCCAGAAGTCGTACCACTTCTGTTCAATCTGTTCGGGTGAATACTTGTCTGCTAACTGCATAATTCTTATAGTTTTATGTTATTGTTTTGTCCTACGTTTATTCGTGTGCGCGTTGCTGTGCGCGTGCGCATAATGCGCATTATCGGGCAAAGATACGAAAAAAAAGTGAAAAGTGAAAGGTGAAAAGTGAACTTTGCGATTAAGGTGAGCGTAAAACAAGATTTTTTTGTTTTGCCGAGCCGTAGCAAAGTCGAGGCATTACGAAGTTTTGCCTCAAAAGTGAAAGGTGAAAACTCAAAAGTGTGGTGCGCTTCGCGCAGAGGTTGATAACTGCGCCTAATACCAAAGGGCAGAAAGAGGCAGAAAAGGGCAAAAGGGTAATCTTAAGGGAGGTTCTATAAATTAGGTCGAGTTGATTTTGTAGGATATTTCGAACAGATTTCTTATCTCTTTCGAGGGCGCTATGCGAGCATAGCAACCGAGGAAAGATGAGAAAGATGCCGAAATAGACACAAAAGCGACCGAAATATAAAATAAAACTTCCTATTGTTAAACTTAATTTACTAATTTATAGAACATCCCTTAAATATATAAAATATGCACTACTCAGCATCGAAAAAACGCTCATCGAAGTTTACTAAATACACCAAGTCGGATCGTAGCC
>JAZOSJ010000072.1:0-22353 GCA_045657045.1 Alistipes sp.
GTTCAACAGCAGCTCATTAGGCGTGGCATCAATCCGCTACGCCTAAGAGCTGTCTTTATTTCACATCTGCACGGCGACCACTGCTTCGGGCTCTTTCCGCTTATTGCAACCCTCGGTCTTGAAGGTAAGCGCACCCCATTAGATATCTACGCCCCAGCACCTATGGGTGATATTTTGGAGTACCATCGCAGGTATTTCTGGGAGGATCTTCCCTACGAGGTTAAGTGGCACGAGGTAAAGACCACGGAGCATGCCATAATCTTTGAAAATAGCACATTGGAGGTGTGGTCTGTGCCATTAAGACACACAATGCCTACCGCAGGTTTCCACTTTAAGGAGAAGCAGCCGGGGCTAAATGTCGATAAGTTCAAGATTGAGCGATATGGTCTCTCAATCGCGCAGATTGTGGCAGCTAAGCGTGGCGAGGATATAAGGCTCGATAGTGGTGAGGTTATCCCCAACGCAGAGCTTACCTACACTCCATACATAGCGCGTTCCTACGCCTATCTTGCCGATACCAACTACTCGGCAAAGGCTGCAGAGAGGGTTCGGGGTGTAGACCTTATGTATCACGAGGCGACATACGCACTAAGCGAGGAGCAGTGGGCTAAGGGTCGCGGACACTCTACAACGATAGATGCCGCAAAGGTGGCACTTAAAGCCGAAGCTAAGAGGCTTATTATAGGTCACTTCTCGTCGCGCTATAAGGACTACGATGCTCTTGTTGAGGAGTGTAGAACAATATTCCCAAATACCGCTCTCGCTGCTGAGGGTGAGACATTTATTATCGAGGAGAGACGATGACAAAGGCCGATATTCAATTCATTCGCTCGCTTGCGGACAAGCGTCAGCGCGATGCTGAGCACCTCTTTATTGCTGAGGGCGATAAACTTGTTGAGGAGATACGAAACTCCAAGTTTCGTATTCGTCATATCTATACCACCCGTCCTGACATCCATGGCGTGGATGTGGAGCATATCGACAAAAAGGATATGGAGCGTATCTCGCAACTTAAAACCGCAACAGATACACTTGCTGTGGTGGAGCAGCCATGCTACCGCTTAGATATAGAGTCTAAAACGTTGATACTTGCCCTCGATGGCGTGCAGAACCCTGGAAATCTCGGCACTATAATCCGCCTTGCCGATTGGTTTGGCATCAAGGATATAGTATGCTCTAAGGAGTGTGCCGACCTATATAATCCTAAGGTTGTGCAGGCTACAATGGGTGCTATTCTTCGTGTGCGTGTGCATTATGTCGAGAATCTTGCGGAGTTTCTGCTAAATGCCAAGAGTCAGGGTATGCCTATCTATGGCACACTGCTTACCGGCAAGAATATCTATACAACAGATATTGAGAATAGCGGTATAATTGTTATGGGTAATGAGGGTCGTGGTGTAAGCCAGGAGTGTCAGGCAACACTTACTCACCATCTTCTAATTCCCCCATATCCCGCCGATGTCCCAACCTCAGAGTCGCTAAACGTAGCGATGGCGACAGGGATTATCCTTTCAGAGTTCCGCCGCCGTTCTTTATTGTGATAAGGAGCACATCTTTGTCCCATCCCAAAAGTAAGACCCCTCGGGCTGTACTACTTGTACTATCCCGAGGGGATCTTCTTTTGCGATAGAACAAATCTGACCCCTTCTCGCAAGAAATAATTTCTCGTGATAAGGGGTCATTCTCGACCTCTCAATCATGGGGCTGGCTAAAAAGTAATTTAGCCAGCCCATAATTTAAGAGAGTGAATAAAAAGATGTAGTTTTAGGCTTGCGAAGCCCGAAAAAGCGGAGTTTACTGAGCGTAAATGAGCATTTTGAGGGCAAGCGTAACGACAAAATACACTTTTTATTCACTCTCTTCTCTATTTGTTGCAAGGTGTATTACTTGCTCTGGTCTGTGTACTCTGAGATGAAGCCTGCGAATGTACCAATGATGTCATTGCCGTTATCATCCTTGCCGTTAATCTCGAATTTATAGCCGTTGCCATCCTTTGTTACCTTGATAGTTCCAGCGGTAAATGGAGCAGCATATCCCATAAGTACCTGGCTCTCCTGGCAGACAAGATACCATGCATGCATCTGCAAGCTATCATCACGCAAGAGACCCATAGGGATGGTATATGCATAGTCCGAAGGCTTTTTGTTGAAGATGGTGTACTCACCAACGATGTTATCGAGGTTGTCGTAGCCACCATTCTTTGGAACAAGGAGGTCAAAGACGAGGTAGACGCCATTATATGGTGACTTTTCCTCGACCATATCTATAAACCATACGTCGCAACCTGTGCCGTAGTAGTCACCACGGAAGCGGGCGTTAATATTACCACCTGTTACGTTAAAGGTAATATCCTCGGTGTACTGGCTTACAGGATATACGTCTGCGTATGTTTCCTGAACATAGTCGCCTAATTTATTGCTACCAGAGTACTCGATACGGTGTACCTCGCCATCGGAGAGTGTTACCTCTGCCACGATGCTATCCTCTGTTACTACGAGCACTGCATCTGAGTATGGCGCTGTGGTATACTCCGAAGAGAAGTAGTAGCTGCTATTGCGGTTACCATCAATCGAGCCTGCGCGACCTGAGCGTGAGTGGTCAATCTTATAAGTGCCCACAGGAACGTGGTGTGTCTTGTTGAATGCAGAGCTTACATCTGAGTAGATATCGAAACGATACTCTGTTGCTCCGTCCAACTTAGACTGGTAGTGATCGGCCTGCATATCTCCAAGAATCACGAAGTAGTTGAAGGATGTAAGACCCTTCTCTGTGATAAATCTTCCAAAATATGAGCCACTAAGGTGTGTAGCCTTAAATATAACGTCTGGTGCGATATAGCTCTCCTGCTTAACCATAACAAAGGCAAACTGATCGCCATAGCTAATATTTATTATCTCCTCGCGAGCACTACCCTCGTTAGCTGCAACGGTAAACTTAATGCTACTATTGGTAGTAGTGATGTTGCTAATCCAATCTGCATCGGTTGTAGCGCTTACTCTTAGAGGTGCAGCAGAACGTGTCTCATCCGCTACATTCTCCTTAACGAGTTTGTACTTAATCTCATAGTTGCCACCCACTACACCTACCTCCAAAATTCCATTTGCAGGCTCGGTTACTTGCAGTTTAAGCGACTCTGGTTGGTTAGTTGTTTGGTTTGAGCCAGACTCGCATGCGCTGAATGTGAGAGCGCAGAGAGTAAATAAAGCGAATAACTTTTTCATTTTAGGTCGGTTAGATTGTTATAGGTTTATTTCTTGTAGTCGAAGCCGACGCTGTCGTTAAACTCGCAGATAGCGGTGTTTACAACCTCAAACTTACCATTATACTCACTATTTGGAGCAGAGATAATGGCGATAAGTTTGCAGTTTTCGATATTCCACGAGTTGCCGACAAATAGGTCGAATGTCATCACGCGCTCGTAAGTGGTGTATGCCTCGACATATCCAAATTCGATACCTGCAATATCAGTTGAAGATACGCCTGTAAGAGCGTCGCGCATAACGTTGTGGTGCGTGTGCATCCATGTTGGAACGTTATAACCTGACTGTATAGAGTAGATGTCATCTTCGAGCAGCCACAATGCGAGCTTTATAGTTTGTGTCTTTGTAGACTTAACAGCAGCGTTTACCACGAGCTTATTGCCATCGCGCTTTGTCGACAATGCAATAGATGCTGTTGGGTTCTCAACCCAGAAGTCGTCGATGCGCTGCTCAAGGTTGAACTTACCTGTGTAGTTGAAGCAGAAGTTTGTGGTAAACGATGGGAAGCCTGTTAGCTGGTCACCACTCTTACATACCTCTTTGTAGTAGTTCCATAGAGTCTTTGCTGCTGACGAGTAGCAGAGCTCGCCAGAGCTATAAGAGTATGAGAATACAGGTGTAAACTTATAGTTGTAGTTTGCATTCTCCTCTGCTGCCTTGAATACCTCCTTCACAGCAGGGCAGTTAGGACAGCCTGTGCCGGTGTGGTCTACAATAAGCATACGCTGGTTGAAGTCGTAGCTATCTGGTGCTGTGTCCACAGGAAGATCTGGTGTGTCGCTTGGTACAACATTTACGGTGTATACATTCGAGTTGACACCGTCGTACTTAGCGAAGAATACATACTCCTTAGCCTCGGTAGGGGTGTAAGGGTTAGGTACCTCGGTACGAGTGTAGTAGTCGTAAATTGTTGAAGAGGCAGTTACATCCTTATTTAGATGGACTACGGTGAACTTAATGCTCTCGCCAAACTTTACGTTTGCGTTATTTGCTGATAGCACAGGCTTGTTAGAAGGCTCAGCCTGGGCAATATTGATTGTGATCTTATATTTTCCGTAAGATACTGTGATGCTACCATAGCGGCTTGAAGTGGTGTCGTTTGCATCTACTGTAAAAGCAATCTCATCGCTTCTGATGTCTCGGATGCTAATCCAGATGTCGTTGCTCTGCACAGCAGGCTTGTCGCCCTCTTCTGCGTTGGTAAGTGTATATGTGATGGTGCCATTGCCACCAGTTGCTTCAAAGTTCATTGTACGCTCCGATGTTACGGTGAGTTTTGCATCCTCACTTACGGCGCGTCCCTGCTGACTTACAGCCACGATGACCATGGTGTCAGCGTATGTTAATTCTATCTGCTCGAAACGCTCCGCCACATCGGTGTTTGGAGCGACTGTGAAGGTAACGGTTTGGTTAACTTCGAAGTTTGTAATCCACTCCGCAGGTGAGGATGCTGTAAGTTTAGCACCCTCAACCTCAGAGTCGATAACAAATTCAATCTCAGCGTTACCACCCTCTGCGGGCATAGTAATCAAAGTGTTTGATGTAACTCTAAACTTATCACCGCCTCCCACGTTGATGTTGTTGTCGGTAGGAAGTTGCTCGCAAGAGCCAAATAGTAGCGCAAAGAGCGCAATAGTAGAGAATAATACTCTTCTCATATTGCTATTTTTGAATTTATTGAGACCATTTGAGACAGGCTCGCATAGTCAGTGTTTACAAATTTGATTTCTTGAAATGGTTGATGTTATGCCTCAACTGCAGGAGTGCCAGCCGCCTGGTTAACAGTGATTACTGCGGTCTCACCAGCGTATGTAACATCGATAGTTGCAGTACGAGCCTCACCTTCGTTCTTATCAATGCAGAATGAGAACTCGCTGTTCTCAGCCTCGTGGTTAGAGACATACAACCAGTCAGCAGATGGTGTAAACTCAACTGCTGCGCCCTCGATAACAGTGTTGATAGTGTATGATGCTACGATGCAAGTACCAGTAGCGTCAAGGTTGTATGTGTCTGTGTCGAGAACGATATTGCTCTTCGCAGCAGCCTCCTGGTTGATAGTAATAGTAGCCTTTGCGCTTGCGTAGGCAACCTCAAGTGTAGTTGTGCGGGCCTCGCCCTCGTTCTTCTTAACGCAGAAAGTGAGAGAGTTAGCTGCCTCGTCAACAGTTATTTGGTATACCCAGTCTGCTGCAGGAGTCACAGTAACCTTTGCACCCTCAACAGCCTCGTCAATAGCGTAGTTTGCAGTGAGACATCCGCCACCCGCAGGTACAGTTACAGTAGCCTCTGATGTTAGGTGGAACTTGCCAGAAGCAGCCTCTTCGCCAGTTAGCATCTCACAAGATGTGAAAAGTAGCGCGAACGCTGCGATAGCTGAGAAAAATTTCTTTGCCATAATAGTGAATTTTTTAGGTTAATTAATTGTATTATTAAAATCTTTTAGTTTTTGTATGCTTCCAATGCACAAATATATAATATTTTTCGCCAATATAATACAAAAAAGAGTAAAAAAATATGACCACCGAAATGCCCGGTGGTCATATTTAGTATAGCGCAGGAGTATACTACTGCTGGCTTGTGTAATCTGTTGCAAATGCGCAAGAGTAAGTACCTGTAACCTTGTGGCCATTATCATCGACGCAGTCGTATGTTACCACATAGCCAGTTGCACCATCCTTAGCAATTGTTATAGTGCCACCAGTAAGAGGTACGCTAGTGCTTGTACCATAGTAGCCATCAACCACATCAAAGTACCAAGAACCAACAAATAGATTATTATTATCCTTAGAACCTGCAAGGAATGTGCCCTTTGCAACATTGTCAGTAGCAACGGTGTATGTGCCGAGGATGCTGTCAATATCATTACCAGAGGTCTCAGCTACAACAACAAGCATAAAATATGGGTAATTATTTGAGTTTGGATCAGCCATACTTACACTCCATGTGTTTGCACCGGCTACATCTGTGTCACCATAGTTTATGAGACGAAGTTCACCACCAGTCGCATTTACAGTGAGGTCCTCAGTAAGAGTAGAGTAGAAGTCTGGCTTTGGCACTTCACGGTAGCTAAGGTCCAAAGAACCCTCATACAAAACGTGATGAACATCACCATTTGCTTCAAGTTTTAGCCATGCCTCAATTTTATTCTCACCAACGATTATTATACCATCCTCATAGCGTGTCTCGAAGTAGTTACCAGTATCAAGTACATCAAGAAACCAGCTATAAGCATAACCGAAAGTATCACCCTTGCCAGTATCATACATATCGAAAGTGTAGACGCCATGAGGTAGAGTAACAACATCACCTGCTGCGATTGTTGATACCATATCCAAGCGGTAGTATGTATCGGCACCAAATGCCATTTCACCTGTAACACCATTCTTTGACAAGATAACGCAATAGTTAGGATCGCCGAACATTGTGCCGCGGTAGTGACCGTTGAGTGCTGTTGCAGTAAACTCAACATCTGCTATCCATGCAGCCTCCTGACGCACGAATACATCGTATGACTGCTTGCCATAAGATACAATCAATGTAGCTACACGACTCTCTGCTAAGGTGTTAGGCTCCACATCAAATGTGATAGTCATCTCATCCATAGCGATATTTTTAATCCATTTTACGGTGGTCTTAGCGCTTGGTCTTGCACCCTCATCACCATCAGTGATAACATAGTAAATCTCACCCTTACCACCAATGAAATCCAAAGCGACTGACTCGTCGATTACTGTAAGATAGCCCTTAGCTGGCTGCTCCTCTGAGGTGGTGCTCTCGCCACACGCTGTGAAGATAGCGCAAACGGCAATCAAGAGATAGAAAAGTTTGTTAAGTTTCATAATGTTTTAGTATTTAGATTAAGTTTAATGTCATTACACAATGAAAGACACGCGCAAATTTAAGAAAAAATAATGAATAAAAAAAGAGAGTGAATAAAAAGTGTATTTTGTCGTTACGCTTGCCCCGGGAATGCTCATTTACGCTCAGTAAACTCCGCTTTTTCGGGCTCCGCAAGCCTAAAACTACATCTTTTTATTCACTCTCTTAAATTAAGGGGCTGACTAAAAAGTAATTTAGTCAGCCCCTTAAATTTAGAGATGTTAATCTTAATTATGCTGGGTTGGTTGCATTTTCGATTGGACCCTCGTATGAGCCGCTGAAGCTACGATTATTCTCATCAACAACGTCGAATGTGAACTTATAGCCACCCGAGATATGCTCGATAGTAATATATCCAGACGTCAAGTATAACTCAACATCGTTGTAAGTAGCCTTTGAATCAAGCAAATAATCTGTCTTGCCCGACTCCCACGCCTCAACATTGTAAGTGCCAGCAGGTACAAGTGTGCTGTCGCCAGAGTGTATAACGTTGAAGCGAATATTCAACGCCTCGTCAGCCGAAATCGCGTAGAACATCAACTGACCGATCTCGTGATGCTGCCTGTATACTCTTGACCACTCATTGCACTCAATAGGACCAGCAATAGGCTCGCCAAGATCCATACCACGCATTTTGCCACGGTAGCTCAACGTTACGATATTATTACCTGCCTGGAAAGAACCCTTGATAGTGATAGTCTGACGTGCGACACTAGTTGTAAATTCAAAAGTAGCATCAATGATATCGGCAGCCCCAGAGGCATTGCCACGGTATACAGAGAAACCATTAAAAGATGCTGTGTTAACAAGGATACCGCCATTCTCTACTGAGTAAGTACCATCTGTAATACGCTGTATGTTAGCCTCTGCCAAAGCGACGCTAATACGAGTCTGCATATCACCATCCAGATTGTCGTGCTCAACAAATATGATATCCCACTGAGCACCACCATTCTTAGACTCTGCCCAGCACTCTTTCACACCAAAACTTCTGTAGTTAAAGTTAGGGTTATAACCTGGCTGGTACTGACGAATAGTCTCAGAAGCAGAAAGCTCGCCACAAGACAAAGTAACAACTGTCTCGCGCATATCCTCGCTTGTGTTCTCAGCAACAGTGAACTTAATTAGGTCCTTGTCAGCTACTTTCTCGAATGTAATCCAATTTGCCTCGCAAGTAATTACAAGCTCCTCTGGATTCTCAACATACTTGATGCTGTATGCAATCTCACCTTCGCCACCCTCGCTTAGGAACTCATTGTCGATAGAGTCGATAACAACGGCTGGAACAGGCTCAACATACTCAGACTGACGGACAGTCACCTGGAACTCCAAAGGAAGCTCAGTAGGACCGTATGATGCAGTGATAACACCCTCGCGAGCCTCGCCAAGGTTCTCTGCAACGATGAACTCGATATAGCCCTCCTTAACAGCAAAGTCTGAAATCCAATCTACGTTAGCCTTAACGCGGATAACCTCGCCCTCGATAGGATTCTCAAGTGAGTAGAAGATAGTACCCATCTTGCTCTCCCACTCGAAATCCATAGTTGCGTTAGATGTACGCTCGAACTTAGGAGCTGTTGGAGAAGCAGTCTTACCAGCCTGGCTTACAGCAACCTCGAATACCTGATCCTCGAAGCTAACAACAATCTTAGTCTCGCGAGCATCCTCCATATTCACAGCTACAAAGTATGAAATGTACTCAGCATCAACTGTGATGTCGCTAATCCACTCAGCATCGCAGGTAGCGTTAACCTTAGCGTCAGCAGAAGCATTTGTAAGAGTGTAGTAGATAAGACCTGCGCCACCTTCCAAATCAAACTCCTCAGATGTTGTGGTAACTGTCAACTTTGGCTCTCCAGGAGTTACGTTGCCTGCTACCTCACCAAGAGTCTCACATGCTGCAAATGCCAATGGCATAGCAAGCAATAGATAAAACAAGTTTCGTAGTTTCATAATAGTAATAGTTTAATGGTTTATGATTAATAAATTTGTCTCTTTCATAAGGCAAAAATATCAATATTTTTCTTTATTGCAAAACTATTTCCTGAAAAAATAGCGCAATAGCCTATATACCACCTCCAAATAGGGCTGGCTAAATTACTTTTTAGCCAGCCCTAAATCAATTTTGCGGTAGTTAAATTATCGTAGCTTCACGTTCTTAACCACAGCAGAGTTCTTTACGTTCTTCTTCGAAGTTTGCTTCTTTGAGGTCTTAGAAACAGCCTTCTGCTCTACAACCAAGCTCTTGCTAAGTTTTGTAGCCTTGCTTGCTGCGTTTGGGTCGATATTCTCCTCAGCATAACCTGTCCAAGTGCCATCAATGCGGTTGCCCAACTCGTCATAGGTCTCGAATGTCAATGTATATGTACCATTGCTATTCGTGATAATCTCAATATCACCCTCTACGAGTGCTGCATAATCCGTCTCGTCGCCGGTGTAGTACCAAGAACCAACCATATAGTAGTCATATTCAAGGCCGCCAGGATATGCGGTATTTGCCTCCATAGAGTCACTGATATAGTACTGACCTGCGAAACCTGTGGCCTCTGTTAGTACATCGAACTCCACAATGTCGCCATCATAGTCATCTGGAATAAGTGCGAGTACGAAGTTCTCCAAGCCTACTTCATAGAAGTCTCCATATGAGGTGTAGTACAACGTGTGGTGGTCGAAGGTGCAGGTGCGGTTGCCACTAAGTGTTGTAAGTAGGTAATCGGAGTCGCCATTGTCACCAGAGTTCTCACGTGCATCGTAAATATAGATGTCGCCGTCGAACGAAATCTTATGAGTAGCACCACTATTAGCCAACTGAATCTCAGCGTAGATAGAGCCATCCTTGTTGATGGTGATAAAACCGCTAACAGGGTAGTCCTTTGCCACGTAGTCGCGGCCATATTCATCCATTTTATAGTATGATGAATAGTAGGTAGATACGGTCCAAGGCTTGCAAGTGTCGTCGTCGTCGATAACGTATGTACCTGGTGCGATGGTCATATCAGAGGTGATAGGTGAGTAGAGGTCGAAGCAGTAGTACGAACCATCAGCATACTCGTAACCATCCTCGTCGAAACCGCGGTCTGAAAGAATCAAGTAGAAGTTATCGGCGGTATTAGGTGAGTACTCATCGCCATAATACTCAGCGTATGCATCAATGGCAGTGAAGTTGGCATCGGTGATATTGCCTGAGAGGTCCTCATCATCGTCCTCATCGCCAGTGTACTCCACATATAGCTTAGGTGTACCCTCGTATGTTACAACGTGTGTAACACCATTAACAACAGCATTGAGCGTTAAACCACTCTCAGTAACAACAAGAGTAGCGCTCTCAAAATAGTCGTTTGAAATGGAGCCTGAGCCCTCATCGTTGAAAACCATATAACCAGAGGCGTAGGCAATAGTGCCAACCTCTGTTGTGTCGTTCACGTCGTATGTGTATGTGCCAGCAGGAATAGTTGCATAATTATCCTCGTCAATTACTGCTATTGTGCTATAGACATCGAGATAGTAGTATTTACCATTTGCCAAAGGCCCACCATACTCATCAAAGCCCAAATCAGAAAGGATGAAATAGTAGTTGTAGCCAACACTTCCATAATACTGGGCGTAGTAGCCGCCATCGAGGTGTGTCGCTACAAAGGTTGGATTCTCCGTGTCGTTAGGGTTGTCGTTAGCTGCCTGATTAACAGTAACCTCGAAATACTTGTGCTTGTAAATAACGGCAATAATAGTGTTACGAGCCTCACCCTCATTTGCCAAAACATCGAATGTGATTGTTCTGCCAGCAGTGAGGTTTGTAATCCAGTCGGCAGCGCACGCCGCGGTGGCAATATCGTCCTCAGCAGCATTCTCAAGCGTGTAGGTGATAGTACCCTTGCCGCCCTCAGCCTCGAAATTCAATGTCGCCTCAGATGTGAGGGTCAACTCAATTCCCTTTGTGTTATCATTGTTTGAGGCAGAATTTTCATTAGGCGACTCAGAACATCCTGCAAAGAAGAGTGGCAATGCAAGAAGCAAAAATAGTTTTTGTAGTTTCATAATGGTTTGTATTTGATTTTTTTAGATTCCGTTAATGCAAAGGTAAGTATAAAAATTCGATACGCATAACAAACCTCCATCTTTTTTTATCCTTAATGGTTGAAAAAGATTGCTATTTGGGGTGTAATGGGTCTTTGTTATTTACGGCGAAGGATGCCCTTAGAGATATTTGCGCGCATCTTAATAAGATAGCGGCTCTGGGCAGGGGTATGTAGTAGGCATAGTAGCATGGTGGCGCACCATTTCATCGCCTCGCCGATATAGAGGCGTGCGGTGCGGTGGTGTAGCTCTGCACGGGTATGCTGGCTTACGCCTATGTTGTAGCATAGGCGCTCGAAGTAGCTCTCGGTGAGCTTCTCCGTAGGGATGATATGGTACATCACGGCGCGTGGGGCATAGTAACACTCCATACCCGCCTTAGCGATGCGCTCAAAGAGGTCGCTCTCCTCGCCACCGATAAGCAATTTCCCTGTGCGACCCAACGATGTGTTGAATGCGCCAATTTTGTTGAATACCTCACGACGCATAGCCATATTGCCACCACCTGGTATGCGACCCTTCGGGAAGGTGCGAACATAGTCGCCAAAGTCCATTGGGTTGGCGATAGGTCGCTCGGTGTAGTGTGACATCCAGCGTGGTCGTCCTGTGGGGTACTCGGCGATAATCTTACCCCCCGCGGCCATAGCATTGGGGTAGCTCTCGAAGAGCTTGATATAGGCACTGATGAAATCGGGTACTATGCGCTCGTCATCATCGATAAAGGCGATGATGTCACCCTTCGCGCGTTCGATACCAGCATTGCGGGCGTGCGATAGACCCTGCTTACTCTCAAAGTGATAGATGATATTGAGTGTTGAATGCTCGGCAATAAACCCCTCTACGCGCTCCCTTGTGTTATCCCCCGAGTTGTTATCCACAACGATACACTCCCACTGCGCCGAGGCTTTGCTCTGCGCAGCCACCGAGCGAAGGGTTACCATAAGCTGCTCGGCACGATTGTATGTTGCGATAACAAGCGATAGACGAATCATAGGACAAATGTAATAAAAAAAAATGAAACACCCCGCAACCCATAAAAAAGTTATAGGCTAAAAGGACATATTGCCATTTTAGCCTATAACTATTATAATATAGGTATGAACCTACTACTTTGTGCCATCAAGGTAGATAACTGAGTTGACCCAGCCATACATTGAACTTGTTGTGGTCATAAGTGTCTTACCATCGTCAGATACGCCCAACACCATAACGCCATCAAGTGTATATGCGTTATCTGGATCTGTATCATTCTGAGAGTTGTACAATGATACATCGATGCCATACTCATATAGAAGCCACGCCTCCAATGTTTGGAAGGTTGATGGGTCGTTATTAGTAAGTGTAGTTACATAGGTTGTACTACCACTACCATAAAGCGAGTCGTTGATAAATACGATACCATCATCGGTTATAGATGTTACAGAACCTATGCTGTCAAATGTATACATCTGATTGGTCTCTCTGTCGTATACAGCAGGGTAGCTAATATATTCGTCTGTATAGTATGATGTGTTACCATAGACATATCGACCGCTTGGTGAGAAACGGTTGTTTGTGTCACCCATCGCAGTAATTGGATTATACTTCTCATCGTAAGTGAAGTTGAAGTACTCATATTGTGTGTACTCATCCTCCCAAATTGTATTAAGCATGATAGCTCGACCATCGCCAACGTATGACTGCTCACAACCAAGGATTGAACGATCTGGAGCTACTGCGTGAGGTGAATGTGAATTTACACTGTAAAATGGGCGTGGCTGAGGCTCAGGTATTGATACAGTATTGTTAACTACATCGTAGCAGAATGGAGCATACATACCATAGTTATTGTAGTAAACATCATCCTCGCTACATGCATACCAACCTACTGCGTATGAACCATCAGGAGTGATGCTTGTAAGACAGCTCATAGAGTTGTTTGCAGTGATGCTGCTAAGGTCAATCTCGAATATCTCACCATCGATATACATCGCAGCAACACCGCTCTGTACCTCACCCTGGTATGAACCAACAGCAACACCGTTATTATCGACGTCGTAGAACGCTATATTAGGTGTGATAGTAATCTTGTCGTTGCCAAGATTGATGATAACGCCATCCATACCGAAGGCACCAACAGCCCAAAGACCATTGTCAGAGATTGTGGTAGTAGGAATCTCGGTTACCCACTCGCGGTATGCAGGGATAACTCGCTTGCCGATAGTGGTACTTCTTGTGCTCTCCTTCAAGATGTCGCCTGTTAGTGCGATAGCTTTGAGGTTTACTGTGTACTTAGCATTGTATTCAAGATCCTCAAATATATGTGTGGTCTTGTCAGTTCGAACAACATCGTTGTTGTCGAGCTGAAGCTCGTAGAATACAGCCTCCGGTACAGCATTCCAAGTTACTGCGATTGAGTTCTCTCTTACGCTAAGTGCAAAGAGTAAATCTGTGCTTGAGGCCTCCTCCTCTGGTGTACAACTTGCAAAGCAAAGTGCCATTACAGCGCACATCAATAGTTTAATAGTGTTTTTCATAAATAATTGTTAATAAAGTTACTTCATTCAATATCTATCTGACGCAAAGGTACGAAAATTATGCACGTTTGCAACGTTTATGCGTTTATGTCGCTGATATTGGTATAATTATTAACATATTTATGTGGTCGATGCAGAAAAAGTCCTATATAATGATAGTGTATTATTATAGAAGTGGCTGCCCAAAATCAATTGGACAGCCACATTGTAACAATTATCTTGTAAATTCGTTAGTTTACACCATTGCAAACATATGTTCTTGTCTTGACGCCCTCGTTAATAACATTGTAGTCGAGGTTAAGTGTAATCTTTGTGCCATTCTCAGAGATTACAAGAGTGCTTGAACCTTGTGCGCCACCATTATTTTCACCATCGATAACAACTTTCTCAATGTAAACTGATGTGCTGGGGTTCCCTATGAGTTTATTAAGGCTTTCTACACGATTGTATGTACCATCGGATAGAGACTTCTTATCGCTCTTGACGTTGTACAAGGTAAAGCCAATAACATCGGCACCTGATGTAATCTCATAGTAGCAGAGCACAGAGTACTCTGCGCCATACTCAGCACTATAGTCCTTAATAAAGGTCATTGTAGCAGCACCTTCGGTGTTGTCACCACCTTCGTTGCCACCCTCATTACCACCTTCGTCACCGCCAGTTGTGCCCTCAGCCTCAGTAGTGAAGGTTGCAGTACCAGCATCAGAGGTGATATACAAAGCCTCGTCAGAAGAGTTTGCTACAACAGATACAGAGTATGTAGTCTCGTACTCAAGGTTTGAGTAAGTAATGTATGTTGTTGTAACAGTCTGAACGTCTGTGCCATTCAAAGTTACAGTGTAGTCCTTAGCACCGTCGATTAGCTGCCAGCTAACAGTTGCAGCGTTGCCAGCAACGATACCTGATACAGATGGAGTAGCAAGCTTTGTAGGCTCAGCAGGCTCAGTTGAACCACCCTCGTTGCCACCAACAAGACCTGTGTATGTTACAACGAACTTGCTACCATCTGCAGTTGCAATGTTAAGAGTAAGCTCTACATTCTTTGTATCCTCAGTTACCACGGTCAATGATGAAGAGTCGCTAACGTTGTACGTAACGCCATCAAAATAGAAGTTCTCGATATGGAAGTAGTAAGGAGTATTTAAGTTACTCTTGTATTTCGCATAATAGTAGTCACCAGCAAGAATCTGTGACTCCTGAGCAGTCTCGTTATTTAGCAAAAGATCGAATGAGAAGTTCTCACCCTCAGCTACGAACTTGATGATGTATGTAAGATCAGCGTTATAAATCGAGCCCTTAGAAAGAGTGTTAATAACAAGATTTGTGTCAGTCTCGCCAACCTCGCCCTTATCGTTGAGCTTGCCGTTGTACTCAATCATATATACATTGCCATCACGACCCTGAAGTGTAAGCTCGATATGGTAAACATCATCCTCAGCCTCAACAACAGCAGTACCACCGTCAACAGGTACAGATACACCGTTAACAGTGAAAGTGCGGGTTGTGAATTGACGATAATCAGTGACGTAGTTAAACATGTCAGATGTGCACCAAGTGTACAAACCTGTTGAAAGAGTTGTCTCAGTAGCATCAGCAGCAGGGAAGTGTACGTCGATAGAGAAGCCCTCGCCAGAAACTGCATACTTGTCGCCATAGAGTTGAGTAGTGCCACCCCAGTACCACATATCAGCAACGTGTGTAGCCTCGAACTCTACAGGAACATCTGTGCCACCGTCGCCAACTGCAAGGTTGCCCTCGAATACAACGTGGTGGATAGAGCCATCGCGCTCAAGCTCGATAAATGCCTCAATCTTACCATCTGTGATGATAACATTTGCTTCCTTGTACATCTCATGGCCATTTACCATGTCGCCATTCTCCATCTGGTAGCGGTATGATGGAGAGAGTGTGTTTGCAGCGTAGCTCTCACTCTGTGAGTAAGTACCATTAGGAAGAACGCCGTTACTCTTTGTGTTGGTGATAACCTCGAAGCAGTAATAAGTACCGCCATCAACACCCCAGCCATTGCTGCCCCAAGTGTTGTTGCCAAGCTCGAAGTAGTAGTAGTAAAGACCATCCTCGCTCTCGAAACTTGTAGCAATGTGTGTTGCAACGAACTCGATAGTCTCACCATCTGGCTCCTCACCTGTACCTGGCTCCTCACCTGTACCTGGCTCCTCGCCTGTACCTGGCTCCTCGCCTGTACCTGGGCCAGGAGCAACAGTTGCATTTGTAGTCATTGTAGTAGTAGCCATCTCAGTAGCCTTGCTATTCTGAGCTACAGCTACGATAGTGTACTTTGTAGACTCTGTAAGACCCTCCTCAGTAACTGAAACACTCTTGTTTGCCTCAACAGCCTTGCCATTTGCAAGTACCTCAGAAGCCAATGGAGCCTCCTCGCCTGCAACAACGAGGTAAGCTACTGTTGCAGCGTCAGTAGACTCGATAGTAAAGCTTAGTGATGTCTCACCAGCAGTACCTGGTGTTACCTTAACTGTTGGGTTCTTAGCCTGATCAACAGCAGGTTTTTCCTCACATGCCACGAAGAATAGTGGCAACGCGAGAAGCGCTAGAAATAGATTTTTAATTTTCATAAAAGTTTTGTTTTTTAATAGGTTTATGGATTGTTTAGTTTTTACTATTTAAGGTACTTATTCAACCAGTCGAAGAACTCTCGGTTCCATACAACAGAGTTCTGTGGCTGGAATACCTGGTGTGCCTCGTTCTCGAACGACACCAAGCGTGCGTCGATACCCTGAACACGTGCTGCGGTGAAGGCCTCCAACGACTGGCTATATGGGATGCGGTAGTCCTTCTCGCCGGTGATAATCATAATTGGGCTATCCCAATTACCCACCTTCTTGTGTGGAGAGTTGGCGTATGAGCGCTGTGCAGTAGCATTATCCATCTCCCAATATGCGCCACCATAGTCGTTAGTAACAAAGAACAACTCCTCGGTGTGACCATACATAGACTCGAAGTTGAAGATACCGCAGTGTGCGATAAATGCCTTGAAGCGACCCTCGTGAACTCCTGCGAGATAGTATGTAGAGTAACCTCCGTATGATGCACCTACGCAACCACGCTTATCTGTATCAACAAATGGCTCCTTCGACACCTCGTCGATAGCTGCGAGGTAGTCGCGGATATTCTGACCTGAGTAGTCGCCAGAGATCTGGTCGGTCCACTCCTGACCGAATGATGGACAGCCACGACGGTTAGGTGCTACGATGATATAACCCTCGGCAGCCATAAGCTGGAAGTTCCAACGGTAGCTCCAGAACTGCGATACGGTGCTCTGAGGACCGCCCTGGCAGTAGAGCAATGTAGGATACTTCTTCTCTGGGTCGAAGTGTGGAGGGTAGATAACCCAAGTGAGCATCTTTTTGCCGTCGGTTGTAGTAATCCAACGTTCCTCAACCTTGCCGAAGTCGATATTGTCGTAAATCTCGCGGTTTACATCAGTAAGCTGGGTAAGCTCGCCAGATTCAAGGTTAACGTCGTATAGCTCAACAGCCTTAGAGATTGTATTCATATTTGCAACAATCTTACCACCTGCGAAGGTGAAGGTGTTGATGTCGTGGTTACCCTTAGTGACGTGCTTCATATTGCCGTTAAGGTCGATATGTGCCACCTGGTGAGTACCACGCCATGGAAGAACAAAGTACATAGCCTCGTTGCCATCCCACGCTATCTCGGTTACGCAGTAGTCCTGACCGCGTGTGATATAACGACACTCGTTGCTATCAAGGTCAAAGACCCAAAGACGCTGCTGGTCAGCCTCGTTACCTGGGCGACGCTGTGAGCGGAAGGCAATCTTCTTGCCATCTGGTGAGAATACAGGATACTTATCATAACCTACGAACTTATCCACGCCCTGAGCTGCAGCCTCCTTCGATAGGTTGCGTGTAGTCTCCGATGCGAAGTCGTAGAGGAAGATGTCCGAGTCGGTAGAGAGTGCATACTCAGTACCTGTCAATGGCTTGCAAGTGTAGGCAAGCTGTGTGCCATCTGGTGAGAGACGAATCTCTGCGGTGTCGAAATATGGAGCCAATGGAGCATCGTATGCCTTATCTGCACCGATGATGTCCTTGCCATTTACAATCTTGCCATCCTTAAAGTCGGCAGCGAAGATATGAAGGTATGAGCCATCATCCCAATAATCCCAGTGGCGCACCATAAGGTCGTCATAAATACGAACCTTCGACTTATCCATATCCTCGTACTTGTTTGAGCCTTTAAGCTTTGCAACCTCCACGCGCTGAACATAGAATGCGTGGTCGCCCTCGATACCGAAGCCCTCGATGCCTCCCTCGATATTGGTTAGCTGTGTGAGGTTCTCGCCGTTAAGGTTCATTGCCCATGCTTGCATAGAGCCTGAGCGGTTAGACATAAAGGCTACACGATTATTACCAAGCCACTGTGGAGCGGTATTTGTAGAGTTGTAGTCGGTAAGAGCGCGCTCCTCGCCAGTTGCCATATCGCGCAACCAAAGAAGTGTGATGCCGCGATTCTCAGCCATATTGTACTGAGTAGTGGTGTAGATAAGCTGTGAGCCATCTGGTGATAGGGTCTGCTGACCGATGCGGGTCATCTTCCACATCACCTCAGGGGTGAACTTGCCCGCCTCCTTCTCCTCAACTGTCAGAGCGTTGTCGATGGTCAGAGGCTTTGGTGCGTTGTCGCTACCCTCTGAGCAACAGCCAACTGCAAGGATTGTTGCGAATGTCATAAAAAAGAGAATTTTTTTCATAAAGTTGTTATTTAATGTTTATCTTTGCCATCAAATGAAATAGAAATGAAGGAACGCTCGATATATTTTGGTGATACTGAGGTTGTTATAGCGACAAAGTCGCCAGATGCTCGGTACACACAATTAGAGGTTGATACCTTATTTACTATTTCGTGTGCCAAGATAATAAAAAAAGTCGAAACTGACAAATTTATTGCAGTAGTTACGCCTAATCCCGAAGCAACTTTCGAAAATCTTAAATCGCAATTTAAGTTAGTGTATGCTGCGGGTGGCGCTGTGGAGAGTGAAAAAGAGGAGCTTCTTTTAATCGAGCTACGCCATCGCTGGGACTTGCCTAAGGGACATATCGAGGCAGGAGAGAGTGAGAGCGATGCTGCGTTAAGAGAGGTTGAGGAGGAGACAGGGGTTGTGGCTGAGATTGTTGGTAATGAGCCTGTTGCAGTGACATGGCACGCATACAATACCTATGGTTGCTGGGAGCTAAAGCGTACCTCATGGTGGCAAATGAGAGCATTTGCAGGGGAGGTTATACCACAGCGTGAGGAGGGTATCACAAATATTGAGTGGTGCGCAAAGAGTGAGGTGGGGGAGCGACTAAAAAAGAGCTATCCCACAATTAAACGGGTTGTGGAGACGTTACTTTACAAAGTGAAAACTGAAAACTGAAAACTGAAAAGTGAAAACTGAAAACTGAAAAGTGAAAACTGAAAACTGAAAAGTGTGAAAAAGGTTATTAAGGGTAAGTTTTTAATAAACCCTTAAATACCCCTTAAAACCCCTTTTGTAATTGACAGACTATGAATAAGATACTTTGGGTTGATGACGAGATAGATTTGCTCAAACCTCACGTGATGTTCTTAACGTCGAAGGGGTATGAGGTCGATACGTGCAATAATGGTTACGATGCAGTGGAGATGCTTCGTACCACAGCCTACGACCTTGTGGTATTGGACGAGATGATGCCCGGTATGACGGGTCTTGAAACCCTGCCACTAATCAAGGAGACGCACCCCTCGTTGCCGGTTATTATGGTGACCAAATCCGAGGAGGAAAATATTATGAATAAGGCGATTGGCTCGAAAATCGCCGACTACATCATTAAGCCCGTAAACCCTAATCAAGTTCTGCTTTCGATTAAGAAAAATCTCCACTCAGAGAGGCTTGTTACGGAGCAGACTACGGCGGACTATCGTTCGGAGTTTGGGCGTATCGCAGCACAGCAGCAGAGCGCCTCGACCTTTATGGATTGGTGTGCCTTGTATCGCAAGATTGTGGGCTGGGAGATAGAACTCGCGTCGTCGAGTGATAAGAGCATTGGTGAGGTGTTGCTATATCAGAAGAACGAGGCAAATCAGGAGTTCTCGAAATTCGTGCGCCGAAACTATTATAATTGGATAAATCAGCGAGTCGAGGAGAGTGAAATACCGGTGATGTCCCACACGTTGATGCGCCGTCGTATTCTGCCAGAGTTGGATAATGGTGATAAGGTTACGCTCTTTGTAATAGACAATATGCGCTACGACCAGTGGCGTGTTATAGAGCCTATGTTGCGTGGCTACTACGATATTGCTGCCGACGACCTCTACTGCTCTATTTTGCCTACTGCAACACAGTATGCTCGCAATGCACTCTTTGCGGGTTTGATGCCGCTTGCTATCGACAAGCTTATGCCCGATAAGTGGTTTAACGACAATGAGGATGGGGGTAAGAATATGTATGAAGAGGAGTTTGTGCGCCGATTGTTGCAGCAGTCGGGTCGTAGCTGCCGAATCTCGTTCGATAAACTCGTGCGCCCAGAGGCGGGTCGCAGGATGCTCGATAATATGAGTAAGGTATACGATGCAGATTTCTCGATTATTGTCTATAACTTCCTTGATATACTATCGCACGCGCGCACGGAGACAGATATTATCCGCGACTTGACTGATGACGAGGCTTCGTTCCGCTCGCTTACACGTTCGTGGTTTGAACATTCGGAACTGTATACAATGCTTAAACTTCTCTCCGAGCGCGGACATAAGGTGATTATCACCTCGGATCATGGTACTATCCGCGTGGATAACCCTGTGCGAGTGACGGGAGATAGGGAGACCTCGGCAAATTTGCGATATAAGACGGGTCGTAATCTAATGTATAACGCGCGCGAAGTATATGAGGTTACGCGTCCAGAGGATATTCAGCTTCCGTCGGGTCGTCTGACGTCGAGCTATATCTTCGCTTATAACCGCGATTTTTTGGTATATAACAACGATGCCAATAAATATATACGCTACTATAAGAATACATTTCAGCACGGTGGTATCTCGATGGAGGAGATGATAGTGCCATTTGTTGTGCTGAAGTCTAAGAAGAGATAGAACTTAAATTATATATGGAGAAAATTTTGGAGATTGGCTCACTTGACGAGCTGGATAAGGTTGCCAAGACGGTCATCGACTCGCTCGATGGTCGCACGGTGGTAGCTTTTGATGCCCCTATGGGTGCTGGTAAAACTACGCTCATTGGTCGTATTGCGCGATTGCTCGGTGCGGAGGATGATGTTACAAGCCCAACATTTGCTATTGTAAATCAGTATGAGGGTGTTCGCACTATCTACCACTTCGATATGTATCGTATTGAGCGCATCGAGGAGGCTCTCGATTTTGGCTCTGAGGAGTACCTAAGTTCTGGTGAGTTGTGCTTGGTGGAGTGGCCCGAGAAGATTGAGGCGTTGCTACCTGATGATACTATGGTTGTAAAGATTGAGATATTATCTGAAAGTGCACGCCGTTTTGTAATTCGGTAATTTTGACTACCTTTGCCACGTTTTTCAAAGAAAATAGAGTGATACAATGGAGAAGTACGAATCAAAACAGCAACAGATAAATCACCCTGCCGCGTTGATATTCCCTATTATCTCGCGTATGGATCTTATGACTCCAGCCATTCAGGATAAGGTTGAGGAGTGGGAGGCTACCGAGGATAGCTGCTCGTTTAAGGTAAAGGGTATGAAGGTCTCGTTGCGTATTGCAGAGAAGGTTGAGAATAAGCACGTTAAGATTGTCGCTGGCGAGGGCGGTCTGCCTATTGATTTCAGTTTTTGGATTCAGCTTAAAGAGGTTGCCGAGCGCGATACACGTATCCGTATGGTATTGCACGCCGAGCTAAATATGATGATGCGAATGATGCTTGGCTCAAAGCTTCAAACGGGTCTTGACCAGGCTGTAGAGGGTTTGGCGAAGGCTCTAAATAGCTTCCGTTAGGGGTTTGTTTGTTGCAATACAGAGCGTTGTGAGCCTAAAAACGATTTTTATTTTCGTTTTTGCTTGCATATTTTACAAAGTTGCTGTATATTTGCGAACATTTTTGCCAAAATATGAGTTTGGGCGAAAAATTATTACGGTGATTTTTTACTAAAAACAACTAAAATAAATAAATTACAACTATGACAAAGGCAGATATCGTAAACGAGATTGCAAAGTCTACTGGTGTTGAGAAGGTACAGGTGCAGGCTATCGTTGAGGCTTTTATGGATAGCGTTAAGGATGCTATGATTAAGGGCGAGAACGTATACTTGCGCGGTTTCGGTAGCTTCATCATTAAGAAGCGTGCTGAGAAGGTGGCTCGTAACATCTCTAAGAATACTACTATCACTATTCCTGAGCACAACATCCCAGCGTTCAAGCCAGCTAAGAGCTTTGCAGGTGAGGTAAAATAATAGACAAACCTTTTAATACTATATAATTATGCCAAACGGAAAGAAGCACAAGCGTCATAAGATGGCGACGCACAAGCGTAAGAAGCGTCTTCGCAAGAATCGTCATAAGAAGAAGTAATTTTTCTTATTAGGACATAGTTGGAGCTAAGGCAAGTCCTTAGCTTCACCTATTTA
>JAZOSJ010000073.1:0-10653 GCA_045657045.1 Alistipes sp.
TGAAGGCTGTTGGTGACGAGAACTTGAGCTGCTTGCCCGAGCGTACATGGAGGTAGTTTTTGTTGCGCTCGAACTTACCTGAGCATATCTTCATGAAGGCGATGCGGTCGCGGTGGTTAGGATCCATGTTGGCGTGTATCTTGAAGATGAAACCGGTCAACTTCCCCTCAGATGGCTCTACAACGCGGGTCTCGGTCTTTGCTGTGCGTGGTGATGGTGCGATGCGGATAAAGCACTCCAATAGCTCGCGAACACCGAAGTTGTTTACCGCAGAGCCGAAGAATACGGGTGCTATCTCGCCAGCGAGATATGCCTCGCGGTTGAAGCTGTCGTATACGCCCTCCACAATCTCCACGTTCTCGCGTAGCTGCTCGGCAAACTTCGCTCCGATATACTTGTCGAGGTCTGGTGTAGAGAGGTCGTTAATCTCCACGGTTGAGGCATCGGCAGTCTGGCGCTCGTCAGAGGTGAAGAGCGAGATATTCTTCTCGTAGATGTTGTACACACCCTTGAATGTGTCGCCCGAAGAGATTGGGAATGCCAATGGACGTACACGAATCTTTAGCTCGCGCTCAATCTCGTCGAGAAGGTCGAATGGGTCCTTTGATGGGCGGTCGAGCTTGTTTACAAAGACAATAACAGGAGTCTTGCGCATACGGCAGACATCCATCAGGCGGCGTGTCTGGGTCTCAACACCCTTCGCACCGTCGATAACGATGATTACCGAGTCTACGGCAGTAAGCGTACGATATGTATCCTCGGCAAAGTCCTCGTGACCTGGGGTATCGAGGATGTTAATCTTGACATCCTTGTACTCAAAGCCCATTACAGATGTAGCCACAGAGATACCACGCTGACGCTCAATCTCCATAAAGTCCGAAGTAGCACCCTTCTTAATCTTGTTGCTTTTCACGGCACCTGCCACGTGGATAGCACCACCAAACAAGAGGAGCTTCTCGGTAAGTGTTGTCTTACCAGCATCAGGGTGTGCAATAACCGCAAATGTTCGTCGTCGTGTAATCTCGTCTATTAGAGCCATAGTGTTGTGTTTTCGTTATTTAGCGCGCAAAGATAGTAATTTTCAGGCGAAATACAAATTATTCAGGACGTTCGGGTGTGGTAAATTCGTGCACGGTGAGCGGTGTGGTAGCTCCATTGGCAGAAATGCCAAAGACAAAGACACCGTAACGCTTGCTTGGGAAGAGGTATTGGTTGCGCACCTCGTGTGGCTTGTATACGCTCACACCAGTTGCAGTATAGTTGCTAAGTATCTCTGCCGATGGTTTACCCACGTTTAGAAGTATCTGCTGAATGATGTATGTCTCATCGCTACGACCCTTGTTATTATCAGTAAAGTACCACTCGTACCAATCCATATTGGTGATGGTAACAAAATATCTCGTGTCGTTATTCGATGGAGTGATAGTTGCGTCGACAGTATATCTATTGTATGAACTCTCCCACTCGGTAGCGCTAATCTCAACCTTAAAGGTAGTGTTGTGGCTCTCAGGGCTCTGAGTCTTGAATGTCTGAGTCTGCACTTTTGTTGTCTGCTCACCCTCCTGATTAAGACCATAGACGTAGACGATATACTCTGTGTCCCACATCAAGACGTGTTGCTCGTTGTCGGTATCGATGCGTGTGTCACCCAAGACCAAATCCTCGTTCATTAAGTCAAGCCAGCTTGCCCCCTGAGATATAGAGGCGAACTCCTGCCAGTAGCTTCTGTCGTATTCCACGACAGCAGAGTCATCACCACCAAACTTTGTCTGATACTGCTCCAAAGGCATAACCCAGCAGTAGTAACTCTCCTCTTTGTTATCGGGCGTGATGCTTATATTCGCTCTTATGCCCGTTACATTCGATACATTGATATCGAAAGTAGTCTCCACCTTTGGGTTGCTTGGGTTGTTCTCGGTCTTATTGTTGCCCTCATCCTTTGAGCAAGCTGCAAAGAGGAGCAAAAAGGCGCATAGTGCATAATTAAAGTTTTTCATACTGTTATTGTTTTAGGTTGTTCTTTGCGCAAAGATACAAAAAAAAGCGAAAAGTGAGTAATTAGTAATTAGTAAAGAGTTAAAAGGCTCTGCCTTTTTAGGGAGTGGGTTCAGATGGGTTCAGATGGGTTCAGATGGGTTCAGATGGGTTCAGATGGGTTTCATACTAACTCATAGTAACCCATAGTAACCCATAGTAACCCATAGGGGCAGAAAAGGGCAGAAAAGGGCAGAAAGGGTAAAGCTCCCCTTTGGTCCCCTTTTGGACGCTTTGGTCCCCTTGTCCGAGTCAACAGAAAAGAATTGAGCTGCCCAATAGGACAGCTCTACTCTTATCTGATTGGGCGGTGCCCAATGCAATACTAACGAATACCCTAAGGGGTGTTCGATTAGTTGTACTTGAATGTTGCCTCGTCTGATACAGTCAACTTCTTGCGACCCTTTGCACGACGAGCAGCCAATACCTTGCGGCCATTAGCAGTAGCCATTCTCTGACGGAAACCGTGCTTGTTAATTCTCTTGCGACGAGATGGCTGGTAAGTTCTTTTCATTGCCATAGTTGTATCTGTTTTTTATTGTTTTTGTTCCGTTTAACGCTTCTTTTGCGAGGTGCAAAGGTACAACGATTTTTCGTAATTGCAAACAATTATGCAAAAATATTTTGCTTTTTGTGCTCGATTTACCTATTTAGTCCTCAAAAAGGTTGAGTTCGCCACGTTCTACCTTGCCATAGAGGGCGGCCAACTCTCCGATAGAGGGCGATATGACCGCTAAGGTATCCTCGATAGCCCTCTCGCCACTGCCCTTGATGCGGTAGAGCATAGCGGCATAGAGCGCGCGAAAGGCAAGCTCCGTGTCGCTTATCTCGTTGTTATCGAGGATAGTGCGTAGGCGTGGTAGCTCCGCAGCCATACGTGTGTAGGTCATGCGGTAGTGGTCGCCAGCGGGTAGCTTCATAAGCTGAAGGTGGAGGTTATGCAGGTCCTGGATAAGGTGGAGCGTATGCTCGATATGTCCCTTCTCCTCCTTGCCCTCCTTGCGAAGAAGCTCCACAATCTGCATATACCAATTAAAGATATTCTCCTTCTGCTGCTCGTCGGCACCCTCAATCTTAGCCACCAACGTAGCATATATCGCCTCTGGACTAAACTGCAAGGCGCGCAGCAAGTCCTCAATCTGCCATATATACAATATGTACTCGGCGATATTCTCCTTACGCTTTTGTAATGCTATCAGCATATCTTACAACCACTCCGATGAGTTAAACGTGCTCTTAGGTGCGTTAGGCACATTGCCAAAGAAGGTGAAGCCGGTCAACTCCTCCAACTCAGCAACCGAAATCATATCTCTTGCCTCAGGCTTGTGTCCCTTTGCCTGCTCGTGGCAGATTACGAAGGCTACACATTTAAGCTCCGAAGCAGAGCACTCAGCAACGCTCTTGCCCGTATTGCCGCTCTTGGTGCGTAGCAGTGCGTAGTAGAACATTGTTGGGCGCGATACGTCCGAGCGACCGCCAAACGAAATCTTGGCAGGCTTGCCCGTATTGCCATATTTGTCGGTGTACTGCTCGAAGTAGCAACCTACAACCTCGTAGAGGGTATCGCGGCATACAAAGTCGTCGATATGGTCTTCAAGGTTGTTCCACGCGCCACCACCTGTGTTAAAGGTGTCGCTATACTGAGGTGCGATATTCGAGTAGTAGAATACCTGCTTATTCGTTGCCGATGTAGATAGACGCTCCGCAGAGCCAAGCATATGACCCTTGTTGCAACCGCCACCTGTCGACTTGCTTGAATACTGGATGTCGGCAGGAATCTTTGGGTCGCGTGCGTAGGCATCGGTACGTGATGCGCCACTCTCGTATGAGCTATGACGTGGTGCTGCTACCCATACAGGGCAGTGGTGTGTAGATGAGAAGCATACCGAGTAGTTACGCGCTGTGCCGTTGCGCTGTGCATTCTTCTCGCCACCAGCGCAGAGGTGGTGGGCGTAGTAGTATGTCTTGTTGTTATCGTCAATGCCATTCTTATCCTTGTCGTTCTCCACAGGCAACTCATACCATGCTGAGCGATAGGTGTTTCCAACCACAGGCGTTGGGTCTGGCTCTGGCTCTGGCTCTGGAGTTGGATCTGGCTCTGGGTCAGGCTCTGGGTCAGGCTCTGGGTCAGGCTCTGGGTTTGGGGTAGGGTCTGGCTCAGGCTGAGCCTCGAGGGTTGTGAATGGCTCGCCATCGAATACCCAGGTCTCGCCTATGGCGCGTACAAATGCGCGGTAGTTGTAGGTGGTGTTTGCCTTCAAGCCCTCTACCGTAAACTCGATGACACGGCTGCAGCTTACAGGGTATAGCTCATATTCCTCGCTACCCGACACAGCCACCATAAAGCCCATCTGGTCGATAGAGGCATAGTCCGATGCGTTGATTGTTGCTACAAGGCGTGCTGAGTTCTCGCCAATGTTTTCTACCTCGGTTGATAGTAGCGAGCACTCAAATCTCTTCTCCTCGCTGTTGCAAGCAAGAGCGGTTACTACTGCCGCTACGATGCTTAAAATTAAAAATCTGTATCTCATTACTCTCTGTTTTTAGAATCTATCCAAATAGTCACAGGACCGTCGTTTATAAGTTCTATCTGCATATCTGCTCCGAATACTCCTGTGGCAACACTTCTCTCTAAGGCTCTCTCCACGCTCGCCACAAACTCCTCATATAGGGGCTTCGATATAGCCTCTGGCGCAGCCTTTATCCACGAGGGGCGGTTGCCCTTCTTGGTCATGGCGTGGAGTGTGAATTGGCTTACCACCATCACCTCGCCTGCGATATCCTGCACCGAGAGGTTCATAACACCCGCCTCATCGTCGAAGATGCGTAGCTGAACGAGCTTCTTGGTGAGCCACTCAATATCCTCCCTTGTCTCGTTGTTGCCGATACCTACCAAGACCACCAAGCCACGACCAATCGCCGAGTGTACCTCTCCACCGATACGGCATCGAGCCTCTGTAACACGCTGAATAAGTAAACGCATAATAAAAAAGTTCTACTTTTTTTGAACTGAAAACTGAAAACTGAGAACTGAAAAGTTAGGTATGCTTCGCATAAGATTATTATAAAGGTGATTAACGGCAATTAAGGGATATTAAGGGTTTTTAATGTAGAGTAAATAGACCCTTAATAACCCTTAAACACCTTTAATAACCCTTAATAACCATTATGACAACTTGCGTCGCAGACACCATACTTTTCCGTTTTCACTTTTCCGTTTTCACTTTATCCTTGTGCTTCCTCAAAGAACTTCCATAGGTTATCCTCCTTAGGTACCGGTGCTGTCACCGAGATAGGCTTGCCGCCTACGGGATGTAGGAACTCCACACGGCGTGAGTGTAGGGAGATACCTCCATCCTTATTCGAACGCTTAGCACCATACTTCAAATCACCCTTGATAGGACATCCTGTAACTGATAGCTGTGCGCGTATCTGGTGGTGACGACCCGTTTTAAGGTCTACCTCCACAAGGGTGTAGTTTGTCGATGCGCCGAGCACGCGATAGTCCAAAATCGCCTCCTTGCCATCCTGCTTAGGGCGCTGGTGGGCATGCGAACGATTGGTCTTAGGGTTGCGCACAATCCAATGGTGGAGCGTGCCCTCCTCATCGTTAGGTCGACTCTCGGTTATCGCCCAGTAGGTTTTTTTAATCTTCTGCTCGCGAATCATCTCGTTGAGGCGTGCCAAAGCCTTTGAGGTCTTGGCAAAGACCACAGCGCCACTTACAGGGCGGTCGATGCGGTGTACAACACCGAGGAATACCGCGCCAGGCTTGTGGTCGCGGAGCTTTATCATCGCCTTAATCTGGTCCTCGATGGCCTCCGTGCCATCAGGGTCGCTCTGTACAAGGTCGCCAGCGTGCTTGTTTACTACGATGAGGTGGTTGTCCTCGTATAGTATATCGTTAATGGTGAACATATTACAACTTAAAGGTAAATGGTAACAGTAGCTCTGCCGAGTCTACCACGGTAGCCGTGCCTGCGCCTGTCATAATTACGCGAATAGGACTCTTCTGACGGCGCTCAACATCGACAATAACCTGACGGCACTGACCGCAAGGGTAGCACTCGCGCTCCGATGGATTTGATGCTATAGCAAGAGCCACGATAGGGTCATTGGCATAGTTTGCCTCGACATAGAAGAGCAATGAACGCTCGGCACACAATCCCGCAGGATATACCTCGCTCTCGAAATTCGATGCGTGCAACGTCTTGCCACTCTGCAACCTCGCTGCTGCGCCCACGTGAAAATGTGAGTATGTGGCATTGGCGTTTTTGGTCGCCTCCTCCGCCTCCCTAACAAGGGCTAAATCCTCCGCGGCAAGCTCCTCCAAGGTGTTGTAATGGCTGTACGATATTTCCAAAATTTGTTTCATAACTGAAATATTTGGTTTACAATCTGCAAAGATAGCAAAAAAAAGTGAAAGGTGCAAAGGACAGGTCGGGGTTGGTCGGAGTTGGTCGGAGTGTTTAAGGGGTTTTTAAGGGAGAGCAGAGAGAGCAGAGAGAGCAGGGAGAACGCTATGGGTTACTATGGGTTACTACGGGTTACTATGTGAATTTTATACTCATCGGAACTCATCGGAACTCATCGGAACTCATATTAACCCACTCCCTAAAAAGGCGCAGCCTTTTAACTATTACTAATTATTAATTACTCACTACTCATTGGAAAAAAAGGCAGAGCCTTTTAACTATTACTAATTACTCCCTACTAATTACTAATTAAAAAAAAGCACTCCGAAGAGTGCCTTTTCAATTTAGATGTAGTAATATATCCCGTCGTAATTGTCAATATCTACCGTTGTGCGGAGTAGTGTGCCATCGGCGGCGTAGTCGAGGTAGATGTCTGTGAGGAAGCCATTTACTACGGCTGTGGTCTCGATGATATAGATTGTATCGCCTTTGCTACGCTCCACGCGCTCAACATCGTCAACGGGGGTGTTGGTGCCATACCCCGTCTCAAAGGCGGTCTGCACCGCCTGTGGCAGGTTGTTGTAGAGCATATCGTAGCTTGTCATCATCCACGTGCCACTCCTCTTATACCATGCCTCGCACTCACCAGAGCCTGGGAGGTAGAAGTCTACGACAACGTAGCCGTGCTTGCGCTCCCACTCCACATCCACCGCCGTAGGGTACTGCTCGTTGAAGGTGTTGCGCACCGATGATGGCGCCTCGTACTTCTCGCAGCTGGTGCTAAGACCTATGGTTGTGAGTAGTGTCAATAAAAATAGTAATCTTTTCATAGTTTTAATTTGAATTTATTAGTCGTCAACATCCACCAATTTGTAGTGTCTGTTGAAAGTTAGCTCCAAACCACCATTTAGGGTAACCTCGGTGTAGTAGTGGTTACGATTAATCTCGGTAATCTTTCGGTTTGGGTAGTTCTTTGCGACATACTCCGCAATAGCTTGTGGTACAAGGGCGTTGGGCACTACGCCGTTTCGGGTGTCGACATCTTTCCACGTGCCGTTGGAGTAAAATTCAAGTTTTGTGCCAGAGGTAAAGGTTACTTTATAGTCAATGGAGATTACATCCCTGTCGAGGATGATATGTGAAATCTCTTCATCGGCGAAATACTTATCCACAAAAGCCTGCGCATCAGCTGGTAGCTCGTTGTATGATATAGGTCTATCCTCCGCAGAGGTGTATAGCGATGCTGCAAATAGTGTCGTTACAGATGCAAAAATCGCAAATAGGGTAGTTGTAAAGGTTTTCATAATTCTTTTTTATTCAAATTAATGTTTATTTTCGTCTGCAAATATTGCGCAAATTTTTTTATTATGCAAGAAATTGGTCTAAAATATTACTTTTTTGGTTTCTATATAGCGTGTAGTACATTGTAGGGGCGGTTGGTGATAGTGTTGATTCTTAAAAAATGGGGTGGAGATTATATCTCTTATGCAAAAAAATGTGGGTTGAGGTGTCATACTTTGAAAAATTTTCTTACCTTTGTATGACTATACGTATAAACAGTTGTGAATATGGCAAATGGTAAGTATACGCTTTTGGAGGTAACGCCAGCGGATAAGCGATTGGAGCGAGAGTTTCTTGAACTTCCAAAGCGACTATATAAGGGTAACCCTAATTGGGTTTGTCCCTTTGATAGCTCGATAAAGGGCGTCTTTGATCCAGAGAAGAATAAACTCTTTGAGGAGGGCGAGGCTATACGCTGGGTTGCCTTCAACAAGGAGGGTGAGTGCGTAGGTCGCATCGCTGCATTCTACGATAAGACCCACGCCTATGGCTACGAGCAGCCTACGGGAGGATGTGGCTTCTTTGAGGCTATCGACGACCAGGAGCTAGCAAACACGCTCTTCGATGCAGCACGCGAGTGGCTTGCGGGTAAGGGTATGGAGGCGATGGATGGCCCTATCAACTTTGGCTCACGTGATGCGTGGTGGGGTCTGCTTGTAGAGGGCTATGAGTATCAGCCACTCTTTGAGAATCCCTACAACCCGCCATACTATAAGGAGTTGTTTGAAAACTACGGATTTAAGAACTATTTCAACCAGAATACCTATATCTGGAAGGTCTACGACGATGATGTAAATGAGATGGTTTATGAGCGTGTTAACCGTCTTATGGCGACTCCGGGCTATCGCTTTGCGCCTATAGGTAACGAGAACCTATATAGCGCTGTGGAGAAGTTTCGCATTATCTACAACAAGGCGTGGGCACAGTTTACGGGTGTGCAGCCAATGACAAAGGAGGAGGCGCGAGCTATGGCAGATACGATGCGTCCGATTGTGGATAGAAATCTTATCTACTTCGCCTACTTCAACGAGGAGCCTATCGGATTCTTCATTATGGTGCCAGACCTTAACCGCCTTATAGGTAAGTATAACGGTAAGTTTGGCATTGTAAACAAGCTCCGTATGTTGTGGGACTTGAAGGTGCGTAAAAAGTGTGATAGAGTATTTGCTATAATCTTTGGTATCACGCCAGAGTTTCAGGGTAAGGGCGTGGAGTCGGGTATTATGCGTTGTGTCCTTGAGAACTACCTCCGCACCGAAAGAAACGAGTATCGCACCATTGAGCTTGCCTGGATTGGCGACTTCAATCCTGTGATGAATCGTATGATTGAGCATTATGTATGTGCGCGCAAACATAAGGTGCACACCACCTATCGCTACCTCTTTGATAGAGAGAAGGAGTTTACACGTTGCCCACGTGTAGGACTCAAACCACGTTCAGAGAAACAGTAACAAACACTATAAACTAAACAACTTTAAGACTAAAATGAAAACTACAGCATTTACAAAGTACCATATCGCTAATGGTGCAAAGATGGCAGAGTTCGCAGGCTACAATATGCCTATTGAGTTCTCAGGTATCAACGATGAGCATATCAACGTGCGCGAGAAGTGTGGTGTATTCGATGTGAGCCACATGGGTGAGATCTGGGTTAAGGGTCCACGCGCTACTGAGTTCTTGCAGCGCATCACTACAAACAACGTTTGTGACCTCTTCGACGGTAAGGTTCAGTACACTACAATGCCTAATGGTAAGGGCGGTATCGTTGATGACGTTTTGGTTTACCGCATCAACGAGAATAAATATATGCTTTGCGTGAATGCAGCTAATATCGACAAGGATTGGGCACACATCTGCAAGCAGGGTGAGGAGTATGGTATGCGTGCTGGTGAGGAGCTCGAGAATAGCTCTGATAAGACTGCACAGCTTGCTATCCAGGGTCCTTTGGCAATGAAGCTCGTGCAGAAGATGACCGAGGAGCAGGTTGAGGATATGGAGTACTACACATTCAAGATTTGCAAGGTTGCAGGTTGTGAGGTTATCCTCTCTACAACAGGTTACACTGGCTCTGGTGGTTGCGAGATCTATATGTACAACGAGGATGCAGATACTATCTGGGAGGCTATGTGGAAGGTTGGCGAGGAGTTCGGCTTGAAGAATATCGGTCTTGGTGCTCGTGATACTCTCCGTTTGGAGAAGGGCTTCTGCCTCTATGGTAACGATATCGACGATACTACATCTCCTATCGAGGCTGGTCTTAACTGGCTTACAAAGTTCGTTGAGAACAAGCCATTCATCGACCGCGAGCTTATGGAGAATCAGAAGAAGAACGGCGTTAGCCGTAAGTTGGTAGGCTTCAAACTTATCGATCGCGGTGTACCACGCCATGAGTATGCATTGACAGACTTGGAGGGTAACCACATCGGTCACGTTACCTCAGGTACTATGTCTCCATGCTTGAAGATTGGTATCGGTATGGGTTATGTTAAGCCTGAGTTCGCTAAGGCTGGCACGCAGATTGCAGTTGAGGTGCGTGGTCGTCTTTTGAAGGCTGAGGTGGTACGTTTGCCATTCGTATAATATAATTATAGGTAGGTGTTCGGTGCATTTTCTGTGTGCCGAATACCTTATTTGATTTTTTTTGTAAAAAAAAGGCAAAGAGAGATACAAATCCGATAATTTGTTATATCTTTGTAAAGTTATATGGCACGTAGTGCCGTGGACAAACAGAAAATTAGTTGTTAATTCATTTTATTATAACCTTTTAACTTAACTAAAACTATGGATGTAAAAGTTATCATGGCCAATTTGGAGGCCAAGCACCCAGGCGAGAGCGAGTACTTGCAGGCTGTTCAGGAGGTAT
>JAZOSJ010000074.1:0-8721 GCA_045657045.1 Alistipes sp.
AGAATTCAACTGCAAAGATACTTATTTTTTGTAAATCAGATATCTATACGCAACTATTTTCTGTTTCTATTGAAAGCAACAGACCTAGCTGTCATCATTTCCTCAACATCGCTGAGTGTTGTTGAATAGTCTTCGCGCTTATTCTTTTCCAACCATTTATCAATGTCACTTTTTCTAAAGTATATCCTGTTACCTTGTTTAATGTGAGGTACCAACCTGCCATTAGTAATGCGATATATGGTAGACTTGGATTTATGCATATACTCACATAGTTCTTTAGTATCCATTAGCTTATCTCCACTTTTGAGATCTACAAGGGTTAGAATGCAGCATTCCAGTGACTCTACTTTATGTACAAGGTCTGTAATAATACCATGCAACTCCTCATTTGTGATAGTGTTCTGTTCCATAGCCTTTTTTATAAAAGTATAGTGCACCGAAAGGTAGTAGGGTTTACGAAATGATAAAAAAATGAGACCTCTATGTTTTGTAGAGGTCTCCAATCTTACTTCAAGCTGATTGCATTTGCTGATTTTCTTTTCTCATTATCCATAATATCAGCGTAGATTTGAGTGGTCGAAATAAACCTGTGTGTCAACATTTTGCTTACAGTATACAGATCTGTTCCCATTGCTAGTTGTAATGTGGCAAATGTGTGCCTGAAGCAGTGAAATGTTATATGCTTGGTAATACCAGCTCGTTTTAACCATCTTTTAAGAGGGGCGTTAAGCATTCCACGTGCAAAATCCTCGAACACTTTACCTTCCTTTTTGCGTTTACCACAGTAGGATAAAGCCTCTTCACTAATAGGTAATGTTGCTTCGGTCTCCGTTTTCTCAGTGCGTATTCTCATGCACCAACCACCATCTGGAGCCTTGACAATATGTTTCCACTCCAACTGTATAATATCACTAACACGCAGTCCAGTGAAGCAGGAGAAGATCGCAGCTCTGCGCAATACCGGGATATCGCAAGGAGTAGTATCGAGACGCTTTAATTCCTCTAAGGTCAGATATTCTCTTTTAGTCTCGACATATTCTATCTTGTCAAGGTAGTCATTGATATTCTCTTTGAGCAGCCTATCACGGTATGCTCTTTTGAGTACTGCTCTAAAAGTAGAGAAGTATGACGCCTTGGTATTAGTGTGCATTGCGACACCTGGACGCCTTACAGAAGTAGCAGTTAATAAGTACTCCCCAAATTTCTTGGCAACATCTACATCTAACTCCTCAAATGAACATTTACCGTGTATAAATTTCTCAAAGTGTTGATACGACCCCCACCATTTGCTATTACTTGGCTTACCCTCGGCTAAATTTCTGTAATACTCCAGAAAATCACCTTTCATTTTAGACTTATCCAAAAAGCCAAACTGTTCATTGATGATGGACTCTGTACGACAAGCTAAAATACCTTCTGCACGAGTCATCATTTTGACATTGTAGGCTCTTTCCTTATCAGTTTTGGGCTTGTCATACACATAAATTCCAAGCGACTCTTTATATACGCGCCTCATCTTATCCTTTAAGAAGATTGCTGGACTATAGCGCAGATATAGCGACGACTTACCGT
Source organism: Alistipes sp. (assembly GCA_045657045.1). GTDB lineage: Bacteria > Bacteroidota > Bacteroidia > Bacteroidales > Rikenellaceae > Alistipes. Next base: position 1,573 of record JAZOSJ010000074.1, read on the forward strand.
TTTTGATAGGTCGCTATACAAGTAATACTCTCGAAGTTACTGACATATCTATATATTTTTTTGTTTACTATTCATCAGCCCATCTAGTTCTGGCTTTGATATCTTTATGTATTTCCCTTCTTTATGTGTCGGGATATTATATCGTTTGATATATTGGTACAATGCATCTCTGCTTATACTATATTTCGAAATAGCTTCTTCAACAGTATAATACTCTGGTTGCGGAAACTTCTTGCGCATCAGTTCATCAAAGTGCTCTTTTGAGTAATATCCTTTGTTGCCTTTTCGCATTTTAGGAACAGGATTCTTATAAATAAGAACTGAAACATAGTGTGGATCCAAACCATAAATATTATTGATATCCTCCATTGTGTACCATTCCTTAATATTAGGATCGGGAAGTCTACTTGCCAATAATTCATCAATATGTTTTTTCGAGTAGTGCACTTTCCCGTTAATTCTCATTCGAGGGACCATATTATTAGATACGCACCCGTGAACACCTTGAACTGAAATGTCATATTTCTGACATACTTCCTCAAGGGTGTACCATTCTGAGATATCCGGATCGGGAGTGTTTAGAGAAAAGCATCTGTCAATATGCTTCTTGCTAAAATATGTCTTATTCCCGTGCTTCAGTCTCGGAATGTTTTTAGTCGCCGCATACTTGAAAACAGTATCCTTGCTAACCTTAAATTTTTCGATGACCTCAGCCGTCGAGTAGTACTCTGCCACAGGTTTGGAGATCACACGCCTTACCTGGTAAGGAATATTCGTTTTGAACAAAGCATCTATATCAACTCTGCGGATAAAAATCTTCCTGTTCATCTTAATACAATTTATCTTTCCTGTTACGCAGTATCTATAAACCGTCGTACTGGATATGCCCATAAGTTGGGCAACATCATCGCAAGACAGATACTCCTTTTTAAGTGTAGTGGGAGATGGCGATGGAAGGTTTTCTCCTTCGAGGACTTTTTCTAACTTTTGCTCTCTTTTTTCGGTTTTATAGTTTCGTTGCGAACATTGGTGAGAGCAGAACCTTGTTGTCATTTTGTGGGCAGTAAATTTCTTACCACAAAACTCGCACACCTTTGTTACTTCAATTTTGCTCATATGAGAGATATAAGTGTATATGTCTATTATCTGGGCGATATCACCGGCGAAATAAACTCCGATGATATTCTAAGTGAGATAACATCTACTTGTTATGAAATTGAGATTTTGGTTTGATTTTAGATTGCACCTCATTGCACTCCATTTCACTCCGTTGCACCTCATTGCAAACTTGGTGAAATCTCTTTAATAGTGGTAGGATAGGTGATGATATCTGACATTGTGGGACAAATATGGCCCAAAAAAGTGATAAACTATGCTATATCAATGACAACTTGACTTTATCACAAAAACACGAAAGGCGCTCTAAATGAGCGCCTTTGATAGTTTATGATAGCTAATGATAAAGTCTTTTTACTTGCCGATGCAGAATTTTGAGAAGATGGATTCGAGGATGTCGGTGGTGGTGATTTCGCCGGTGATTTCGCCGAGGTGGTGGATTATGTGGCGAATCTCTTCGCTGAGGAGGTCGGACGGAATGTTTGCTTGAATGCTCTGGCGGGCGGCAATGAGGGATTCATTGGCGCTTTTGAGGGAGGAGTAGTGGCGCATATTTGACACGACGATGCTGCCGGCGCTTAGTTGTGCTGTGTCCGTGGTCTCGCGTATTATCTTGCGAAGAGTCTCGATGCCAAGGTTATTCTTCGCAGAGATTTGTACTGCTGATGTATCTATATCTGCACTTGATGTAATCTTATCCATCTTATTGATAACACGGATATAGTGTTGGTTGTTTGATGTCGTAATTGGTGCGAAGGTCGGGTTGTCGGCAGAGGTGATATGGAGGATGATATTTGCATTCTCCATAGCGCGGCAGCTGCGGTCGATGCCCAATTGTTCGAGTCTATCCTCCGTAGTGCGGATGCCTGCGGTGTCGATAAAGCGGTAGCGGATGCCATCGATAGTTGTTGTTGCCTCGATGGTATCGCGGGTGGTACCTGCGATGTCGGAGACGATAGCTCGGTCGTCCTCGATAAGGGCGTTAAGCAGTGTGCTCTTACCGACGTTTGGTTCGCCTATGATAGCTACGCTAACACCATTTTTAAGAACGTTGCCGAGGGCAAAAGATTTAGTTAGGCTCTCGATTTGAGTGCCGATATTATTAAGTGTATTTAGCAGGGTAGTGCGGTCGGCAAACTCCACGTCCTCCTCCGAGAAGTCGAGCTCCAATTCAAGGAGTGAGCACAGGCGGAGTAGCTCAGCGCGTAGTTCTGCTAATTTTGCGGAGTAGCCGCCACGCATCTGTGTAGATGCCACATTATGTGACCACTCGGAGTCGGCGGCGATAATATCTGCAACTGCCTCAGCGCGGCTAAGGTCCATCTTGCCAGCAAGGAAGGCGCGGCGTGTAAATTCGCCAGGCATAGCCATCGTTGCACCATATTCAATTGCAAGGCGTATCACCTCTGAGGTTATATACTCCGAGCCGTGGATGGTAATCTCCACTGTATCGTCGCCCGTATATGAGTGTGGTGCGCGAAAGAGTGCCACTACAACATCATCGATAGTCTCTTCGCTGTGGTTTACTATTGTGCCATAGTGTAGGGTATATCCCTTAGCCTCGCTTAGGGGGTGTTTGCCGCGAAACATCTTATCGGCGATAGTTATTGCCTCGTTGCCACTAAGGCGTATAACCATAACAGCGCCTCCTGTGGCTGTTGCAGGGGCGACGATGGTGGTTGTGGTATCTAAATGGTTGTACATAGGGCTACTGTGGGCTTACGCGCACACGCTGTCCTATGCGCAGAGAGTTTGCATTTTTAAGACCGTTCCACGCCATAAGCTGTTTTACGGTGCGTCCGTACTTCTTGGCTATGGCACCGAGAGTATCACCCTTCTTTACAACGTGGTATGTCGCTGGTGGGGCTTCATGGCGCTTCTTATCAATATTTGCGTGAATGATATACTCGCCAAGATAGAGGCTATCCTTGGCGAAGATAGAGTCTTGGTTTATAACAAAGTCCGAGATGCGCTCAGTGGGCAACGTCAGTGGGTATGCCTTTGTTGTGGCGGGGATAATAGATAGTCGATACTCTGGGTTTAGCATCTGCAAAAGTTCGAGGCTGACATCTATGGTTGACGACACCTGTTCGAGGTGCAGTGGGCGGTGAATCATCACGGTGTCTACTGCCAAAGGCATAGGGGGTGTTGGGAACTCTATGCCGTGAGCCTTATGGTATGCGAAGGCATATGTAGCGCCCATAAAGAGTGGTACATAGCTACGTGTCTCGCGTGGCAGACCTGCATATACGTCCCAGAACGAGCCTGTATACTTCTTGGGGTCGCCACCCGCGCGGATGATAGCCTTATTTACGTTTCCTGGACCGCAGTTGTATGATGCTATAGCTAAGGTCCAATCGCCGTAGACGTCATACATATTTTTTAGGTAACGGCACGCAGCGCGTGTAGCCAAGCGTGGGTTGCAACGCTCGTCGACCAAAGAGTTTATCTCCAAGCCATACTCCTTGCCCGTAGATGGCATAAACTGCCAGAGACCCTTAGCTCCTACGCGCGATGTTGCCAAGGGGTTTAGTCCAGACTCTACGATTGCTAATGCGCGCAACTCAACGGGCATACCTGCCAATATCAGCTCCTCCTCAAACATTGGGAAGTAGTAGTAGGCATATCCCATTATATTGGCAAAGTCCTTTGAGGTGTATCGGTTTATGGCGGTGCGCACATCGCGGTTATACTCCAATGGTATTGGTGACATTAGGGCGTTAAGGCGCTCTACATAGACTGAGTCCATATTGTCGCTCTGAGTCATTGCGTCGATATTTTCGCAGGTGTAGACAAACTCGTTGAAATACTTCTCGTAGTATTCAATAGTGGATGTTGCTCGCCATAGTGCAAGCACGGAGTCTATCTGTGGTAGAGTGTTAGAGCGTGTTACCTCAATCGAAGCATTAGATGGGGTTTCGGTCACAAGCATTGCGCTATCCATAGCGATAGTATCGCTATTTTCTCTTATCTGCTCGGGCGAGGTGTACTCTTTGTGTATCTTACGACGTGGTCGCTTGATGTAATCCGTGGCATATGCTGTTGTCTGAGCATACGACACCATTACGGCAACGAGAAGTATGTATTTAAGAACAACTTTTACCATTAGAAGTTAACTGACATATTTACGCCATAGACGGGTTGTGTGCCTATGGTGGAGTAGCCGAAGTGTGGGGTGAGATTCATCGATAGGTCATCGGAGATATCGAAATCCTGAAGGTGTGAGTCTACGTGTGCATCCAAAATTTGTAGGAGGTAGACACCTGCTGTAAGTAGGATACACATATCTCGGTTACGTCGATAACTATTCTTTAGTTGCTTAAGGAATGATGCAGCGTAGTTACCACGGAACTCGTCGGCAGCACCATTTGGATACTTGTCTGGATTTTTTTCATAATCCACACGTAGTGAGTATGCTGTTCTAAAGCGCTTATAACCACGGTTGTTCCAATCAATCGTATAGATTGTCGAAGCCATACCGCCCACGATAATAGGTACACGCCAATAGCTCTTGTTGAAGACCTGACCAGCACCAGGGAAGATGGTGGATAGGGTGGTTGCACGGTTAACCTTTGTAATCTCGCTTGACTCGAAATTAAGCACGGCATCGCCGATAAAGTACAGGTACGATGCTATTGCCAAACCTGCATAGATTTGTCTGCGCGTGTTATGGCGAATAAGCTCTGTCTGTATCTTGTCCAACTCAGGCGTGCGGAAATAACCATTGTCTACGAGATATTGGTCGTACTCCACTTTGAGAGGTTTGTATAGCTTGTTCTCGTGGAGGAAGAGCGCGGCGGTTGTTCCCACAACGGGATATAGCACGCCAAGTTTCCAATACTGTTTGTTGTATATCTGTCCGAAGCCTGGTAGTGGTACAGAGAGTAGGCACACGCGCGACATCTTCATAGAGTCGCTGAAGAATGGCTCCTTAATCTGACCATTCTTGTCTAAACGGATGCGTCTGCCGTCTGGTGTGATACTGTCGCCACGGCCTCTAATCATCGAGTCGCGCTTGACCTTTGCTGCGACAATCGAGCGAATAGAGTCGCGTGTGGTTGTGGGTAGTGCATCCAAGAGGGGATGGCTATTTCGTGCAATAGAGTCGATATGACGGTAGTAGATAGAGTCGCGCGCAGCAATGGCTCTTGCTCTTTCAAGAAGTATCGCCGTAGAGTCAATAGGTACGAGTCCGCCCTGATTGATAGTGCGGATGTTGCCTCTGAGATTCTCGCGGGTGTAGCTCTGCGCAGCGACGTCGGTTGCCGACATCACCGCTATGATTGCAACTATAAGTGATATGTATAATCTCCTCAACATCATTAAATTAACGCCTCGATAGGCTCTTTATTTTATCTTGCCAAGTTTTGCAATAAGCTCTTCTACCTCAGCGTCGTTGCCACACTCAATAGTGATACGGCTGCTGCCGCTCTTGGTACGCTTGATGGAGATGTTCTCGCTGATGATGCGCTCCAACTCCATCACAAGGCGCGAATATGACTCTGGATACTCCTCGTCGTCGACCTCCTCAGTCGTTGTTGTAGCCTCTGCCATTTTGCGTGCCAACTCCTCAGCCTGACGTACCGACAAGGACTTCTTAATGCACTTCTTCAAGGCTTTGAGCTGAAGGTCGTGGTCAAGACCTCCGATAGCCTTAGCGTGACCCATAGTGATTATGCCATCTTTTAGGGCGAGTTGCACCTCCGATGGCATACTCAATAGGCGCATATAGTTAGATACGGTAGAGCGCTTCTTACCCACCTTTTCAGCCATTGCCTCCTGCGTAAGACCGCACTCCTCGATAAGGCGCTTCATACCGAGGGCAATCTCTATCGCATTGAGGTTCTCGCGCTGAATATTCTCCACGAGCGCCATTGCGTGAAGATTCTCGTCGTCCACCTCGCGGATATATGCGGGGATGGTCTCCAAGCCTGCCAACTGTGATGCGCGCCAACGACGCTCACCGCTGATGATGATATACTTATCCTTGCCGTTAGGTTTGAGGGTTATAGGCTGAATCACGCCCAGCTGTGCGATGGATGCCGATAGCTCCTGCAAAGCCTCGTCGTCGAACACTGTGCGTGGTTGCAGTGGGTTAGGCTCGATAGCTGTTAGTGCTACCTCAGCCATCTCGGTCATTGGCTTTGACTGCTGGATTGGTGCTGTGGTGCCGAAGATAGCATCAAGACCACGTCCCAAACCCTTATTCTTTACTGTTGCCATATTTTACTCTTTTTTCGTTTTATTGCGCTTCAAGAACTCGCGTGCGAGGTTTAGGTAGTTCACCGCACCCGATGCCGATGCATCGTATAGCATAATAGGCTTACCGTGTGATGGCGCCTCGCCAAGACGGATGTTGCGCTGGATGATAGTCTGGTATGCCAAATCTCCAAAGTGCTCACGTACCTCGTTTACGACCTGATTATTTAGGCGGTTGCGCATATACATAGTAAGCACAAAACCCTCGATAGCAAGCTCTGGGTTTAGGCGACTCTTAACCATCTTGATGGTGTTAAGCAACTTGCTCAAGCCCTCCAAGGCGAGATACTCGCACTGTACAGGCACCAAAACCGAGTCTGCCGCAGTGAGGATATTCACGGTGGTGAAGCCCAGCGATGGCGAGCAATCTATGAAGATATAGTCATAGTCGTCGCGGATGCTTTCGATGATAGCCTTGAACTTATGGTGCGCATTCTCCATTGTAGCAAGCTCTGGGTCGGCAGCTACAAGGTTGATAGATGATGGTAGCAACCACAATTTTTTGATGTCCTCCGAGTGGAGGATAACATCCTTTGCCTCACGCTCGCCGATAATGCACTCATATGTACCTTCAAGGTTGATGTCGAAGCCGAGTCCCGATGTGGCATTTGCCTGAGGGTCAGCATCTATGAGGAGCACCTTTTTGCCGAGCAAAGCTACTGAGGCGGCGAGGTTTATGGCGGTAGTAGTTTTGCCTACTCCGCCCTTTTGATTTGCTAATGCTACAACTTTTGCCATCTATTTGTCTTCTTACTATTACGTTACCCAATAATC
>JAZOSJ010000075.1:0-10247 GCA_045657045.1 Alistipes sp.
CTTAAAGATAATATTCATAGCAGTTATAATATTATACGTTATACATTCGTCTATTACGTAAGACAAATTTAATACATAATTCATAAATAATATACATCTTTGTAAAAAATATCATCTGTCGAGGAAAAATATTGCAAAAAACTAAAATAGATGTTATATTTGCAGTGCCGAACAATCTTTTCACGGATTATTCTTTAGCGTCGGCAATTAAGCAATCGAAATAATCAATTTATTACATATGCAAGATTTAACAGTATTGGAGGGTAAAACCATTGTGGAGTTGCGCGAAATCGCAAAGAGCTTAGGTATTGTGCCTTCAACTATGAAAAAGCAGGAGCTATTCGAAAAGATTGTGGCATTCGCAACAGGTGCTGCGACAGAGAACAACGCTCCCGCAGAGCCTCAGCAGAAGGAGGCACCACGACGTGGTCGCAGACCTCGTATGGCGAGCGTAAAGATTAGCGAGACATCTTCAAAAACAGATAATGCCAACAACGTAGATAACCTAACCGTTGCTGAGACAGCACCAGCCGCCGAGCCAGTGCAGGAGGTTGTAGAGGAGTCAACACCAGCACCTGCCCCAGCAAAGCGTCGCGGCAGAAAGCCTAAGGCAGCCGTAGTGGAGGAGAGTGCAGAGGTTGCGCCAGAGGAGAGCATCGAGCCTCAGACCTTCGAGCCCACAACCGAGACCTCAGAGCAGGAGCATATCGTGGAATCGGAGGATGATGATGACGATGGCGATTTCTACGACGAGGAGGAGTTTGACGACGAGAATATTGGCGATGGCTACCCTGACGACACGGTAACAAAGGATGACTTTACAGCCGTTATCGAGGGCGAGGGCGTATTGGAGATTATGGCAGATGGCTTTGGTTTCCTACGCTCGGCAGACTACAACTACCTAAACTCGCCAGATGATGTCTACGTCTCACCATCGCAGATTAAGCTCTTCGGTCTTAAAGCGGGCGACACCGTGAGTGGTACAATACGCCCACCTAAGGAGGGCGTGAAGTACTTCCCTCTTGTACACGTAGACCTTATCAACGGTCTTAAACCCGACATCATCCGAGACCGCCAGCAGTTCGAGTATTTGACGCCGCTCTTCCCTTGCGAGAAGTTCAACCTTACGGGTAACGGAAACAACTCGAAATCTAACCGTATTGTCGACCTCTTCGCCCCTATCGGCAAGGGTCAGCGCGCCCTAATCGTGGCACAGCCAAAGACGGGTAAGACAATGCTGTTGCAGTCGATTACAAATGCTATTGCCGACAACCACCCAGAGGTATATATGATTGTGTTGCTTATTGACGAGCGCCCAGAGGAGGTTACCGAGATGGCTCGCCACGTAAAAGCAGAGGTTGTAGCCTCGACCTTCGACGAGCAGGCTACACGCCACGTTAAGGTTGCCGAAATGGTACTCGAAAAGGCTAAGCGTATGGTGGAGTGCGGTCATGACGTGGTTATCTTCCTCGACTCTATCACCCGCCTTGCACGCGCCTATAACTCCGTGCAGCCAGCATCTGGCAAGGTGCTTTCGGGTGGTGTCGATGCCAACGCCCTACATAAGCCTAAACGCTTCTTCGGTGCGGCACGTAACACCGAGGAGAAAGGCTCACTAACCATCATTGCGACAGCACTTATCGACACCGGCTCGAAGATGGACGAGGTTATTTTCGAGGAGTTCAAAGGTACGGGTAATATGTAGCTTCAGCTCGACCGCAAGCTCGCGAATAAGCGTATCTACCCTGCTGTCGACGTTGTCGCTTCGGGCACACGCCGCGAGGATCTGCTCCTTAGCCAGAGCGTTATGCAGCGCACCTGGATACTCCGCAAGCACCTTGCCGATATGACCCCAGTCGAGGCAATGGAGTTCTTGCAAAAGCAGATGAACCTCACCCGCGATAACGAGGAGTTTTTGGCGACTATGAATCAGTAGTTTGATATAGTCGCACTAATTCACCACGATAAATATTAGTTAAAGCAAGCTATTCTCGTCATATTTTGATGGGAATAGTTTGCTTTTTTTCGGGATCATCTTTATACGCCCGAACATGCTTAAGGAAGATGGGCTTGGCTACTTCGCGCTATCGCGCTCCGCTTAACGCCTTTCGCATCCGTTCGCCGCGTGGGCGCTTCCATAGAACAAACTTTGTTTTTGTAAGGGCGGTGTGTGCTTGCACACATAACAACCTTACAAAACCAAAGCAGATGACATCGCTGTCATCTGCTCTACATTAATTTCAGGGTGGAAGATGGGATTCGAACTGCGATAGCAGTAGAGCCGATACCATATAGCGCAGACGCAGTCGAGCAATAAACCCAACTGTATCGGCTCAACCCGTACACAAAAAAAATAACCACTTACACCTAATGTAGAGCGGACGCCAACGGCGGGCGACTTTGTTTTTGTAAGGGCGGTGTGTGCTTGCACACATAACAACCTTACAAAACCAAAGCAGATGACATCGCTGTCATCTGCTCTACATTAATTTCAGGGTGGAAGATGGGATTCGAACCCACGACCTGCTGTCGCCTATAAATCAGCCACTTAGCTACACCGTGTTATCGGATGTTTGCATATTCGTTTGCACAAACAAAGATACTAACTAAAAATCAACTAAAAAACATTCCACTAAAAATCTTACTAAAAACCTGCTATAAGGCATATTCCTGCTTCACTTTCTGCTCGTAATTAGAAGTCTTTTCAACAAGGTTATCAATCACCTCAACAAGATTATCCAGATACACATCCTCAACCTTTGTCCCAGTATTAGGTAATACAACATCGAATAGGTCACTACCTATATTATAAATAACCTCAACGACTCCACTATACTTAAACCCCTCAACATTGAAACGAAGCCCTTTGTCATCTGGTAACCTCTTAGGGCTATTGAAGCCCCAAGAGAATACTACCATTAATTGACTTCGTAGGATTGTCATTATATACTCTGCCATAGCCTTAAAACACTTGTACTAAATTCTCGTAACGCAATGAGCGATACCCTCCCTTCTCTACATCCCAATACTTGACAGTATTAACCATATCGCCACTCAAACCTCTGCCATTCTGTGTTGCCTTCATCAACTGACCGCTGCAAGTACCCCAAGCCTCTCTAATCTCGCCTGTACTCTGCTTCTTGTAGATGAAGTGTGCTACGCCGTTACGAAGCTTCTCCTTCAATAAGTCAATCATCTGAGCCTTTACGCAGCCCATCGCAGCCGAGCCTGTTCGAGCAAAAATTACATTAGCACGATGTGCTGTCCTTCCGTTTACTACCACCATTGTCTCCATAGTCTATATCTGTTTATTCGTTAATATCTTAGTTAAGTTTTCTTGAAGGTTTACCCCAACCATTCTGCTGCCATACAAACTCTCGTGCTTCCTCCTTGCTTCGAAAGTCCTTGATGAATGTTCCGCAAGCTCCTGTTTCGCTTACATCTGTCCACTGCCAAACACCAAAGCTTCGTCTGTGTGGTGCGTAGTAGTATTGTCCAAGTATTGCCTTCATAGTTATCTCCTTATTTCAACAGCAAAGATATGGAATATATTTAATATATCCAAATTTCTAATAATATTTTTATGGAAATCTTTGATTATTTTCCACTTTTCATTAACTTTACACTAAAATTAGGATTATACTATGGCAACAGAAAAGCAAGAGCGCTCAGTTATACACCTTGAACTAAACGCCGAGCACTACTATTTTGGCTCGGTAAAGGCATTGTGTGACCACTTTGGCAAGGAGCCAATTGGCATTGGCTATAAGAGTCTGGCCAACTTTGGCATTGCACCCGATAAGCCTTATCGCAACAAGTATTGCACTATCCGCAAAGGTATATTAGTAACAGCACCAAAAGCAGAGTAACAATGATAACAGGTGAAATCAAGAGTCGCATTGACTCAATATGGGATACATTTTTTGCAGGCGGTATTACCAACCCGATGACAGTGTTGGAGCAGATGACCTATCTCTTCTTTATGAAGATGCTGGACGATGCTCAGAAGACTAAGGAGGCTAATGCCAATATTATGGGTGTTGCGGTCAAAGACCCTACATTCAGAGATGGTATGTGGCATAACCCTGATATTGACAAGGATGTGCCATACGAGACCTTGCGATGGAGTGTGTTCAAGAATAAGGAGGCTGAGGAGATGTATCGCATCATCAGTCGTGATGCCTTTGCCTTTATCAAGAACCTGAATACTGGCAAGGAGTCGGCATATAGCCGCTTTATGGCTAACGCTACCTTTATGATTCAGAACCCACGCACACTGGTTAAGATTGTCGAGGGCATCGATGCTCTGGATATGAACAACCGTGATACTATGGGCGATGTATATGAGTATATCTTGGGCAAGATGGCTGCAAGTGGTAATAATGGACAGTTCCGTACCCCTCGCCATATCATCAAGATGATGGTCGAGCTTATGCAACCCACTATTAAGGATACTATCTGCGACCCCGCTATGGGCTCTGCGGGCTTTATTGTTGAGAGTGCAAAGTATGTGCAGTCACACTATAAGTCGGAGTTGCTCAACCCTGAGAATATGAAGCACTATAAGAGTGGTCTTTTGCACGGTTTTGATACCGACTCCACAATGCTTCGTATCGGCGCTATGAACCTTATGCTTCACGGTGTTGACAACCCCGATGTCGAGTATAGAGATAGCCTTTCGACCGATAATACTGACGAGAACCGTTATACCCTCTGCCTTGCAAACCCACCATTTGCAGGTAGTCTCGACTATGATGCTGTGAGCAAGTCGCTGCTTGCCATCACCAAGACCAAGAAGACCGAGCTTCTGTTTATGGCACTCTTTGTCCGAATGCTTCAACTTGGTGGTCGCTGCGCCTCTATTGTTCCTGATGGCGTGTTGTTCGGCACAAGTAGCGGTCACCTCGCTATCCGTAAGGAGATTGTCGATAACCAGCGATTGCAAGCCGTTATATCTATGCCTTCGGGCGTCTTTAAGCCCTACGCAGGAGTATCTACCGCTATCCTTATCTTCACCAAGACCAACGCAGGTGGTACCGATAAGGTGTGGTTCTACGATATGAAGGCCGATGGCTTCTCGCTTGACGATAAGCGTAATGCTATTGCCGATAACGATATCCCCGACATCGTTGCTCGCTTCCATAACCTTGCGGGCGAGGCTGAGCGTAGCCGTAAGGAGCAGTCGTTCCTTGTGCCTGTTGAGGAGATTAGAGAGAAGGGCTATGACCTCTCGATGAATAAGTACAAGGAAGTGGAGCGTGAGGTTGTTGAGTACGATGCCCCTGAGGTAATTATGGAGCGTGTCGTGAACCTTGAAACCCAAATTAACGATGCTCTTAATGAGTTCCGTGCAAAGTTTATGTAACCTATGGACTACGAAACCAAAATATATCTTGATAACCTAATCGAGGCTGTTGAGAAACTGGATAGTCCCGATTGGTGGGCTATTGGAATCACAGTGGTTAATGCCCTTATAATGATATGGCTTGGCTGGAAGCAGTACACATTACAGAAGCAGCAGACTAATGCACAAGAATTTGACACTTATAGGAATCTATACAATATTATTAAAGAGGCTAATTTTCAAATAGATAATTTCTTGGCTAACTTATGGAAGGCTGAATGGAAACCAACATATCAATTTGACGCTAATTTTCTTAAAGATAGATATGATGAACTATCTAACTTGTGCCGAATACTTAATGATAATATTACAGATTACGAATTGAAATTTTCAAAGGACTTTATAGATATAAACGGATATCATAGCATATCACAACTTATGTTAAGAGTATATAGAGATATGTCCAGGTTGGCATCTGAAAACAAAATTATCTATATCGAGGGGATGCAAAGAATATTCTACAATCAGGATAATGAGGATGAGGCTTTTATCGATGCAGTATCTCGACAATTTGTCAACGAGGGTATCAGTCGGTATATTAAGTCGAATTTGGAGTCATTTGTAAGAGAACGTGATAATGTTCGAAATAACAATGTGTTAGAAAAGATTCGTGAACGCTGCAATATTGATTAAGGCTATGAAACAAGGTTGGATAAGCAAGAAATTTACAGATGTTGTTTGGTTCCAAGAAGGTCCTGGTGTAAGAAAACATCAATATACTTCAGATGGTGTTAAGTTGCTAAATGTTGCCAATTTGGTAAATGGAGAAGTTGATTTAAGTACATCTGATAGGTATATTTCTGCTGATGAAGCATATGGAAAATACAAACATTTTCTTGTTGATGAAGGAGATTTGATACTCGCTAGTTCTGGAATTCAAGTTGATTATATTGAAAAGAAAATGGGATTCATACATAAAAAACACCTCCCTCTATGTATGAATACAAGCACCATTAGATTCAAGGCATTGAATACATCTGCTTTGAATATCATATTTTTTATGTATTATCTAAAATCCACTGATTTTAAGATTCAATTAAGTAGGTTAATCACAGGAATTGCACAATTAAATTTCGGTCCATCTCATTTGAAGCAAATGACTATCCCCGTTCCACCAATTGAGGAGCAGGAGAGGATTGTGGAGGAGTTGGATTGTTTGAGTGGTGTGATTGAGAAGAAGCGTGAGCAGTTGCGAGAACTCGATGCCCTTGCCGAGTCAATCTTCTACACAATGTTCGGTGACCCCATCACCAACGAAAAAGGTTGGAAAATAAAACCGCTTAAAAACTCTGTGATTGAAATGTTTTTAGGTCCATTCGGTAGTGCGCTAAAAACTGATTGCTATGTTAGCAAAGAAGAAGCTTATTGTATGGTATATGAGCAGAAGCACGCAATCAAGAAAACTATGGAACTTGAAACTCACTATATTGACAAAGACAAATTTGAATCACTTAAAAGGTTTGAAGTTCATTCAGGCGACTTTATTATGAGTTGTAGAGGTACTATTGGTGAGATTTATAGATTGCCTAATGATGCTCCGATTGGTATTATTCACCCATCATTGATGAAGATTAGAATCAGGGAAGATATTTATCATCCAATATTTTTTGTCAGATTGCTAACTCGTATAGTGAAGAATGAAAACACCAATGGAAATTGTGTACAGATGGCAATTACAGCAAAAGAACTTGAAGCAAGGGAACCTATTGTTCCACCTCTTGCTCTCCAACAAGAGTTTGCAGATAAGATTGAGGCGATAGAGAAACAGAAGGAGTTGATTAAGCAATCAATCACCCAAACCGAAGAACTATTCAACGCCCGTATGGACTACTACTTTAACTAAAATGTGACTTAACACCTTGATTTTTGTAGGAAATTTACAAAATTAGCTCTAAAAATTTGCATTTTGCGATTTTTGGAGCTATATTTGTACACACAACAAACTAAACCGTAACAACACAAAACTATGATTCATTCATTTTATGTTGAGAATTTTCTCTCAATAAAAGATAGACAGGCAATATCGTTTGCCACAACAGCAGATAAAACTGTGAGAGATTTGGTTGCAGTAGAGGTAAAGCCTAATGTGTACATAAATAAGTTAGGTATCTTCTACGGAGCCAATGCATCAGGAAAGTCGAATATACTCTTTGCATTGGAGGCGCTATTTAGTCTTTTGTATGTGACTTATTATGACAAGGATAAGAGTGTAGCTCAGTATATGCCATTTGCATTGAGTGCTGACGAGCCAACATCTATGGGTGTGGTATTTTACAAAGACGGAGTAAAGTATAATTATGAGATTACATATTGTCGCACTCATATTATTAGTGAGAAGTTTGAGTATTGTCGTTCGAGAAGCGATGCAGAGTTCTATACAAGAGAGTATATCGGTGTGGATAAGCAGCCCAAGGTAACATTTGGAGGCACATTAAAATTATCAGCGAAAACAAAAAACACCATCGTTGATAACACATTTAACAACCATACTGTTTTGAGCACCTTGGCAAAGGTATCACTAAACGATGATGCCTCAACAATTATTGACCTATACAATTGGGTTAAAACAAAGGTACACAATGTTAATGGTGATTATTTGGAGAGGTCTATGATTATTGAGATTAATAAAGTGTGCTGCGATAGTTTGAAAAAGCAGTTCTATCTAAACTTGCTTAATAAGGCCGACTTTAATATAACCAACATTTCAATCGTTGATAGCACAAATGAGTTACCATCGCAGATTGTTGAACAGATTAGGTCTTCGAGTATGTCGGACGATGAGAAGTTTAGCATCTTAAATGATGTGTCGTTTACTAATCATTCAGATAGTGGCGATTTTGAGGTGAAGTCAAATTTCCAGTCTGATGGTACAAAGCGATTCACAGAATTGATGGATTACCTATACGACTTAGTTAGAGAGAATCATATATACTTCTTTGATGAGTTGGGTAACCGTATGCACTACGATTTGATGGTGTACTACATTGCGCTTATGTTGTACAACTCCAACCAATCGCAACTCTTCTTCACTACCCACAACATATTGCTATTGGAGGAGGATTTTATCCGCAGAGATATGGTATATCTCGTGGAGAAGGATAAGTCGAGTGCTGTATCATCATATACTCGTGTTAGTGATATGGGATTACATAAGAATTTATCGTTGTATAACGCATATAAAATTGGACGCTTGGGTGCAAAGCCCGATTTAGGTTCTCCTTATTTGGATAATGTTAATGAGTGTTAGTATGGCAGGATTGAAAAATTCAGAGATTGTCATTGGTGAGGGTATTACTGAGGTGTATTATCTTGATTCGTTAAGAGATATACTACTAACCAGACCAAAAGCCAAGGAACTCAGACCCTATAATATGGAAGAGTTGGAAAAGGCTATTAAATACTATGCGGATGAAGGAAGAACTGCTATTCATTGTCTAATAGATATGGATAACAAGGTGGACAATGTTTCCAATATGCAGAAATACCAACGCCTTAAACAAAAGTATGATGGAAAAATTGTAAAGAAAACAGAGTGTGTTGTGCGATTTTATGAATCGTATCCCTCTATTGAAACGTTCTTCTATTTTTACTTTGACGGTTCGACGTCTGAAAAGAGTAATAATGAATTAAAGAGTTGGTTGAATCGCAGATGTGGTTATGAGACCAAAGCGAGATATGCCTTTCATAAATCCTTTGTCAATAATGGAGGATGCCTAAAAAGTGCAATTATAAACGCTAAGAATTCGGTAAAACTAAGAGCTGATGGTAGTTATAATTGCAAATATTCCGAAATGGGCGATTTTATAGAGCATCTTGGTGTAATAGATACGGTCAATAAATGAGAAACTTCGACTATATAAAAGACTTGGGGATTGAGGTGTTGCATAAGTTTTGTGCGGCGGCTGAGGAGAACCAGGTGAGTAACCCCGATTTCAGTGCTATCAATGCCCGTAGAGCATTGGAGTATATTGTACGTGCGTTGTACGAAATGAAAGGCATTGAGATTGGTGAGCGAACATCACTCTTTGAGATGGTAGATGGCGAGCCTTTCAAAGAGTTTATAGGCGACGAGAGGGTTATGATGGCGGTGCACTATGTGCGTAAGGTGGGTAACAACGCTGCGCACGCTGGTAGTGTGACACGCAAGGAGTCATTCTTTGCCCTGTTGAACATCTACAATGTAGTCGGAGCAGTATTGCTCAAACTTAAATTAGTCGATAGTGTAAAGCCATTTGACAAGACTCTTGTGCCTAATACGCCACAGGTTGCAGTAATGGTTCCTACGCCAGTGAAGGCTATTGCCCCATCGGAGAAGATTATTGAGGCAGCTGACAAGGTAGCAGTAGAGTCGAATAGTCCAGTGGAACTCTTGCCAACAGACATCTCGGAGGCCGAGACACGCAGGATGTACATCGACCTGATGCTTCGTGAGGCGGGGTGGCAGATACTCGACACAGAGGGTTTGATACAGCCATCGAAGGCGTGTATAGAGGTTGAGTTACAAGGTATGCCGAATAGTCACGATGTGGGCTATGCCGATTATGTACTCTTTGGCAGCAACGGCAAGCCATTGGCAGTTATCGAGGCCAAGAGGACATCGGTATCGCCAGTGAAGGGCAAGCATCAGGCAGAGTTGTACGCCGACTGTTTGGAGCAGCGATATGGCGTGCGACCAGTGATATACTACACCAACGGATTTCAGACCTATGTCATAGATGGGCTTGGTTATCCTCCACGAAGACTGTACAGCTTCCATACCGAGAATGACTTGGAATGGATGATTCAACAGCGTGGCAGAAAGGATATTACGGACTTCACAATCAAGGATAATATAACTGACAGG
>JAZOSJ010000076.1:0-15332 GCA_045657045.1 Alistipes sp.
ATGAGTATATGGCACGCATAGGCGAAGAGTTCCCAATGTATGATTGGGCGAAAAATGCGGGCTACCCCACTAAGGCACACCGACTTGCCATCGCCCAATATGGCCTTTCGCCCCACCACCGACAATCCTTCATCCACGACAAAGACCAGCTGTCGCTGTTCTAATAGGAAGACAAAACAAAGGCGCAACCCTAACATAGGATTATCCTTTTTCGGCGGTGAATTATTTTCACCGCCGAATTTGTTGATACGCAAGATATTATGCTTTTGCGTTGTGAAACGACATTGCGCACAAACACCGCTTAAACTCTATTTCTGTCCTTTGCGTGTACTCTTCTATGTAGTCTAAATTAAGCTCAAATAAATACCCGCCCATTATTGTGCCTTTCGCTTTTCTTGCGAGAGGCTTTTTTGTATTCTTTGCGAGCAATGTCCCGCAAGAGTGTTGTTTGTTTGGAAAATATTTTTTAATTTTGTAAAGCTATTGGATAAATAGCAGACATATAGAAAGTGTTTTTTCGCTTCTATCCTTGTTGAAAATGTGGAAGTTTTCTTGACCAAAGGATAAACGAATAGCACTCATTTCTTGTATAGCTATGTGGCTGTACACATTCTGTGTACATATACCTCATACTATCCAAGTGTGGGGCATTGTAGCGTTTATTTTGGTCAGGTAATTCCACAACCTTCAACAGATAAACGAAAGTCAACTCCACACTTTCTTTTTATATACATTTCCATTTTGGGGTTGGATGGTTTTAAGTTGCAATTATTAACTTAAAACATAAATGCTTATGACACAAACCAAACAACAATATCTCGCACCCGAATTTGAGGTGCTTGATATCGAGGTAGAGCAGGGTTTCGCTGCCTCTAACTTGGAGGACCCAGAGGAGAGCCCAGAAATGGATTGGTAACAAACAAAAATAATTACACTATGAGAAAACTTTTACTTTTCGCGTGTGCGCTATTTGGCTTTATGGCGTGTACACAAAACCCTATCGAGGAGCAGTCGGCTATTCGCACTGATGCCCCTGAGACACTTAGAGTCGGTTTCGAAGATGACGAAACTCGTATTCAACTAAACTCGGCACAGAAGACCGTATGGACTAAGGATGACTTGGTATCGGTGTTCTATAAGAGCAATGCTAATCAAAAGTGGGAGTACCGTGGCGAGACTGGCGAGCGTGTTGCCTCGCTCTATCGCGTAGATGCAGGTATTGCAAGTCGCGATATGGATTATGTAGTCTTGGCATACCCATATAGTGCAGACTATGTGATTTCAGCAACTACTGGCAATATAGAGGCCACACTCCCTGCAACACAATACTATACCAAGGGCAGCTACGGCATTGGTAGTAACCTTATGGTGTCGCAGAGCGAGTTTACTCAGTTCTCTTTGAAGAGCGTTTGTGGTTGGTTGAAGTTGCAACTTACGGGCGATGGCGAGGTTGTTAAGAGCATCAAGTTCCGCGGTAACGATGGCGAGCAGGTGGCAGGCCTTATCTATGTAGATACAGCCACAGCCGAGGCAACCCTTGCATCGGAGATGGGTAGTTCGGATGATAACAATGCTGGTGGCAACCTTATATTTGACGATACTATCATTACGGAGGTTGTTTTGGATTGTGGCGAGGGTGTAACACTTGGCAAGAGTGCTACTGCATTCTATATCGCTCTACCTCCTCAGACCTTTGCTAATGGTTTTACTGTAGATATTGAGTGCGAGGATTATGAACTTATGACACTCACAACAGAGAAAGAGCTTGTTATCGAGCGCAACCATATTCAGCCTATGGCAAGTGTGGAGCATAATGCAGAGCAAATCATTCCTAATAACGAGATTTGGTATACAACAACAACCAATTCAAAAGCATCTATCGTCACTAATGCTAACGAAGTTTCTCACGAGTACAAGGATGGCAAGGGCGTCATTGTTTATGATGCTGATGTAACTACTTTGGTTGTAAGCGACTTTGCTGTAGAAACGATATCTATTCCATCGACTATAACAAAATGGAATCAATTACGATTTTACGGATTCAACCTTAAGAAGTTGATTGGTGATAATGTATCAGATGATGGTCGTTGTCTAATAGTTAATGGCGAACTTTTGATGTTTGCCTCAAAGGGTCTTACCGAGTACACATTCCCTAATAATATAACAAAGATAGGAAATGAGTCATGTCGCATGGCATATTCAGTAAGCAAGTTTGTCATTCCTGAAGGTGTAACAGCTATTGGCGAAGGTGCGTTCCACGAAAGATACGATGTTGATAATTCTCCTATACTTACAGTTGAATTACCAAGCACTTTGCAGACTATTAGCAGTTATGCATTCTATAATGCAAAGATTGAAACTATAAATATCCCTAGTAGCGTCAATTATATTGGCCATGATGCATTTACAGATAGAAACAATTGCATTAACCTATTATCAACGACTCCATGTGAGATTGGTGGCAAGATATGCGAAGACAGTAGTATAATCAATGTGCCTGAGTCTAACTGGAAGAGCTATGTATATTCAGACGATTGGTGCGAGATAGCTCATTTAGTGCGCATAAATGGTGAAGTGCCTAATTATGACTCTATACCTTGTTTCCAACTATGGTACACATCTACAAATGGAGAGCTTATAGATTTCAACATTAGCCATGGGCATTTTGGATCAACAAGCATTATATCTAATGTGTATCAAAATGGTCGAGGTGTAATTACTTGTGCGGGGCCTATTAGAGAGATAGCTCAAGGTGCATTTACATACTGGGCATCTTCATTCAAGACAATTACATTGCCATCATCTATAAGGACTATTGGTAGTGGAGCGTTTTATTATCATGATAATAACTTGACTGATGTTTACTGCAATATTGCCACACCTCCTACAGGTGGAGAGGAAATGTTCTATAACAACTATGATAATATTGGTAATATTGTTACCATTTATGTTCCTGCAACTTCCATAGATGATTACAAAAACGCAAATTACTGGAAGGAATGCAATATCGTCGGCTACGACTTTGAGAATGGCGTGGTTGTGACGCCAAAGCCTGCAAACAACGAGATTTGGTACACTAATAGCAGTACTACAGCAACTACTCCAGCTAATACTGATGCCTTTGGTGCAAATATCGTATCTAACACCTACGATGCTACAAAAGAGTGTTGGGTAATTAAGTTTGATGGAGATGTAACTTCTGTTGGATTTTCTGCATTCTATCAGTGCAGCAACCTTACAAGTGTAACTATTCCTGATAGTGTAACCTCGATTGGAGATGAAGCTTTTCTTCTTTGTAGCAACCTTACAAGTGTGTCTATCCCAGATAATGTAACCGAGATTGGAGGTGGCGCATTTTATGGTTGCTATAAGTTACAGGAGTTTGATGGCAAGATTGCATCAGAGGATGGTAGATGTCTTATTCTAAATGGAGTACTACACGCATTTGCACCAGATGGTATTACAGAATACACTATTCCTAATGGGGTAACTACGATTGAAAATTCTGTATTCTATGGATGCGACAGCCTTACAAGTATAACCATTTCTAATAGCGTAACTACTATTGAAGATTATGCATTCGCTAATTGCAGCAGCCTTACAAGTATAACTATTCCTGATAGTGTAACTACGATTGGAGATTATACATTCCGAGGTTGTAGTAGCCTTACAAGTGTAACTATTGGTGATAGCGTAACTTTGATTGGAAGTTCAACATTCGAAAGTTGCAGTAACCTAAATAGTGTAATTATTCCTGAGGGTGTAACAAAGATTGAAAGTTCGACATTCGAAGGTTGCAGTAGCCTTACAAGTATAACTATTCCTGATAGCGTAACGGAGATTGGAGATTATGCATTCTCTGGTTGCAGCAGCCTTACAAGTATAACTATTCCTGATAGTGTAACTTCCATTGGAAATTATACATTCATTAATTGCCGCAACCTTACAAGTGTATATTGCGAGCCAACAACACCACCTACAGGAGGTACTGATATGTTTTATAATATTTCCTCAGATTGTAAAATCTATGTACCTATGGAGTCGGCAGAGGCGTATAAGAGTGCAAATGGTTGGAAGAAATATGCGTTTGGCATAGTCGGCTACAACTTTTAGTCAGAGGTAACACTGAGTTTTACTTTGACACCCGCGCTACCCAACCGTAGCGCGGGTATTATTTTTAATACCCGTGGGGTTGTTTTAGGAAAGGGGCCTAAAGGGGCAGAAGGGGCCAAAGGGGCCAAAGGGGCAAAAATAATTAGTAATTAGTAGAGAGTAATTAGTAACAGTTAAAAGGCTCTGCCTTTTTATAAACTGAAAACTGAAAACTGAAAACTGAAAAGTGTGGTGCGCTTCGCGCGAGATTTATAAAAGGGCAAAAGGGGTTTTTCTGTTTTCAGTTTCTCCCCTTTTAGGCCTTTTAGGCCCTTCAGCGCAGCTGTCGCTTGGAACAAGCGAAATATCAGCCTACAGGGTAGCACAACTCCCACTACTAAGCACGATGCTAAGTGAGTGGGAGTTATTGTTATTATATCAATTGCTACCTTGAATAGGTCTTAATATGTCCCTCGTAGCATGCCCAATCGGTGTTGCCGGTGTACTTCGCGTAGCTCGATGCTGGAACGTATATGGTATAATCGCTATCTACGTTCTCAAATGGATCGATGTCGCCCTCACCTCGCTTTATGGTTGGAGGTGTTGTAGGCTCGAGATATATCTCCGATAGATCGGTGCAGTTGTAGAATGCGCCAATGCCCAATGAAATTACAGAGGATGGGATTGTAATCTTTAACAATCTATCGCACTTAGCAAAACTGCGATTGGCAATAGCCGTAACACCCTCCTTAATGGCATACTCTGAAATACCTGCTGGGGCAAAGGCATATATGCGCTTATCTACAATAAGGCATCTGCCATCCGCAGAGGCGCAGTCACCACTGAAACGTTCAAGGTTATAGCAACCGGTAAAACCTGCGAAATCCTCACTAATATCGAAGTTGCGTGGAAGTGTAACTGATTTTAGTTTGATGCAGTCTACGCATACCTCGCGACCAAGCTCTTCGAGTCGCTCAGGGAGTACCAACTCCTCCAAATTCTTGCAATCATAGAATGCCTTATCTCCGATTTTTGCAACGCTATTAGGGATGGTTACACCCTTAATTGCTGTGCCATAGAATGCGCTCTCACCGATGCTCTTAACGCCATAAGGAATATCGTAGTTCTCGCCACGGTAGTTGCGAGCGAGTGCTATAAGCTCGTTGTCGCAGACAAGAGCATAGCCATTCGAAGTGGCGTATGTGCTTATAAAGCGTGCTAAGTTTTTGCAATTTCTAAATGGGTTACCATCAAACATAGTGACAGTCGTAGGGATGGTGATAGAGGTAATATCCAACGATCCCAAAAAGCCAATGCTACGAAGCGACGAGGCAAAGCGCACTACACCCTCTCCATTCTCGTAGGTGTTCGAGATTATAGGGGCATCGAACGAGTCGTCGTTGAACTCGACAATCTTGCCACTGCGCGATATATAGTGAAGCTCCTGCGTGCTTATATCTGGATAGTATTCGCCAAGCTCCTCATTGCTACAACCTGAGAATAGGAGCGAGACGAATAGTGCAAAAAGAATTCGGTTCATAAGATTATATGAAATCAGTAGTTACTCTATTCGAAATATGAGTCAGAGAAATCCGATACAGGGATATAGCCCTTATATGTTACAGTGTGCACTCCGCCCATAATATGTAGCTCTGCGGTGATGCCGTTCTCGTCAACTACAACTCTACCTGCTGTCACTGCACCTATCTCTTTGGTTGGGCCACTCAAAAAGTCTGAATATTGACCCACAGCGACAGTGAAAGGCTGGCGTGAAGACTCCTCGTCAACGATATATGTGCCGTATGGTATTGCAAAACCGTTAGATTTATCAACAATCTCGCTGAATAGATCAAGACGGTAGTATATCTTATTTGATGATAGATTATACTCAGTGTCATCGCTGAGGAATAGGAGGTAGCTATCAGCTACATCCTTGCTATCGTGGTCGCCATAGAAGAAGCACCAAGCGTTTGGAGCGCTAAACTCTCTATCCTCGGCACGCTTATCTGCTACGGTAGCCTGACCCTCGAATGTCACAATATGCTTTTTGCCCTCGACTACGGCATTGAGTGTAACACCTTCAACTGTTACTACAAGTTCTGCAGCCTCAAATGGATAAGCTGTACCCATAGCATCATCATCGGTGGTAATATATGATGAGTGAGCGTAGCTTATAGTACCCTTTGCAAGGCTATTTGTTGTATCTAAAGTATATGTGCCCTCAGGGAGTGTTACATATCCTGTGTTTTTACCCTCGTAGAAGTCTCCAAATGCATCAAGAAGATAGTATGTAGAGTTGGGCATCATACCACCGCTATACTCAACAAAACCATCGGCCGCCAAGATTAGAGTGTATGCACCAGCCTTCTGTGTATATGCATCACCGCGGTACTCTCCGACAAAATCTTTAGCCTCGACCTTGACGATAGGATCTTCCGAAGGTTGTTGCTGTTGTGTGCTATTGTCACCCTCTGTGCAGGCTACAAAGGTGAGAGATAAAGCTAAAAGTAGTTGTGCGAAATTCTTTATTTTCATAATACTGATGTTTAAAATATATATTATTTTGTTTACTTCTTACGCTTGATAACCGAGTCGATATATGCCTTAATCTTTGGTGCAGGGTCTTCCCAAGTATCTGGCTTGATGACTTTGCCATCCTTTGGGTTGTAGTGAGGCTTGCCGTCAGGCCATAGCTTTGCCATATTTGCCTGCTGAACGATCTCGAAGAGTTCGTCTGCCTCCAAGCCCATCTCCACCATAGTGCCAAGGGCGAAGTACATCAGATCAATCATAGCATCAGCCTGCTCGTATATATTGTCAGCGATAAGGAACTCCGCCACCTCCTCATTCATCCACTTAGCACGCGATAGCGCGCGCTTCTTATCAATCATCTTAGGCTCCTCGGCCACAGGATGTCCGAATTTCTCGTGAAACTCGCGCACATCATTCCACTCTTTTCTCATATATCAATCAATTATTTATCCAATATTTAATATACAAAGGTAGATATTTTTTTTATTTTTTTGTACTTTTGCACAAAATATTATTTACCAACTATGGCAGTGAAGATAAAAGCGAAGTTTAAGTGTAGTTCGGAGAAGATATCGCAAGTACCAAAGGATAGCTTCAAGGATATAGCCTTTATTGGGCGCAGTAATGTGGGTAAGTCCTCGTTGGTGAATATGATTACGGGTATTAACTCCCTTGCTAAGGTGTCGGGTACGCCAGGTAAAACAAAGCTTATCAACCACTTTCTTATCAACGATAGTTGGTACTTGGTCGACCTACCAGGTTATGGCTACGCTCGTGTGTCGAAGACGACTCGTGGCGAGTTCTCGAAGCTTATTATGGACTATGTTCTAAAATGTGAGAAGATGCACTACCTCTTTGTGTTGGTGGACTCGCGTCTTGAACCACAGAAGATAGACCTTCGCTTTATCGAACTACTTGGCGAGAATGGCATCCCCTTTGGCATTATCTTTACCAAGGCAGATAAACTCTCTCAGGCACAGCTAAATCGCAATATCAAGAACTATAAACTCTCCCTCTTGGAGCAGTGGGAGGAGCTACCTCCGATGTTTATCTCGTCGAGCGAGAAGGGTACGGGCAGAGAGGAGATTCTCGCCTTTATCGAGGAGTGCTTGGCAAATAATTCTGAAAATTAGCCACGAAAAAGTTGCTTTTTCAGCTTATTTAATATAACTTTGTCAAAAGTTACCAAACCTTACTTAAATTATATTATGGCGATCCACAAAATCAAGTTCTTCGCAGGTCGTGGTTCTCGTTACCTCGCTGAGAAGATTGCTGCCGAGTATGGCATTAAACTCGGCGACTCGGATGTCCTACAATTTAGTGACGGCGAGTTTCAGCCTTGCTTCCACGAGTCTATTCGTGGTTGCACCGTGTTTATCATTCAGTCTACATTCCCACCATCAGACAACCTAATGGAGCTTTTGATGATGGCAGATGCTGCACGCCGTGCTTCAGCACATCAGGTTATCGCCGTTATCCCATACTTCGGTTGGGCACGTCAGGACCGTAAGGACCGCCCACGTGTGCCTATCACCGCTCGCCTTGTTGCAAATATGCTTATCGCAGCAGGTGTTCAGCGCGTGATGACTATGGACCTCCACGCAGATCAGATTCAGGGCTTCTTCGATCTACCAATGGATGCTCTCTACGCATCTGGTATCTTCGTGCCATATATCCAGAAGTTGGCTATTCCAGATTTGTCTATCGCTTCACCTGATATGGGTGGTGCTAAGCGTGCTTCATCATACGCTAAGCATTTCCAGGCACCTATCATCATCTCTCACAAGGAGCGCGCTAAGGCTAACGTCGTTGGCTCTATGACCGCTATCGGTGAGGTTGAGGGTCGTAACGTTATCATCGTGGATGATATGATTGATACCGCAGGTACTATCTGTATGGCAGCTAATATGCTTATGGATAAGGGTGCAAAGAGCGTTCGTGCTGCTGTTACTCACCCAGTGCTTTCAGGTAAGGCATACGACCGTATCAACGAGAGTGCTATTCAGGAGGTTATCACCACCGATACTATTCCATTGAGGGAGGGTGAGGATCTTTCGAAGTTCACTGTATTGAGTGTAGCTCCAATCTTTGCAGAGGTTATCGAGCGCGTACACAACTACAAATCTATCTCTTCAATCTTCTATCGTTAGTTCGACGAGGTTGGTTAAATGAGTATATTGCCTATGGGTTGCTTAACAAATGTTAGGCGACCCATTTTCTATTGAGGGCGTACCTCAGAGCTTTTTGATGGATGGCGTGGCATACAAGGGGGGGGGCATCAGAGCCTACCGAGCCAGCATCATTGCAGCGTGTAAGCGATGGCGCACGTGTAGGCTCATTCACAATTGATAGCAATGGTCACTACCTCTTGCGCTTGCGCAACGAGTATGAAATCAATTGGGACTTGGACGAGTATAAGGTAGTACATACCAATACGGCGGGAGATTCTAAGGCATATTCAACACAAAACACAATTACATTGCCAAATTTGATGGCAAACACAAATATTAGACTAATTTTGTCGGAGTAAATGCTCATAAGACAAAATTATGTATAGAAACATACTCATCGTTGCTGTCGCAACACTCCTATTTTCGAGCAGACTCTGCGCCCAGGATATGGGCGCAGGGTTTGTGCTTCCTGCCGTCCCCGAGACCCTGACTACACCCGAGCAACGTGCCGATTACCTCACGCTACACTATTGGGATAGCCTTAATATGTCTGACGTGGAGGCGGTTAAGAGTGATGATGTGAGGGCTGCCTTCGCTGATTTCATCTCGATACTTCCATACTGCACCTCGCAAAGAGAGGCCTTTGCAACACTTTGGCAACGGTGCTACCCATATCGTGATGCCTACTACTATATGTTGGAGCTTTCGGAATTCTATCTCTACGATGTAGCCTCGCCACAGCGTAACGAGGAGCTATATATCGAGGCGCTGGAGGCGGTAGTAGAGGATGCAGTGATTGAGGATATAGATAAAATAGGGGTTATAAGCCAGCTACATCTGCTAAAACGCAATAGGGTAGGCGAGGTTGCTACTGATTTTGAGTTTGTGGATAAGGCGGGTGCGAAGCATCGCCTTTCGGAGTATGGTGCAGAGTATGTGTTGTTGCTCTTTGCCTCTGCCGATTGTGAGGATTGCAAGCGCATGAAGCGCGTTATAGATGCTAATACACGACTTTGGATGATGCTACGCCGCGGTAGCTTGGCGATAGTGGCAATAACGATTACCGAAGATAGTGCTGCTTGGCAGCAAACCTCAGTCCCCGACCGCTGGATTGAGGGTTGGGATAGCGAGCAGGTAATTGAGCACTCTTCGCTCTACGACCTTACAACAAAGCCTCGCCTCTATCTGCTTGATAGAGAGCACCGCATACTGCTTAAAAATACTACTCCGCAGCAAGTTGAGGAGTATCTCTTGGCGATGTAATGTAGAGAGTGAATAAATAGTTCACTCTCTTAGGGCTGGCTAAGTTACTTTTTAGTCAGCCTCTTCTTTGTGATTCCGGCGGAGGGAGTGAGGTCTAAGGAGTTGTGCAAACACTCAAAGCGTTGAGCTTGTTTTGCAACTATGCACTCACACGACACTTACAATGGATTAGCATGGAGTCTGCGACGCATATTTATAAAACTGATGCGAAGCATACCTTACTTTTGAGGCAAAACAACGTAATGCCTCGACTTTGCTACGGCTCGGCAAAACAAGTAAACTTGCTCTGCTCTCGCCTTAATCGCAAAGTTCAGTTTTCAGTTTTCACTTTGTAATCTTATCCTCTGTCGAAATACTCAAAGAATCGCTCCTTGTAGTTTTCGCCTAATGGGATATACTCGCCATTGTCCAAGAAGATGCGACCCTTTGTGTAGCTCGAAATACGTTTTAGATTGACGATATAGGAGCGGTGCACGCGCAGGAAGCTGTCCTGAGGCAATGCCGACTCCATATTCTTTAAGCGGAAGAGGGTAGTGATGGTAGAGTTGCCCTCGATATGGAGCTGCACATACTCGCCGGCGCTCTCCAAATAGACAATATCTGCCATACGCACAAGCTGAGTTTTGTAGTCTGCCTTAACCGAGATAAACTCCTTATCGGTATTCTCAGCCTCGCTCTGCGTCTTATTGCTCTCGGCAATCTTGCAGCGCTCCACAAGGTCTACAAGCGATATAACCTTCTGCGATGCCTTCATAAACTCCTCGAAGGTAAATGGCTTTAAGAGGTAGTCGAGGGCGTTGAGCTTAAAGCCATCAATGGCAAACTCTGGATGTGCGGTGGTAAAGACGATGTAGTGCGCGGTGTCGAGCGAGCGCACGAAGTCTAAGCCATTCATATCTGGCATATTGATATCGACAAATATAAGGTCTACCCTTGTCTCGGCAATCACCTTTTGCGCCTCCTTAGCGCTGCGGCACGCTGCCACAAGCTCCAACTGCTCAGCCTTGTCGATATAGCTCTTAATTTGACGTAGAGCCAAAGGCTCGTCATCTATTGCAATACACTTTACTATCATATTATCTATTATATTATCTGTCTGTTATAGGTATTACCAACTCTACGGTATATCTCTTCTCGTCGCTATCGTCTATCGTGAGCGTGTAGCTATTGCCAAAGAGCATCTCCAAGCGACGTGTGACATTGCTAAGACCGATGCCACTATGCTCGGTGTTGCTTGTCGATGTGCTGTGACGGCTGTTTGCGACAATGCATGTTAGCTCGCTGTCGAAGGCGATGATGTCAATCCTGATATAGGAGTTCTCGTCGTAGCTGATGCCGTGCTTAAAGGCATTCTCCACCAATACGATAAGCAACAATGGCGGTAGCTTAATCTTGCGACAGAGGACTATATCTGGCTTGTTGAACTCTATATCGACCTCGTCGATAAAGCGTATGCGCATAAGCTTTATGTAGCTGTCGATAAACTCCACCTCCTTATCGAGTGTCGTATGCTTTTCGCTCGAATCGTACAATACGTGGCGCAGTAGATGCGATAGCTCCACCACGGACTTCTTCGCCATCTCGCTGTCGAAGTCTATCATTGCGTGAATATTGTTGAGCGTGTTCATCAGAAAGTGTGGGTTTATCTGATGCTTCAAATACTCCATCTGCGACTCCACCGCCTCCTTTTCAAGCATTGCCATACGCTGCGATGTCACGAGTGCGCGGTAGTAGAGCTTAATCATTGAGTTTAGACCCGCAATCACTATGCCCAGCAACATCTTCCAATAGATCTGCAACTTGGTAAAGGAGAGCTGACCAATGTTGTCGTGTAGGGATAGAAGCTCGGCATTGCCAAATACCGCCACCACAAGGAGTAACAGCGCTCCTGTATACCAGATATATCGCTGGCGTAGTAGCAAAAATGGCGCAAGGAGGTAGTTATTTAGCAGAAATATGATGTAGTATGGTAGTATCTTTCCCCAAATGGTAAGTACATCGTGGAGCTCTATTTGCCTATCTACAATAAGCTTGGTATAGATAAATGGAATTAGGAATATGGTTGCCCAGACAAGGACATACGCCATATTCTCGCCTATACCAATTCTTCTTATGATGCTTCTTAGTTTCATACCTTTTGGGCAAAGATAGCAAAAAAAGTGAAAAGTGAAAAGTGAAAAGTGAAAAGTGCGGTGTCTGCGACGCGTGTTTATAAAACTCGCGCGAAGCGCTCCTTACTTTTCAGTTTTCAGTTTTCAGTTTTTTATCTATCTTTACAACTCGAAATAGTTGTTACTATGGCAAAGAAGATAGAAAAGACCAATGCTGCCCGATTGCTTGATAGGGCAAAGATTAAATATGAGCTTGTACCATATACCGTTGATGAGGATAACCTTGCTGCAACGCATGTTGCCGAAGAGCTTGGCGAGGATATCGCTACGGTTTTTAAGACCCTGATACTAAAAGGCGATAGAACGGGACATTTTGTCTGCGTGATACCAGGCGACAAGGAGGTCGATTTGAAGGCTGCTGCCCGCGTATCGGGCAATAAGAAGGCGGACCTAATACCTATGAAGGAGTTGCTACCTACAACGGGCTATATCCGTGGTGGTTGTAGTCCGATTGGTATGAAGAAACCATTTCCCACCTTTATACACTCCACCTGCACGCTTTATGATACTATATATATAAGTGCAGGCGTGCGCGGTCTGCAAATTGCCATTGCTCCCAACGACCTAATTGACTATGTAGGTGCAGAGGTTGCAGATATAGTCGCCTTTTAGCAATTAAATCAATATTGACATAACCCCATAAAAAATGCGCTCGGCCATAAGACCGAGCGCAAAGTGTTATTGTAGAATTGATAATTATTTGATAGTAATTGTGCTATCGTAATTCTCAGTACCATTAATTATCTCCTCAGAGATTGCCTCACCATTAGTGTAAGTACAACCTGTGAATGTAGCAACTACGCCGTCACACTTAACATTACAGTGTGCCTCAGTGTCGAATGCGCAGTTGTTGAACTCATACTTGCCCCACATATTCACACCTGTCCACAAGTCTGCAGCTGTCTGTGATGAACGCTTGTTGAGGAATGTACAGTTGTTAAATACGACCTCCTCGATAGATGCGCCAAGCATGTTGCGACCAATGAAAGTACAACCGTCGAATGTAAGCGTACCGTTACCGCTATCGAAGTGAACACCCTGGTGAGCAAGATTACCACCGAATACACAGTTCACGAACTTAACATCGCCAGTAACGATACCTGCATTAATAATCAAGTTGTTTGTAAAATTGATATTCTCAACGTAGGTGTTAGTGAAATGTGCCTGTTTTGCGAAAGCATCTGAACCCCAATCGTTGAACAATGATGCGCCATTACCAAGGATAGTTACATTCTTACCGAATGATAGTTTACCTTCTAATTTGTAATCACCGTTCTCAATGTAAACAACGGCATTGTCCTTAGCAACCTCTGAACGAATAGCAGCTGGGGTATTTACTACGGTGTACTTCAAAACCGTCCAAGCGCCGTTAACATTACGAACTGCATAACCTGCAGGAACATTACCAGTCAAAACCTCGCCATTAACAGCAGATGCTGCGATAGAAACCTCAACAGGCCACTCAGTAGAACCAGCAGTTACAAATAGGTAAACATCACCGTTAAGAGTTGCACCCTCGTTAACAACCAACTTACCAGTGTTTGCGTTCTTGCTTGGATCCTGCATCCAAATAGACTTGTTAGCACCCTCGATAATACCACCATTTACAGTTAGGAGATTCTGAGCCTCAATGCCATTGAGGAACATACGAACTGCACGGTAAGTAGACTTGATAGTACCACCATTGATTACAGTCTCAGCAAAAGTACCCTTACCATTTGTCAAGTTGTCGATACCGTAAGCCATATCTGTGCCACCAAGGTGCTCGATAGTACCATTCTCAACAACAAGCTTACCACCAACTGTGTTAGAGATTACAGATGAGTATGCGTTCCACTCACGATTGTTCTCAGCCTTAAGAGTCATTTTACCATTACCAGTGATAGTAAGGTTACCCTTGTTAGTGATAAGACCGAAGCTGCCAGTAGACTTATCGTAACCAGTGATAGTCTTACCATTAAGGTCAATAGTCAAAGTCTTGCCAGCAGGAACAGTTGCACCTACATTGCAGTCGTGGCGCTGCAAAACCTTAATTGTTGCGCCATCCTCAGCAGCAGCGATAGCCTCTGCGATGTTGTAGTAGTATGCACCATTTACCTTTGCAGCAACATACTTGGTGTTATCAGTATTGTTCTTCTCCTCAAGTGCTGTGCCAGTACCCAAATTGAAAGCCCAAGCATTGTCACCATTGAATGTATTACCCTCAGCATAAACTGAAGAGTTCTGCTTCTGGAGTACCCAGATACAAGCACCGAAGTACATATCGTTGTTTGGATACAAAGAAGTTAGAGTAGCGTTCTTTACAACGATAGTGTTATTTGCACCGTGTACATTAACTACATTTGCACCATTGTATGTACCACCATTGATAGTTACCTTGTGACCAGTACCGTTACCAGATACATTAACTGCGTAAGACCAGTCGTTACCTGTTTTGTGAGTAAAGTCTACAGAGCAATTGTTAAATGTAAGCTCAACATTGCTTAGCTGTGGATTGATGCTAATACCACGAATATCGTTAGGATAAACACGCTCAGTTGTAACAACGATGTTAAGATTGTTAACTACAACATTTGCATTTGCTGAATCAATGCGGATAGCACGTGTTGCAGCAGATGTAAGAGTAAAGTCAGCACCGTTGATTACAATAGGATTTGCAGTAGTTACCAAAAGTGACTCTGCAGAAGTAAGATTCTCTGTGAATGTGAACTCACCACCATTAGCAAGAACATAAGCAAGTGCCTCAACGCCAGTCTTAACAGCGCTAATGCCATTCACAACAGCAACCTCAGCCTCAACAGTTGCGCCCTCAGTTACAATAGTAGCACCCTCAACAAGAGCACCAGCAGTAGACTCGATAGCACCCTCGCCCTCAACTGTCAAAGCACCACCGTTAAGGTTTACAAGAGCATTAGTACCGTTGTTCTCAATAGTGATAGTAAAGCCGTTAAGGTTAAGTACAGGGTTGATTGCAGCAGCAGCGCGTGTTGTTGCCAAGTATGCCTCAACATCAGCAGCTGTAACTGTGATATGGTTAAGGACGATAATCTCGCGACCCTCGTAAAGTGCCTTAACAAGCTCGAAACCATTAGAAACTGCTACC
>JAZOSJ010000077.1:0-5418 GCA_045657045.1 Alistipes sp.
AGTACAAACTCCGCGACGCTGAGGACACGCAGCGAGTGCTGGTGACTTACTCTTCTCCACCATAGACACTCGACCGTTTCTTACAAGCTGCTGAATTGTTGGCATCTCTTAAAAAATTTTGTCCTTTTAATTTTTTGTTAATTGTTTCAATTTCATTTCCGAAGAAATTGCCCGCAAAGATACTAAAAAAATTTCAAATACAATATATATAGACACTTTTTTCACTCGAAACACCTCAAAATCGCCAAAATACCCATAGAAATTTCTTATGGTTTTTCAATAATTATAATATCACATTTATACATTTTACGCTATTTTGCTGACTTTCAATAGATTATGTAAAACAGCGCCAAATAGAACAATGGAGCAACGCCACTGAATTTGCAGTATTTGAAAAACAGACCAGGCTATGGTCTAAATAAGAAATGAAAAACCACGATTATATGGTGGTTGCAAGAGCCGAAACCACCCAGATAAGATAGACAATTGTTGCGGTGTAGACATCGACACGAATAAACAATTGAGGCATCATCATAGTCATCACAAGTAGCAAGGCGACGACTACAGCGGGTGATGCAAATGGGGTCAAAAGCAGCAACGCTACAAGCATAATTTGGAGCGTAATAAGGAGTCGCCAGACGGCGCGTACCGAGTCTACAAGCGTGACACGAACGTTCCAAAAGAGGATAATACTGCACACTGTTACAAAGAGCGTAATACCCAAAAATACGAGGCGTGGTATGGTAAGATACTCCACCACCGCCGCGTGTTGTACCACAGCATTTCCGAGACTCCACACATCAGCAAAAGCTGCATTAAACTCTCCCCCTAAAAGCCATACGACGTAGCAATATACAAAGGTCGGAAGTGCCACACCAACAACTGTAATAATAGCCTCGCGCAGTGTGCCACGCATCACGATAACTATCAGAGGTAGCGCGAGTACCAAAGGCATAAGAGCACCATCAATAAGAGGCATTGTTCCCAACGCCAACATCGCGGTGAAGAGAAAACTCATCCGCATAGAGGCGCCAAAGCAGTAGAGCAAACGCCCCAACACCTCAGACAGAAGCAATACTACGACCATCAACGAGAGATAGTCTGGCGCAGAGACCGTGGCAAAGATAACACCACCGGAAAGAGCCACGGGGGCAAGCGACGACGCAGAATATATCCCCACACGCACCGCGGCACGAGAGTAGCGCAAGCCCGCATATACCACTAACAGCAACATTGCCAACGCCGAAGCTATTGGATAGCTAAGCGAGAGGTTGTCGATAAATCCTCGCAAGGGAGCACCACCCTCCATAGCCACAATATCGCTCACGGAGAGAGACGTCGCCACCGCCATCACCGCAAAGAGCAACAGCGTTAGCAAACCCTCAGAGAATTTATGTCGTGCAACATCAAATATCATACTTATCCAATTACAACATTTAGCTCACCACAAGCATAGCCCCTCATTTTCACCAGGAACATTCGGAACAGCTATGTCTTAATGTAGAAGAACCATCGCCACGATGGGGTCGTTACGAGGGCAAAGGTACAAAAAACATAAATAATAACAAAGAATTTGCGGGTTAAGAGTTTTTTATGTATCTTTGCGCGATTTTCTATATAAATATAAGGAATAAAATACAATAACAAAAAAATATAGAGACTATGAACATTACAAAAGAGCAGCGCGACGGTGGTGTATCAATCGTTAAGGTCGTTGTTGGTGAGGCAGACTACGGTCAGGCAGTAGAGAAGCAGTTGAAGGAGTACAAGCGTAAGGCTAACGTTCCAGGTTTCCGTCCAGGTATGGTACCTATGGGCATCGTTAAGAAGATGTACGGCAAGCATGTCCTTGCGGAGCAGTCATATCACCTCGCTTCAAACTCAGTATTCGAGTATTTGAAGAATGAGAACATCGACTATGTTGGCGACATCATCCCATCTGAGGAGCAGGGCGAGTTCGACTTCGAGAATGGCACAGAGTTCGAGTTCGTTTTCGAGTACGGTGAGGCTCCAAAGATTGACGTAGAGTTCACAGCTAAGGATAAGGTTGTTTACAACAAGATCAAGGTTGACAAGAAGATGCGTACTGACTACCGTTCTAACTACCTTCGCCGCTATGGTCGCTTGGTAGAGGTAGACAAGGTTGCTGATGACGAGGCTTTGAACGTAACCCTTGATAACGGCGATATGCGTATCGAGGAGGCATACGTTGGTCTTATCTCAATGACTGAGGAGGAGCGCAAGGCGTGGAAGGGCAAGAAGGTTGGTTACAAGACCACTGTAAACATCGAGGAGCTCTACAAGAAGCCTGAGCAGCGTGCCTCAATCCTTGGCGTTAAGCAGGAGGAGTTGGCAGAGGTTAAGCCAGAGTTCGAGTTGGAGATTACCAAGATTCGTCGTTTCAGCGATCCAGAGCTTAACGAGGAGTTCTTCAAGATGGCATTCCCAGCTGGTAACGTTAACAACGAGGAGGAGTTCGAGAAGTTCATCGACGAGCAGATTGAGGCAGAGCTTAAGCGCGAGTGCGACTTTATGTTCACCAACACTATCCGCGACTACGTTATCGAGAAGGCTGGCATCCAGATGCCTGAGGAGTTCTTGAAGCGTTGGTTGTATGTTATCAACGAGGGTAAGTTCTCACGCGAGGAGATCGAGAAGGACTTCGGTGCATTCATCAAGATGTTCACTTGGAACTACTTGCAGAAGCACTTCATCACTGAGGGTGAGTTGAAGGTGTCTCAGGAGGAGGCTAAGGCTGAGGCTATGCAGTTCGCACAGATGCAGTTTGCTCAGTACGGTATGCCATCTGCACCAGCAGATATGCTTGAGAACTTCGCAAAGCAGATTATGGATAACAAGGAGCAGCTTCAGAAGATCTATGAGAAGCTCTTCGAGGAGAAGGTTGTTGAGTACATCCGTGGCAAGGTGAAGATCACAGAGAAGGCTATCTCTGCTGATGAGTTCGCAAAGCTTGCTTCTGAGATGGCTTAATCAAGCATAGCTATATAAGGAAATATGCACGGAGGCTGTCCCACAATTGTAGGATAGCCTCTTTTTCAAACTAATACGATAAACATATGAAAGAGTTTGATAAGTACGCACGCTTGCACTGTGGCATCAACTCAATGACACTGCACGACTTCCGTTCAGAGATAAGCAACTACGTATCACCAACGATTATCGAGGAGCGACACCTGAATGTTGCAGCTATGGATGTCTTTTCGCGCTTGATGATGGACCGCATCATCTTTCTCGGCGCACCTATATATGACGACGCCGCGAATATCATCCAGGCACAGTTGCTCTTCTTGGAATCTGTTGGTCCCGATAAGGATATTCAGCTATATATCAACTCACCAGGTGGCTCCGTATCGGCAGGCTTGGGCATATACGACACTATGCAGCTAATATCTTCGGATGTGGCTACAATATGTACCGGTATGGCAGCATCTATGGGTGCTGTGCTTCTAACGGCAGGTGCTGCGGGCAAGCGTTCGGCACTACCCCATTCGCGCGTTATGATTCATCAGCCTCTTGGTGGCGCTCAGGGTCAGGCATCGGACATCGAGATTACAGCTCGCGAGATTGCCAAGACAAAGAAAGAGCTATACGAAATCCTCGCTCTACACTCTGGTGCATCTATTAAGAAGATTGAGAAGGATGCCGACCGCGACTATTGGCTAACTGCCGAGGAGGCTAAGGCATACGGTCTTATCGACATCGTACAAACTAAGCGCAAATAAGCTATGACACAGAAATCACGTAAAGGTGGCGAACACAATGGCGCACACTGCTCCTTCTGCGGTGCTCCAGCTAACGAAGTGGCGCTGATGTTCAACGGTGCTGATGGCTCCTCTATCTGCGCATCGTGCATCGAGCATGGTTATGAGCTCCTCGTTGAGCACGAAATCATCGCGCAAGAGGGCAAAAAATCGAAGAGTGGAGGCTCTAAGTTCCGACCACTTCGCAAGGAGGATCTTATGCGCCCAGACCGCATCAAGAGTTTCCTTGATGAGTATGTTATCGGTCAGGACGCGGCAAAGAGATATATGTCCGTGGCAGTATACAACCACTACAAAAGATTGCTTGCTAAGGGTAAGACGCAGGACGTAGAGCTGGACAAGTCGAATATCGTTCTTGTAGGTCCTACGGGTACGGGTAAGACCCTTATGGCGCGCACCATCGCTAAGTTGTTGCACGTGCCATTCTCTATTGTCGATGCTACGGCATTGACTCAGGCTGGATATGTGGGCGAGGATGTGGAGAGCATCCTATCACGCCTACTCCAAGCTGCGGACTACGATGTTGCGGCGGCGGAGCGCGGTATTATCTTTATCGACGAGGTCGATAAGATTGCACGCAAGGGCGATAACCCATCTATCACCCGCGACGTATCAGGCGAGGGCGTACAACAAGCCCTGCTTAAAATCTTGGAGGGTACGGTTGTGAACGTTCCACCTCAGGGCGGTCGTAAGCACCCCGACCAGAAGTATATTCAGGTCGACACCTCTAATATATTGTTTATCTGTGGCGGTGCTTTTGATGGCATCGAGAAGAAGATTGCTATGCGCCTAAACACCAATGCTATCGGCTACGGTGCATCGGTAAATAAGCGTATCGACGAGAACAATATTATGCAGTATATCCAGCCTCAGGACCTACGCTCTTTCGGTCTTATCCCAGAGCTTATCGGTCGTCTGCCGGTACTTACATATATGGAGCCATTGGAGCGCAAGGCACTGCGCTCAATCCTCACTGAGCCTAAGAACTCTATTATCCGCCAGTATGAGTGCCTTATGGAGCTCGACGACATAAAGCTCAGCTTCGAGGATGATGTTCTCGAATATATCGTAGATAAGGCTATTGAGTTCAAACTCGGCGCCCGAGGTCTCCGCACCATCTGCGAGGCAATAATGATGGATGTGATGTTCGATATGCCCACCGACGGCGAAAAGGTCATCACCCTCGACTACGCCAAGAGTAAAATCGAGCGCATCGCATAACAACAAATGGCTGTCCAATCGGACAGCCATTGTTGTTAAACTGAAAACTGAAAACTGAAAACTGAAAACTGAAAAGTAAGGTGCGCTTCGCGCTTAGTGTTTTATAAGGGAGAACAGGGAGAGCAGGGAGAGCAGGGAAACTAAGTATTACAATTTAAAATAAATCTCTACACTCTCTGTCCTCTCTTCTCTCTCTGCCCTCTCTTAATCTTCCTCAGCTTTTAGCTGTTCGCTCGCAGAGCGAAACAAAAAAACCACCTTCCGGGCAGCACAACCGAATTTCTTGTCAGAAGGGGTTAGATGTGGTGCCAAGTCGAAATTGACACGGATGGGGGTGTACTTGGCGTACATCCCCATACGGGGCAATGAGCTTGGTGCCGCAGATGACCCCTTATGACAAGAAATAATTTCATGT
>JAZOSJ010000078.1:0-23238 GCA_045657045.1 Alistipes sp.
AAAGAAGATAAACTAAGAAATATGATGCAATAAAAACAAGACTATACACACAAAGTGTATCAATATAAAAATGATACTTTTTAACCTTACGACACAAGCAAAAACTACTTAAATTTTGTATCGTTATAACTTAAAAGATTATTTTTTTTACATTTTTTTTGAATAGACCTTGTTTTTTGATTTTGACATCCTATGTTATAGGAAAGAGCACAAAGCTCAGTAAAAATAATTTTAATAAAAATATACAATAATGGAAAGTAATTTAATTAACACTTCAGCTGAAATTAAAGAGTTTTATGACCTAATGAGTAATTCGAATCACTGGTTGATTAGAGAGGAGATGCGAGTACGTTACATCGAGGAGAATGGAGCAATGCACATTTATTTCGAGAAGCAGAGAGAATTTACCGATGCTGAAGGTAGACGCCTTAGCATCGATGTAAAATTCAAGCACGGCTATAGCTATGTGTCGCCTCACGACCAGATAAGCTCTAAGGTTTACAAGGAGGATGTAGCCAGCTATGGAAAGGACAAGTGCGACATCTATGCTTTTATTAACTACTACCTTCCATCACATCCCGACGCTACAAATGTAGTTGAGAAACTTATCTGTAAGATTGAAGGCATAGAGTTTAGTATTACTCCAGACTATGCCTACCTTATGTATCTGGATGTACTGAATAGGTCCAAGCTCCAAGAAACACCTATTGAGCTAGGTAATCCCGATGCCACCCTCAGCATCTCGTATTAATGACAATGGCCGTCGATTGACGGCCGTTGTTGCAAATATCAAACCCTTATTATCTAACGGTGAGGTTGTTGATTTTAGTTATAAATGAAACCACAGCGAAGTGTGGATATTTAAAATTTCTCAGCAATAAACCCCTCGACACTTTGTAGGTGTGCGATAAACTCATCTTTATTGTTCTCTGTAATATCTTCAGTAAGTTCATAAATATTATACAGTTCTCGCTTTACCCAAATCACGCTACCTTTCTTCAAATATGCAGGAGAACCTACTATTACTTTGGGCACATATATTTGACTTTCATTTGATATGCAAACCAAATCAGTAGAACTATC
Organism: Alistipes sp.; assembly: GCA_045657045.1. Lineage (GTDB taxonomy): Bacteria > Bacteroidota > Bacteroidia > Bacteroidales > Rikenellaceae > Alistipes. Next base: position 1,084 of record JAZOSJ010000078.1, read on the forward strand.
TCTTTTGTTTCTTTCGATAAGCTTCAATTCCATTGATGCAAAATTCTATGTTAATAATATGTTTTATTGTAAGGTTGGTGGCGGGAAATCACCACCAACCGTTGTTAATAGTTAATTAAAAAGCTAGGATAGCACGAACTCTAAACGATGACCAACTTTTATAAGAATAGCTATTTATCCAAGAAGCATCACCATCGTAAAAATCTACGCCCTTAGCGCTATCATGGTCAAGGTCAGTAGATGACCAATAGTACGTTTTGTATGACCCATAATCAAATTTAGTCCCTCCTGCATTTGTTAATGTTGTATTAATGTAGCTATAATTTTCGTATAGGTATTTTAATTCTTTGTACGATGGTAAATACCAATTATCACCACTACTATAATTGTCACACCAACGGAATGCAGGGTATTTGCTTAAAGTTGGATTTATGGCTTTGATGGCTGCCATATTATTCGCTCCATTGTCATTGTCTGTGGCGTTAGTGACCACATTTTCTGTTGACCAAGCTAATGAAACTTGGTCTAATGATATCATTCTACCATTTGCGCCATTGTTGCTAATCTCATAGACTACTCCTCCATTAAACCAAGGGATATACTGTCCAACAGAGAATGGATATCCATAACTGTTACCCGCATTGTCATAAACTTCGACCCCCCCCATATCAAAGTTGAGATAATCATTGCGAGATTTACATTTTTCCCAAATAACGATTGTTTTAAGTGACGGGGTATTATAAAGACGCACATCTATAAGAGCATTGTTTGCTGATAGGTTGATATCTCCAATTGCCAAACCTTCTGCATACAAAGTTTCCAATACGGTATTATACTTCACATCAACCATCGAAATATCCGAATTGTTACTTATATTAAGATAGGTTAGAGCATTGTTATTGCGGACATTCAATGCTGAAAGTAAGTTGTTTGCAATATCAAACTCCTGCAATGCAGTGTTAGCAGTTACATTGATGCGTGGTAACTTATTGTCGTTGCAGTAGAACTTCACGAGCGAAGTATTATTGCTTACATCAAGTGTCGTAAGATTGTTATTGTTACAGATAAGCGAGGTCAATGCCAAGTTCTTAGTAACATCGAGCGACTGTAAGTTACACTTCTGCACATCGAGAGTTTCGAGGTAAAGAAGTGATGATACATCAACACCCTCCAATACGCTATTACCCGAAAGCGTAGCATTTACCACAGGTGCATAGAATACAAGTGATGTCAAAGCAGTATTATCAGTAACTGCTACATCGGCAAACTCACCATAGAGTTCCAAAGACGTCAATGTAGAAGCATTCTTAAATGTGAATGATGTGAATGCAGTATTGTTCGCTGTAAAATAGAGGGTGTTAGCCTGAGTGTAGCCATCAATAGTAATAGCTGTGCCGCTAATAGCATTATTAGTTACGCCCTGCAAGTTGAGGGACTGTAATGAAGTACAACCGTTGAAATTCATTCGCTCAACGGGACAGCCACTACAAGTAACCGTTCTCAACTGTGCAAGATTTGGCAACTCAATATTCTTGATGCTGTTATTCGAGCAGTTGAGGGTTATAAGGTTTGTACAAGACTCCAAGCCTGTTAAATCCTCAACACCCTTGCCAGAGCAGTTTACCATTGTGATATTATCAGACTCAGCAATAGAAATCTCGCCGTCACCATCATCATCGTAGTTGTTCACGAGGTAAGCCTTCAACGCTGAATCAGGGATAACAATGCCGCCGTTATTGTAGTATATGCCACTTGTGCTATCCTTGGTGATAGCTATTGCATTCTGCTGTGCATCGTTCTTGACCCACAACTTAGCCAACGACGCATTGTTTGAGCAGTCAAGTGTAGTCAACATTGAGTTATTGCTAATGTTCAACATCGCAAGGTTGTTGTAAGAGCAATCGAGGGTTGCAAGCTTTGTACACTTAGTAACATCCAACTGGGTCAACTCATTGTGTGAGCAGTCGAGGTCGGTAAGCTTAGTCTGCAATGCCACATTGATAGAAGCCAAAGCATTATTTGCACAGTCAATAGAGATAAGCTTCTCAGTGCCAAGGTAGAGGTTAGCAATAGCATTCTCACCGCAATCGAGAGTTATCAATGCGGTATTCTTAGCAAGGTCTAATGATGTAAGGTTGTTGCCGTGGCAGTCAAGAGTGGTTAAAGCTGTATTTTTAGTGAGGTTGAGCAACGAAATATCATTACCACCACACTGAAGTTCAGTGAGCGAGAGCAACTTGGTAACATCGAGCTGTACAAGGTCATTGTCGCCTACATTAAGCGAGGTCAAAGCCTTGTTCTGAGCCACATTGAACGATGCCAATTTATTATTTGCGACATTAAGAGTCTTAAGACCCACAGCCGAGCTCACATCAAGAGTAGTGAGCTGGTTAGCCGAAGCATCAACATTAATAACCGATGCTGGAAGGACGAGTGATGTAAGTTTATTGCTGCTAACATTAACATCCTTGAGCTTAGTATTGTTTGCAAGGTCGAGTGATGTTACTCGGTTGTATGAGCAATCCAAAGTCTCAAGGTTAGAGAAGTACTCAATACCAGCCATCGACTTAACCTGAAGGAGCGAAGCAGAGATGTTAATCTCACGGATTGTCTCAGCCTCTTCCAACGAAATCTCATTATCGCCATTAGCATCAAACTCACCCAAGAGGTAAGCCTTGAAATTTGCATCCGGGATATAGACGGTATCGGTAGTCCAAGGTACCATATTAGCATAGTCCGAAGTGAGGCAGTTGTAGCCATTCGAGATTTCCAAGCGAACATTCGCCGACATCCCGCTACGGAAGTAGTCGTCGCTAAGGTTTGCACCCGATACAATAACAGTCAAAATACCATCATCTGCCGATGCGCTCTCCACATTAAGAGATACGAAATCTCCTACGGCACGAGTCTGAGTATATACAGCCTTAACGCTCAAAGCATCCTCCCAAACATCTGCCAACTCCTCAGCCACCGATGCAGGGCGAATTTCATACTTAAGTGTTGCAGAGCCAGCGGTAATCATACCAGATGAGTTAGTGTAGTACATTGTAGCCTTGCCATCTGCATAGTCTGGCACAAACGACACCGACTGAATACGCTCGATAAGAGCAGCAATCTGCTCCTGCATTTCAGCTATCTCGGTCTGGATATTGTAGATAGCAACCTTGATAGTCTTTACCTCCTTTTCGAGGGCTGTAACACGCTCCTCAAGAGCTGCAATAGTATTATTGATAGCCTCAACCTCATCGTCGATGCGAGCATTTAGTGTTGCTACCTCTGTTGCTATCTGACCGCTAAGCTTACCGTCAAGGTTCTCAATAGCAGTCTTGATGGCAGCCTTATAAGCCTCGGTAATCTCATTCTTCGTGGTAATCAAATCCTGCTGCAACTGCCAGATGTCTGCTGCATTCTGTGCAATAGCATCAGCATTGTTGCTAATAGCCTTAGCGTTCTGTGCAATGAGAGCTGCGTTATTTGCAATGTTCTCAGCGTTGGTTGCAATATCAGCAGCATTCTTAGCAATAGCTGCGTCTGTTGATGTCTTAAGTGCAGCAATAGCCGACTTGTTATCAGCAATAGCTGCGGCATTCTCGCTGATAAGAGCCTGGTTTGCCTCTATAAGCGATGTGTTATTTGCAATCTTCTGCTCAACAGTACTCTGCAATGCTGAGATTTTAGAACTATAGTCATTGCGAACAGCCTCAATCTCATTGTTAATAGCAACAATGTCAGCGTCAATATTGGTAAGGCGAGATTCAATCTCCGAAATCTTAGATTCCATCTCTGCCTTATAAGATGTAATGGTATTCTTGATATTCTCAATCTCTGTAGCATTAGCAGAGATTGCTGCTGCATTAGCAATAATAGACTCCGTATTCTTAGCAATAGCTGCTGCATTATTAGCGATGTTGTTTGCGTATGCCGCAGCGGTCTGCTCCAAGGTGCTTACATCAGTGCGTAGAGCCTCAATCAAAATGCTATTTGCTGAAATCTTACCATTCAACTCTGTAGAAAGAGAGTTGATAAGACCCTCAAGATATACTTTCTGCGATGCAAGCTGTGATTCTAGTACGCTCTGCAATAACGCAAGCTTAGCCTCTGTCTCGGCAATAGTATAGTATCCCGCCAACTTATTATTTACCCACTGCATCATAGATGCCTCAAGGTTTGTAATAGCTGTTGAGATAGCAGCTGTATAAGCGGCAGTAATCTCGGACTTGGCTGTAGATATAGCCGTTGTATATTGTGTTGTAATCTCTGATGCAATCTCTGCAACCAACTCATTCTTAATTGGCTCAATTGCCGTAGCAATCTCACCAGAAATGTTCTCCATCAATCGCTCCTCAAGGACCTCGATAGACTCATTAAGCGACTCTATGTTCTGCTTGATGGTCGCAATCTCAGAAGATATTGAGTTGTACTGCTCAAGGGTCGCAAATGTCGCAGATACCCAGTCTTCTGTATTCTGTAACTCGCCGTTGACATACTCCTCCAAGGTGGTAATCTTCTGCTCAAGCTCAGCATCCTTAGATTGGAGTGTAGCGATGGTTGCGTTTATCTGAGCTAGCTCTGCCTCTAGTGCTGTCTTAGTTGATTGAAGCTGCGCCAGTACATCAGCCTTAGCAGTGTTAAGCTGAGAAACGAGTTCCTCTTTGAGTGCATCATCAGAAGCCTCAGCATTCTTAATGGCCTTATCAAGTGCGGCCTCTAGTTTTTTGATGTCGTCATTGGCCTCTTCAATCTTCTCCTCCAATGCCGTTGCGGTAGTTTGAAGATTTGTAATATACTCTTTCAGCTCAACATCCATCTGCTTAAGCTCAGGAAGAGAAGTGTTAATAGCGTTAATCTGCTGTTGAAGAGATGCAATCTGAGTACCCTCAATCTCATCAATTCGATTTTCAAGACCATCAATGCGGTCTTCAATCTTCTGGCACGATGGCAACAACATTGCCACCATTACCAATAGAGCTAATAGCTTTTTCATAGTAATATAAATTTGAAGTTAAAATTGTTTCAAACTTTATTACCATACAACTCCAATATGGTGATTATATATAAAAAAGAAAGTGTGGAGCTGATTCTCGTTTATCTATGTGAAGGTTGTGGAAAGACCTGTGCAGTAATAAACGATACAATACCCCACACTTGGATAGTATGAGGTATGTGTACGCCGAAAGCGTACAGCCACATAGCTATACAAGAAATGAGTGCTGTCCGTTGCCCTACTGCTTTGAAAACTTCCACATTTTCACATAAGGACAAAAAGCGAAAAACACTTTCATTAAAATATGTCCGCCCAGAGTATTAACTCGTAGGCGATACAAATATAATAAAATTTTCGCAATAAACGAAAAGCACTCAAAAATGGGGTATTGCACCCATAAAAAAGCCCGCTACGACCAGCGGGCAAATTTGTATTACTCAATTTTCTTTAACAGCTCCTCAATGTCTGCTTTGGACTTGATACGAAAAACCTCGCCTCTTACCTCAATGAAGCCAGTAATCTCAGGTTGAGAGTCATTGGAGCCATCATCTACTAGGTCAGAAAATTTTAGACCCAACTTCTCTGCTATCTCTTCAATCTTACGAATGTTGTTAGTCTCAAGTAGAGCATTGACATTTTGCTTCTGTATGCCCATCAATCTGGCAAATTCAGTCTTCGAGATACCCTTCTCAGTCATCACCTCTGCTATGCGTAATCTTATCATATTACTCAATTTTAATTTTAGTAATCACAAATATAGAACTTTTTACTCAAAATTCATTAAAAAGTAATAAAAAATCATATTATAGTAATAAAATAATATTAAAATAATTTGGCAGAGTAATTTATTTTGATTACCTTTGTAATGACAAAAGGAGATAACAGATATGGCACAGACAAGGAAATATAAGATTGGTTGTTCAGGCTCAGGCTGGGGTATTTGGGACAATGAAACAGGGAGAAAGGTGATGTGGTGTCGCTCTCATTATCACGCCGTAGAGAGCTTATATGGACTAATGGGCTGGGCTTGGAATCCCGCCAAGTATAGAGGGTAAACCAATATAGTGTAACAAAAAACCTTACAGATATGACAACGATTGTAGCAGTAACAAACAGAGATATGTACCGTGCAGCGGTAATCTCACAGCGAGTAGAAAATGACTTTGTAATAGGTTTACAGGTAGCAAAGATTAACGAGCTTAAGAGCCGTATGCGTAGAGAGGTAGTGAAGTTTTCATACCTCAAGAAGAGCGGTGAAGTACGCATTGCCTATGGTACTATGATGCCAGCATTAGTGAGTGGGCATATCAATGGTCGCGGAACTTGTGGAGATACACGTAAGGTGGTTACATATTATGATGTGGAACGTGGTCAGTTTAGATGCTTCCAGATGCAAGCATTGATACAAATTTGGTAAGATATGAGAGTAGTAATATTTGCAAGAGTATCAACAGCCATCCAAGAGTACGACAGGCAGGTTAATGAACTGTCGGCTCTTGCTGTGGCAAATGGTTGGAACGTTGAGGGTATCTTCACCGAGAAGGTGAGTGGAGCTAAAAAGAATGTTGAACGTACAGAACTTATGAAGATGGTACAGTTCGTTGAGACTAATAATATAAATAAGATACTTGTAACGGAGTTGAGTCGTCTTGGTCGTAATACTCTCCAAGTGCTGGAAGTAATAGAGCTTCTCAATTCAAAAGGAATTAGTCTATATATACAAAACTACGGTATTGAGACATTAACTAAGGATGGGGAGGTTAACCCAATGAGCCAATTTCTCATTACCATACTCGCCGAGGTAGCACGAATGGAGCGTAAGACAATCCGAGAGCGCATTGCAAGTGGTTATACAAACTTCATTAACAACGGTGGCAAAGTTGGACGTAAGGTTGGTTACCGCAAATCAGAGGAGCAGATGAAGGAGCAGTATGCCAAGGAGATTCAGCTACTCAAGAAGGGACTCTCGTTACGTAATATCAGTGCTATTACCTCAACAAGTGTAAATACTCTAAGAAAACTTAAGGAAATAGGTCTCGCAACTACAACACAAACTAAAAATTAGATAATATTTTCTTATAATATATATAAGGTATATAGCTGATTATCAATAGTTACATCAATTATTGTATTGTACCCCAAAATTGTACCCTATAAAGAAAATACCTTTGTATTTTATTGATAATCAAGATATTTGTAGAATTGAGTGGGAGTAAAATTTATTGTGATAGTGGCGCGTTAGCGGCACATCCCTAAAAGTAAACCATCCAGGGCTGTATGTCTAATACTATCCCTTGGATGGTTTCTTTTGTGATATACCACTACCACCCCACTCTGACAATAAATTTACGCAACACAATAAATCTGCTCCTCTAAAATCAAAATCAATCTTGCAAATCATCGTCGGGATTTTTGCTGAGCGAAAGTATCTGCATCCTTCTGACAAGAAATTAGGTCGTGGGGGTAGGAAGGGTTGTGTTATGAGTTCTGATGAGTTCTGATAACACATATTAACCTATCGTAACCCATAGTAACCTACAGCTTTAGCTGTCGCTTGGAACAAGCGAAACAAAAACCAAACCTCACGGGTTGCACTTAATTTCTTGCGAGAAGTGGTCATATTTGTTCTATCGCAATAAAAAATATCGTGGGATAGTACACTTAGTACAGCCCACGATATTTTGTTTGGGATAGGTCAAAATAAGTATGAAGGTTAATTAGCACCACGACCCAATTTGTTGTCAGAAGTCGTGAGATGTGGTGCATCGCAAAATAAAACACTCTGGGATAGTACACGAAGTACAGCCCAGAGTGTTGTTTTTGGGATGTGCCGCAGATTGCGGCTTATCACAACAAATTATAATTTTTGATTAGAAGGCTGCATATACAACGCTCGGCAAAAATCCCGACGATGGGCTGTACTTGGCGTACTGCTCATTGTCGGGACTTTTTGTTAGCGGCAGTAGATGTCTGCCTTATAATCGAAAATTACCCGAGGTAGGATTTCAAAAGCTTACTCCTCGAACTCTGACGAAGCTTACGAATTGCCTTCTCCTTAATCTGGCGCACACGCTCGCGGGTAAGGTCGAACTTCTCGCCAATCTCTTCGAGGGTCATCTCTGAGCAACCAATACCGAAGAAGTAGCGGATAATATCGCGCTCACGCTCAGTAAGGATTTCGAGAGCACGCTCTACCTCTGTTGCGAGAGACTCGTTGATAAGACCACGGTCTGCATTTGGAGAGTCGGTATTTACAAGCACGTCGAGAAGTGAGTTATCCTCGCCATCAGCGAATGGTGCATCCACAGAGATATGGCGACCAGCCACACGTAGGGTGTCTGTAACCTTCTCCTTTGGAAGCTCAAGCTCGGTAGCAAGCTCATCGGCAGATGGGGTACGCTCGTGCTCCTGCTCGAAGCGTGCGAAAGCCTTGTTAATCTTGTTTAGCGAGCCCACCTGATTTAGAGGCAAGCGCACGATACGCGACTGCTCGGCAAGAGCCTGAAGAATAGACTGACGAATCCACCATACGGCGTATGAGATAAACTTAAAACCACGAGTCTCGTCGAACTTCTCAGCCGCCTTGATAAGACCGAGGTTACCCTCGTTAATCAAGTCAGGGAGGCTAAGACCCTGATTCTGATACTGTTTTGCCACAGAGACCACGAAACGAAGGTTTGCCTTGGTAAGCTTCTCCAACGCCTCCTTATCACCCTTCTTGATTCTTTGGGCGAGTTCTACCTCCTCCTCAACAGAGATAAGCTCCTCCTTACCAATCTCCTGCAAATACTTATCCAACGACGCACTCTCGCGGTTGGTAATTGACTTAGTAATTTTTAATTGACGCATAAAAATCTATCTATTCTTACAACTTCTATTCCTTTGTATCGACCTATATACGCACAACAGGTCATATTTGTTTCACAACCACGCCACTTTTTCCACCAATAGCACAAAAATATCTATGATATTTACCCCGTGCCTCGCAAAAAATTATTAACTTTGCACGATATAGCAATTTTGTAGAAATCAAAACATAGCTTTATGGCACATAGAAGTGGTTTTGTTAATATCATCGGCAACCCTAACGTGGGTAAGTCGACTCTTATGAATCAGCTTGTGGGCGAGAAGCTCTCAATCATAACATCTAAGGCACAAACTACACGCCACAGAATTATGGGTATCGTGAATGGTGAGGATTTTCAAATCGTCTACTCCGACACTCCTGGTATTCTAAAACCCAACTACAAACTTCAAGAGAAGATGATGAAGTTTGTACGTGGCGCTATCACCGATGCTGATGTATTGCTCTACGTTACCGACACGGTGGAGGATAGCGACCGCTCGGCAGAGATTATCGAGAAGGTAAACCTATCGGGAATCCCTACAATCGTTGTAATCAACAAGGTTGACCTCACAACGCCAGATAAGCTCACTGCCCTTGTAGAGAAGTGGCAAGCACTACTTCCAAATGCCATAATTGCCCCTTGCTCAGCAAAAGAGAACTTTAATGTGGCGGGTGTCTTTAACCTTATCCTCGAGCGCTTGCCAGAGGGCGAGGCCTTCTATCCAAAGGATACGCTTACGGATAAGACCCTACGCTTCTTCGCCTCGGAGATTATCCGCGAGAAGATACTCCTTAACTACGACAAGGAGATTCCATACTCTTGCGAGATTGGCATCGAGGCCTACAAGGAGGAGCCTACTATCGACCGTATCTCGGCTACAATCTACGTTGCCCGCAACTCACAGAAGGGTATTGTTATCGGTCACAAGGGCGAGAAACTCAAAAAAGTAGGTCAGGCAGCACGCCACGACCTCGAAGCATTCCTCGGCAAAAAGGTCTTCATCGAACTATACGTCAAAGTGCAGGAGGATTGGCGAAATAACGACAGCCAACTTAAACGTTTCGGATACGAACTCGAGTAACCAATTAGTAATTAGTAATTAGTAATTAGTAATTTATTAATTATCAATTAGTAATCTGATTAGAGGGTCTAAAGCAATAAAGAACCTAAAAGCAATAAGTAGAACGGTTTAGCGTTTATATGGTGATGAGGAGAGCTATTCTTGCGATATTGATGCTGTTGGCTGTGGCGTTACCCCAAAGGGGTGTGGCGCAGTACAACCGCAACTATATCTATTGGGTTGGACAGCAGTGTATGGTCGACAACAAATATCGCGAGGCAATAGAGATTCTCAATGTGCTTATACGTCAGGATGAGCGCAACTTCGATGCCTTCTTCCTACGCGGTATCGCCAAGTACAATTTGGACGATCTGCTTGGTGCAGATGCCGATTTCTCGACAGCCGTAACGCTCAACCCTGTATTTACCGGAGCCTTCTACTACCGCGCCATAACACGCACACGTCTTGGCAACTACGACGATGCGCTGAACGACTTTCAGCAGGCGATAGAGCTACGCCCCGACCTCCCCGACCCATATTATAGTCGTGGTGTTACGCGACTTCTAAACCAGCAATTCGAGGAGGCTATCTCGGACTTTAACAAGTATATACGCTACGAGAAGCGCCACGTACCAGCCTACCTAAATCGTGGTACGTCGTACCTCTATTTGAAGGATACGGCAAATGCCTACGAGAACTTCAACCTCGCCATCCGCACCAACCGCGAAGAGCCAGAGAGCTACAACCGTCGTGGTGCGCTCTATATGGCGGAGGAGCGATACGAGGAGGCGCGTGCCGACTTCGATATGGCTGTGCGTTGCGATAGTAGCTATCTACCAGGCTTCTTCAACCGTGCCCTTGCGCACAACTATCTGCATCGCCCGATGGCATCGCTTAGCGACTTCGACCGCGTGATAGAGCTCGACTCGCTAAACTCGCTCGGATACTTCAACCGCGCTATCGTGCGCATCGAGATTGGTGACTACAACCGTGCTTTGGAGGATTTCGACAACGTGGCGTTGCTTGCGCCAGACAATGTCCTTGTCTACTACAACCGTGCAATGCTCCACACACGCCTCGGCAATTTAGATGCGGCTATTGCCGACTACACCCGCGCCATTGAGCTATATCCCGACTTTGCAAATGCCTACTTAGGTCGTAGCGCACTGCGCCGTGCCAACCGCGATATCAAGGGTGCAGAGAGCGACGAGCGCATTGCCGAGCGCAAGATAGCCATGTACAAAGCCCGTTTAAAGGATTCGACATACTCGATATACTCCGACACCACACAGCGTTTCGACAAGCTTCTATCGTTCGATAGCCGCCTTATGGAGCGCGATTTCCAGCGTATAACATCGACCTTCACCCACGCGGGAAGCAACGCTCTGACGCTAATACCTCTGTTCCGCTTTACGCTGATAGAGAGCGAGGAGAACACACAGCTACGCTCACAGAAGTTTACCACACAGCGTGTTAAGGACTTCATTGCGCGTATGGAAAGTCCTCTTGTGCGCCTCGAATGTCGACAGAGCAATATCGACCCCGACTCGCTTATTGCCATCGACCGCCGTATGGCCAAGGAGCTCCGTAGCATCGCCGAGCCTAAGTGGGAACAGCTCTTTATGCGTGGTGTGAGCCAGTCGCTAATCAAACAGTACACAAATGCTGTGAACACATATAGCGAGGCTATACAACTCAACCCTGCAAACCCATTCCTCTACATCAACCGCGCTACAACACGCGCCGAGATGATAGACTTCATTTCGTCGATAGATAACTCCTATCAAAGTATAACCCTCGATTCGGACCCTTCGAAGCGTCTTAATAGCACCTCGACACGTACATATAGCTACGATGAGGCTATTGATGATGTGAACAAGGCGATAAAGCTCTACCCTGAGTTTGCCGAGGCATACTTCAACCGCGCAAACCTTATGGCTATATCGGGTAAGTTACCTGAGGCCTACGACGACTACACCCGCGCCATTGAGCTAAACGCAAATCTTGGCGAGGCGTACTACAATCGCGGCTTGGTGCAGATACTTATGAAGGATACACGCAAGGGGTGCTTAGACCTCTCAAAGGCTGGCGAGCTGGGTATTGAGATGGCATACGAGACACTGAAGCAGTTCCCAATAACAAATTAGTAATGAGTAATTAGTAATGAGTAATAGTTAAAAGGCTATGCCTTTTTAGGGATGAGTTAATAAGAATCACATAGTAACACATAGTAATCCAAACAAAAAAACCTAAAAACCAACGAAATAACTTTATTTATTAACCTATAAAACATTTTATTATGACTCAAACTATTCAAAGAAAGCTTAATGACTCGGCGTTTGCGCGTTGGAGTGCGTTGCTACTCATCTCGTTGATGATGTTCTTCGCCTACATGTTCGTGGATATGCTCTCTCCACTTAAAGAGCTCCTCGACACTACTCTTAATTGGGATAGCAGTACCTTCGGTACTTACGCTGCTTCGGAGTACTTCCTCAATGTTTTCTGCTTCTTCCTAATCTTTGCTGGTATCATCCTCGATAAGATGGGCATTCGCTTCACAGGTCTTCTCTCAGCATCGTTGATGGTTATTGGTGCTTGCATCAAGTTCTACGCTATGAGCGAGTACTTCGTGGGCACAGGTCTTGAGGCCTGGCTCGGCTCATGGTGGGTGGCACTTCCAGCCTCTGCGAAGCTCGCATGCTTTGGCTTTATGATCTTTGGTTGCGGTTGCGAGATGGCGGGTACTACCGTATCTAAGTCTATCGCTAAGTGGTTCAAGGGCAAGGAGATGGCTATGGCTATGGGCTTGGAGATGTCTATCGCACGTCTTGGTGTATTCGCAGCTATGTGGCTATCACCTGCTGTATCTGACAAGTTCAACGCATCGGTATCTGCACCTGTTGCCTTTGGCGCAGTATTGCTTATGATTGGTCTTATCTTCTACTTTATCTTCGTGCTTATGGATCGCAAGTTCGACAAACAGCTTGAGGCAGCTGGCGAGCTTACTAAGGAGGCTTCGGAGGAGGAGTTCAAGTTCTCAGACTTGGGTAAGATTTTCACCAGCAAGATGTTCTGGTTGGTAGCATTGCTCTGCGTATTGTACTACTCAGCTATCTTCCCATTCCAGCGTTACGCTCCAGACTTCTTGGATAAGACCCTTAGCATCACTAATGGCGCACAGCTCTTTAGCTGCTTCCCAATCCTTGCAATGTGTCTTACTCCATTCCTCGGTGCGTTTATCGACCGCAAGGGTAAGGCTGCATCTATGCTTATGATTGGTTCACTTATTATGATTGCTTGTCACCTAAGCTTTGCATTCCTACTTCCTGCATTCCCTTCTAAGACGTTGGCTGTAGCTATCATCGCTATTCTTGGTGTATCATTCTCATTGGTACCAGCAGCGTTGTGGCCATCAGTACCAAAGATTATCGACGAGCGCATCCTTGGCTCGGCATACTGCGTAATCTTCTGGATTCAGAACTGGGGCTTGCTTCTTGTACCTATCATCATCGGTAAGGTTTTGGATGCAACAGGTGGTTATACTCTTCCTATGGTTATCTTCTCATCATTCGGCATTGTGGCACTCTTTATCGGTATGTTGCTCAAGCGCGAGGATAAGAAGAAGGGCTACGGTATGGAGCTTCCAAATATAAAGTAAGACTTTATAAAGTGAAAACTGAAAACTGAAAACTGAAAAGTAAGGTATGCTTCGCATAAATTATATATAAGTTATCATAGATGCAATACATTACACTTTATTTATAAACTTGCGCGAAGCGCACCATACTTTTCACTTTTCAGTTTTCCCTTTTCAGTTTTCAGTTAAAAAATGTGTTTTGCTCTTGCAAATCACATTTTTTTTGTATCTTTGCCCGAGCATTTGGTTCTCATAGGGCTTTGCGCCCTTAGGAGATTAAAAGGGAATCGGGTGAGAATCCCGGACAGTTCCCGCTGCTGTGAGTCTCAAAGGGCTCTACGATATCAAAAAGTCACTGGATAAGGCGACACTCTCGCAAACTCTGGGAAGGCTTCGTAGAGCGAGACAAGTCAGAAGACCTGCCAAAAAGTTTATAACGAGATTGTGCCTGCGGCGAATGGGCTGGTCTGCGACTTGTAGTTTTCAAACGTGATATTTTGTAGCGTTGCACCCCTATTGGAGGGATTGTAGCCTCGACATTTTGAAGCATCTACCCCTGTCGTACCTCTATCCCCAAAGAAGCATCTTCTCGTTAAAGTTAAAGTTTACGGAGAATGACCTTTTAACAACTTTATTATGAGAAGATTTTTAAGTATGGCTCTTAGCGCAATAGTTGCGTTATCAGCAGTGGTGGGTTGCAGCTACGACGACTCTGCAATCTGGGACGAGTTCAAGGATTTGAAGCAGGATGTAGCGCAGAATCGCGCCGACATCGAGGCTTTGTCAGCATTGGTAGATGCATTGAGCGCTGGCAAGGTTATTACCAACACCGAGTACTCCGACGAGGGCGTTGTGCTTACATTCAACGACGGCAGTTGGGTGCTTATCAAGAATGGTGCTGATGGCAAGAACGGTATCGACGGTGTAGATGGCATCGACGGCGTTGATGGCACTAATGGTAAGGATGGTGCTGCGGGCAAGGATGGCAAAGACGGTAAGGATGGCAAGGATGGCGACTCTATGTTTGAATCAGTAGAGGAGACTGAGGATGAGGTAATTATCACTCTTACTGATGGCAGAGTAATCCACCTTCCAAAGGCAGTGAAGGAGGAGACTGAGGAGCCAACAGAGCCAGAGACCCCCGAGGAGCCAACAGAGCCAGAGGGTCCAGCCGAGGAGCTCGACTACACCCTACGAGTGCTAACATTCGAGGATGCTGATGCGAGGTTCGAGCCATATGTGTTGGACTATGTGGATATGTATGCTGGCAAGGATATCTATACTTGGAGCGACCTTATAGACTCGCCTCAGTATAGCGGCCCTATGACCTATGGCAACGACGCTATGGATGCTGCATACTATTGGTATGATGAGAACAACACCGAGTTATACCATATGTTCCCATACAACTACGCCTACTGCTACTGGGGTGGTGGTCACGCCATCTCGAACTATTGGGCTACGGGCTATGCCGATGAGGATAGAAATGCGCATATCGCCAAATATTATGGCGAGGAGTATGTCAATGAGTGGGCAGGCAAGCCGGGTGCTGATGCCGCTCTTGGATGGTTCTTGTTGCAGTTTACAACACCTCTACCAGCACACTCGGGCGATAACTGCTGCGTGCACTACGGCTATAAGGATGACTACTCGTTTATCGAGAATCTCCCAGAATGGACGTTTGCCGATGGCGAGGCACGAGTTATCGACCACATGTGGGTTACCAACACTATCTACACTCTAAATCAGCTCTATAACGGTGTTAAGAGCGAGGAGGGCAATAGCTTCGGTGGTAACTGGAACGGTCTTACCGATGATGCATGGTTAAAGATTGTGGCTCAGGGCTATGCAAGCATCGACGACGACGAGCCATGCTCTGAGTGTGAGTTCTACTTGGTTAACAGTCACGATGTAGTGGAGGATTGGCAGAAGTGGGAGCTACACGAGCTTGGCGCTGTGGAGCGCGTAGTATTCAACTTCCTCTACTCCGAGGAGATGGGTGGTAGTTATGGCTTTACCATCCCTGGATACTTCGCCTACGATGACGTAGCCGTAAGATTCCCTAAGGAATAACAAAATTGATGCTCTATAACAAAAATGAGAAGAGTTTTAGATTTATTGTATTTATGTGTGATTGTTGCAATCTCCTCGTCATGTAATATCGACGAGGAGATTACGACAAGTTTGCCCCCAAAGATTGTTCTCGATAGCAAGACTGGTATCTACACCGTTAAGTTGGGGCGCGAGATAGTTATAAGCCCAGGCTATGAGTCGGCAGCCGATGCCACATATAGCTGGGTTATGGAGGGAGAGGTTATAGGCACCGAGCCCTCGCTGACATTCTTGGGCGAGAGGCTCGGCAAGCACTATATCTCCATCACAGTGACTACAAATAGCGGTAGCGACAGAGAGAATATCCGCGTCGATGTGGCTGATTTAGAGATACCTACGGTCACTATTGCAAGCCAGAAGAATAGGACAATAACATTAGGCTCAACCCTACATCTTGTCGCCTCACTAAAAGAGACAACACTCCCTACAACGCTCACATGGAGCGTTGGCGACCAGAGCGTTGGCGAGGGCAGAACATATAGCTTTACAGCCACCGAGCTTGGAAAGCATACCATCACCGCCACAGCCTCAAACGAGGATGGCACGTTTAGCGATAGCATCGAGGTGGAGGTTATCAACGCCGATGATATACCCTTTGAGTGGGAGTTCGAACGCATAGCATACCACACCGTAGAGGGACGCAAACTACATATCGCACCTACGCTAATTGCTGGTAATGAAAATGTTACATACGAATGGAAGCTCGATGGTGCGGAGGAGTCTCTTGGCAACGACAAAGACCTTGTATTCGTAGCCCCTACCGCTGGCGAGTACCATATCACAGCTACTG
Source organism: Alistipes sp. (assembly GCA_045657045.1). Taxonomy (GTDB): domain Bacteria; phylum Bacteroidota; class Bacteroidia; order Bacteroidales; family Rikenellaceae; genus Alistipes. The sequence goes on from JAZOSJ010000078.1 coordinate 17,515, forward strand.
CGGTGGCTACAAAGGGGGAGAATAAGATGAGCCTCACCCGCGAGTTCGACGTTACGGTGTATAAGGAGGGCGACTTCTACCGTCCTAAGAGTGGTAACTCCTTGGCCGATTGGAACGAGGTCTATGAATATACCCCTGCTCCTGGGCAGTTTATCAACGAATACAAAACGGGAGGTTTCAAAGGCACTGAGACAACCCCTGAGGCAGCTATCGCCTATGCCGAAGCGCGTATGTCCCAGAGGGATAGCAACGGCAATCCTAACCCTATCTGGGTATCGTTAGGAGGCTTTGGCGGCTATATTGTCGTTGGCTTCGACCACAGTATCGACAACACTGGCGACTACGATCTTGCTATTCTCGGCAACTCGTTTAGCGGCTCTTCGGAGCCTGGTATCGTCTGGGTTATGCAGGATGAGAATGGCGATGGCATGCCTAACGACACATGGTATGAGTTGGCAGGCTCGGAGACAGGCAAAGCCGAGACCATTCAAAATTATGAGGTAACCTACTACCGTCCTACGGGTACACAGATGGCAGTGCAGTGGACCGATAACCTCGGAGGTAGTGGCGAGGTGGACTACCTCATTCAATTCCACCAGCAGGATTACTACTATCCGCTATGGATTGAGGCGGATAGCTACACTCTTCGAGGCACCTGCCTCGCACCACGCAACTACGACGCTTCGGGCAATGGCACATACTGGGTAAATGCCGAGTATGATTGGGGTTATGCCGACAATTTCAGCCCCGTAGACCGCGAGGGAGAGGGAGATAATAGCGAAGCGAACGCCAATACCAACCGCTTCAAAATCTCGAATGCCATAGATATGGATGGCGAGCCTATATCGTTGGATTTCATTGACTTTGTCAAGGTGCAGTGCGGTGTAAACGCCACGAGTGGCTGGTTGGGAGAGGTATCTACCGAGGTATTTGGCTTCTACGACAATAATATGAAGCGATAGTATGACAGCAAGACTACATAGAGTATTAGCGATAGCATTGGCGATATTCTCGCTTTCGTGTATGAAGTGGGAGTATGGTTTAGAGGAGGATTTCGACATTACGGGCGAGGGTCTCTTTATCTGCAACGAGGGCAACTTCCAATATGGCAATGCCACGCTATCATACTATAACCCAGAGACTAAGGAGATTCAGAACGAGGTATTTTATCGTGCCAATGCTATGAAGCTCGGCGATGTTTGCCAATCTATGATTATCCGTGATGGCATTGGCTGGGTGGTGGTCAATAACTCGCACGTGGTCTTTGCTATCGACCTTAACACCTTTAAGGAGGTGGGGCGTATTACAAACCTTACATCGCCTCGCTACATACATTTCATCTCCGACGAAAAGGCCTATATTACGCAGATTTGGGATAACCGTATCTTTATTGTCAACCCTAAGCGATACGAGATTACAGGCTATATCGAGGTGCCCGATATGACTATGGAGACAGGCTCCACGGAGCAGATGGTGCAGTATGGCAAATACCTCTTCGTGAACTGCTGGTCATATCAAGATCGCATCCTTAAAATCGACACCGAGACCGACACCATTGTAGACTCTATAACGGTGGGTATTCAGCCCACGTCGCTGGTCATGGACTGCAACAACAAGCTCTGGACCGTAACAGATGGCGGCTACGAGGGCTCGCCATACGGTCACGAAGCACCATCTTTGTATCGTATTGATGCCGAAACCTTTACCGTAGAGGAGCAATTCCAATTTTCGTTTGGTGATTGGCCCTCGGAGGTACAGCTAAACGGCACAAAAGATAAAATCTATTGGCTTAACGATGCTGTTTGGGAGATGGATGTTACTGCCGACCGCGTGCCGGTAGAGCCATTCTTAGAGTACAACAACACGATATACTACGGTCTTACGGTATGTCCTCGCTCGGGCGATGTATATATTGCCGATGCCATAGACTATGTGCAGCAGGGCAAGATATATCGTTACTCTAAGAATCGAGAGCTCATACATGAATTTTATGTAGGCATCATTCCTGGTGCTTTTTGTTGGAAATAGAGGCACAGATGAAGAAACGACTACTCGCCATACTCCTCATGATATTCACTCCCCTGATTGCCTCGGCGCAGGAGAGCGACTGGGTACGCAAGGGCATCAACATCCCCGAAGTACCGATTTATGGTAACCGCCCAATCAAGGAGATAGGAGCACAGCAAACCAAGTTCGACACCATAGCCCTCAAAGAGAATATCGCCCTCTCGATGGCAGATGTTCTCACCTTCAACTCTGCAATATTCGTGAAGAACTATGGTCGAGCAACCCTCTCTACCGTCGCCTTTCGTGGCACCTCACCCTCTCATACGCAGGTGTCGTGGAACGGCATGAAGATAAACAATCCGATGCTCGGCATGACCGACTTCTCGATGATACCCTCCTACTTTATCGACGATGCCTCACTACTACATGGTACATCCTCAGTTAATGAGACGGGTGGTGGCCTGGGTGGCGCTGTAAAGCTATCGACACGCCCCGCTAATGCCAACGGCTTTGGTGTGCAGTATATTCAGGGCATAGGCTCGTTCAAGACCTTCGATGAGTTCCTACGCCTAACCTATGGCGATCGCCATTGGCAGGTCTCTACACGCGCGGTATACTCCTCATCGCCAAACGATTACAAATATCGCAACCACGACAAAAAGATGAATGTCTACGACGAGGACATGAACATCATCGATCAGTACTACCCTATCGAGCGTAACCGCAGTGGTGCGTACCGCGATTTTCATCTCCTGCAAGAGGTATATTACAACACAGGTGCGGGTGATAGGTTTGGTCTAAATGCTTGGTATATAGACTCTAACCGCGAGCTTGCGATGCTCACGGTAGACCACGGCGACCACACCGATTTCGACAATCGTCAGCGCGAAAATACCTTCCGTGGCGTACTTTCGTGGGATCATATTAGCGAGAGCTGGAAGCTCGGCACTAAGGCGGGTTATATCTACACCTGGATGGCATACGACTACAAGCGTGACTTGGGTAATGGCGTAATGGCACATATGACCCGCTCACGCAGCCGTATCAACACCCTCTACGGACAGCTCGATGGCGAATACTATATCGGCGAAAAGTGGCTTTTTACCGTCAACGTAGCCCTGCATCAGCACCTCGTTGAGAGCCGCGATAAGAACATTGTTCTTCAAGATGGCAACAAGGCAATCGTAGGATATATCAAGGGTCGCCCAGAGCTATCAAGCTCGGTATCAGCAAAGTGGAGACCTACCGACAGAGTGGGCGCATCCATTGTGCTCCGCGAAGATATGTATGGCACGAAGTGGACACCCCTTATCCCTGCCCTTTTTGTGGATGGCGTACTCTCGAAGAGGGGCAACGTCATCGCTAAGGCATCCATCTCGCGCAACTACCGCTTCCCTACACTCAACGACCTCTACTTCCTCCCTGGTGGTAACCCCGACCTACGAAGTGAAAGCGGCTGGACATACGACGGAGGTATCTCCTTTGCTTTTGGAAAGGAGGGAGCATATTCGTTGAGTGGCTCGGCAACATGGTTCGAGTCCTTTATCAAGGATTGGATTATCTGGCTACCAACAACTAAGGGCTTCTTCTCGCCCGAAAATATCAAGGATGTACACGCCTACGGTATTGAACTTAAAGGCAACCTCGATATAGCCCTCGGCAGGGAGTGGCAGATGGGCGTAAACAGCACATTCTCGTGGACACCATCTATCAACGAGGGCGAGCCTCGCACCCCAGCCGACAGGTCTGTGGGCAAGCAGCTACCCTACGTTCCCGAGTACTCCTCAACCGTGACGGGACGTCTCTCGTGGCGCCGTTGGAGCCTCCTCTATAAGTGGTGCTACTACTCCGAGCGATTTACGATGAGTTCCAATGACATAAGCCTTACGGGCAAGCTCCCGCCATACTTTATGAGCAACATATCGCTCGAGCGCAATATCTCGCTCTCATGGGCAGACATCTCGCTTAAAGGCGCTGTAAACAACCTATTTAACGAGGAGTATCTCTCGGTACTTTCGCGCCCAATGCCGGGTATCAACTTCGAGATATTCATCGGCATCACACCAAAATTCAAGTAAACTGAAAAGTGAAAACTGAAAACTGAAAGGTAAGGAATGCTTCGCATAAAATTTATAAACACGCGTCGCAGACACCTTACTTTTCAGTTTTCACCTTTCACTTTTCACTTTATAAACACGCGTCGCAGACACCACACTTTTCAGTTTTCACCTTTCACTTTTCACTTTATAAACACGCGTCGCAGACACCACACTTTTCAGTTTTCACCTTTCAGTTTTCAGTTTTAATATAATATTTTAGCATCAGGTTTGTAAATTTTAGATTTTTTGACTATTTTTGTGCGCAACATAAAACAAGAATCTCTGCCCAGATGCAAAACATCGAAGCAGGGTTACTAAATAAACCTGATTGCTATGTCTTTTATCAATGAAAGGGTACTGCCAACAGGTCTCACATTCGATGATGTGTTGCTCGTACCAGCCTATTCTGAGGTTTTGCCTCGCGAGGTTTCGACAGTAGGTCGCTTCTCTCGCAATATCACCTTGAACATACCTATTGTGTCAGCGGCTATGGACACTGTCACTGAGGCTACTCTCGCTATTGCTTTGGCACGTGAGGGCGGTATCGGTGTTGTGCATAAGAATATGTCTATCGCTGCGCAAGCTGCTCACGTACGCCGTGTTAAGCGTGCCGAGAGCGGTATGATATATGACCCTGTAACAATCCTTAAGGATAACACCGTTGGCGATGCTCTCCAAATTATGCAGGAGAACAAGATTGGCGGTATTCCAGTAGTTGACAACGAGGGTATGCTTATCGGTATCGTTACTAACCGCGACCTACGCTTCCAGAGCGATATGGAGCGTAAGATTGAGGAGGTGATGACTAAGGAGAATATCGTAACTACACACGAGACCGACCTTAAAAGCGCAGCAAAGGTGCTCCTCGAGAATAAGATTGAGAAGCTCCCTGTGGTAGATAACAACGGTAAGCTTATCGGTCTTATCACCTACCGCGACATCACAAAACTCAAAGATAACCCAATGGCATGTAAGGATGCTAAGGGTCGTCTCCGCGTAGCAGCAGGTATCGGCATCACCCCAGACGCTATGGATCGCGTGGCAGCACTCGTTGCCGAGGAGGTGGATGCTGTGGTTTTGGACTCAGCACATGGTCATACTAAGGGCGTTGTAGACCTCCTTCGCAAGATTAAGTCTACATACCCTAACCTCGACGTTGTAGTGGGTAATATCGCTACTGCCGAGGCTGCAAAATACCTTATCGAGAATGGCGCCGACGGTATCAAGGTCGGTATCGGCCCTGGCTCTATCTGTACAACACGTATCATCGCAGGTGTGGGCGTACCACAGCTCTCGGCTATCTACGATGCATCCACAGAGGCAAAGAAGGCTGGCGTACCTATCATCGCAGATGGTGGTCTTCGCTACTCTGGCGATATTGTTAAGGCGTTGGCAGCAGGTGGCAACTGCGTAATGGTTGGCTCTATGTTTGCAGGTACTGAGGAGTCACCAGGCGAGACTATCATCTACAACGGTCGTAAGTTCAAGGCATACCGCGGTATGGGCTCTATCGACGCTATGAAGGCTGGCTCTGCCGACCGCTACTTCCAGAAGGGCGAGGTTAACGTTATGAAGCTCGTTCCAGAGGGTATCGTAGGTCGCGTGCCATTCAAGGGTA
>JAZOSJ010000079.1:0-13271 GCA_045657045.1 Alistipes sp.
AACTACGAAGTAGTGCCACCTTTCCACACTCCATAAACAGACATAAAACAAAAAAAAACGGACAACTAAAAGTTATCCGTTTCTTGGCGGTGCGTAGGGGACTCGAACCCCTGACCCCGTGCGTGACAGGCACGTATTCTAACCAGCTGAACTAACGCACCAAGATTTTTAGAACCTTGCAACCAAGTGGTTTATCTCTTGATTGCGATGCAAAGGTACTACATTTTTTTTAACCTGCAAATTTTTTCGCAACTTTTTTCAAAAAAAATTACACCTTTTTGAAAAAAGAAAACTGTACACTACCATAACTTCTTGATTGCCAGAATAATGGATGATTTTCGAAATTTTGGTCTTTTGAGTGTTCAAAGATAAGAAATCCACCCTCTTTAAGCAAATCGCGCTCAAAAACAAGTTTAATAACTTCGTCGCTACCCTCCAAATCGTATGGTGCATCCGAGAAAATAAGGTCAAATTTCTTGGTGCAGCTCTTCAAATATAGAAAAGCATTAGCCTTCACAGCATAGAAATTCTCGAATTTTAGCTCTTTTGCTGTCTGGCGTATAAAATTATGGTGCACGCTATTCACCTCCACCGAAGTCACGCTATGTGCCTCGCGCGATGCAAACTCATAGCTTATAGAACCTGTACCCGAAAAGAGATCGAGAACGTCGAGTTCCTCGAAATCTACAAGGTTTACAAGCACATTAAAGAGATTCTCCTTAGCAAAGTCCGTCGTAGGTCTTGCTCTAAGATTACGAGGTGGCACGATGGTGCGACCACGATACTTTCCACTTATTATACGCATAGTTTCAAAGATTTACGACACACCCTATTTAGGCGTTCTATGTCGCCCGTCGCGCGCGCGTACATATTATATATATCATAGACGCGATTGAGGCTTTCCAGATAGAAGAGTATATCTGCATCGCCCGCTACCGTCATAGCCTCAGCAAAGCACAAGCCAGCCTTATATACGCGCACATATAGCACATCGTCATATAGCGCTATATATGAACCCTCGTCTATATCCTCACCTAAAAGCAATGGCGAGGTGTAGCCGACCTTGACAGCCGCAGCATTTATTGCCTCAACGAACGCAGCATCGACAGCCATTACAGCCACCCTACCATTATGCGTGGCGCTACACACCACAGTCTCATCATCCGCCACCACATAGCCAGTAGCCACAAGGTCATCTTTTGCCATTGCGGGGTCGAAGCCCTCCGTAGGGCGTAGTACCGTTTTAGAGGTCACAATCTCTATGACAACACCGTTACCAGCACTCTTTATCGTCTCGATATCCTGGTTAGAAAAAGCGTGTCCACCCGACATAAGGCGGATGGACACATTATTTAGCATATTGCAAGCCATAATTACTCTGTCACGCCGCCCCAGCTACCTGCCTCGTTAGTAGGCTCCTCAAGGCTACCGAAAGAGATACCGAAGAACTCAAGATCCATAGGGATAGGGTGAGCCTCACCAATCATATACTTAGGATTACGGGTTACGGTTGCTTTAAGACCCTCAGCCTTCATCTTCTTAAGATCCTCGTTAGCCTCCTGGTGGTTGATGAAATACTGGAACTGGTCGTTCAACTCATTCCAGAACCACTGGTTGTAGGTATCAGTATCAATAAACTTGATGTAAGGTGCGTGGCAACGAATAAGGTGTGTGCGATAGCTACCAACCTCGTAGGTTATAGTATCAAGGCGGAACTCCTCCTTATTGTGTGTGAATGGGATATAGCGCAAGTCGCGAATCTGCTCATCAGTAAGACGGCATACACCGAAATCATCATCGAAGAGAGTATCGCGAGCAGGCACACGTGTTACACGCTCGTTCTTCCAATTCTTATCCTTGCGCAACTCTGCCAAGATAGCAGCATTCTTAAGGTTGTTCTCATCGTAAATCTGACTACGGTACTCCATAGTGCCGTTAAGAGCGAAATCGATAAGCTCATCCCAGCTTGTGGTGAACTTCTTGTCTGGGTTAGAGTCGCGGTAACCCTGCACCAACTTGATGATGTACTCCTCCTTCTCGATCACTGCCTTGCTACGCTCTGCAAAGTGACTCTGAAACTTGATAGGTGTTGAAAGCATACTCCAAATCCAGAAGAGTAGAGCGCAAACAATCGCTACAAGCAATAAAGTAAGACCTGTTTTTTTCATTTTAGTTATTTATTATTAAGTTTGTATCGGCAATTTAAGTTTAACGAAACACGAGGCTTTATGCTTAGCACACATATTTCGCATCAAATTTACGCAAAATTATCGGTTGACGCAACATTTAGCCAAAAAAAAATAATAGAAAGGCTCTCTTTTTGGCTCGCGGATGATGATTACAGGAGACTCTTCCTGCTCAATGGCTATGCAGGAACGGGCAAGACTACCATTATCGCAGCACTTGTAGCTGCACTCAAAGAACTGGGAATCAAGACCATACTACTTGCACCAACAGGTCGTGCCGCAAAGGTACTATCACACTATGCCCACACCGAAGCACGTACCATACATAAACGCATCTACCGCGAGCGTACTATTGCCGACTACGAGTCGAAATTCTCGTTAGACTACAACAAGGAGAAGGGGGCGGTATTTATCGTTGACGAGGCCTCGATGCTATCATCCTCATCCTCCGAAGGTGCGGTCTTTGGCTCGGGCGACCTACTCGACGACCTTATCCAATATGTGCGCTCGGGCAAGGAGTGCCGCCTGATGCTTGTGGGCGACGACGCTCAGCTGCCACCCGTGGGTAGCGATATGAGCCCCGCACTCGACCCTATATCGCTATCGCACTATGGCGAGGTGGAGTATGCCACTATGGATGAGGTGGTACGCCAAACCACCGACTCGGGTATCCTCTTCAACGCCACGATGCTACGCTGTATGCTCGAAAACCGCATTCACGAGATACCCCACTTCGACTGCTCATTCCCCGATTTTCAGAGTCTGAATGGTGGCGAATTATTAGAGGCATTGCAGGATTGCTACGATAGGTATGGACGCGATGAGACTATTGTTATTACCCGTTCCAATAAGCGTGCAAACAGATATAACGAGGGCATTCGTCGCTACAACCTCTCTGCCGAGGAGGAGATCGAGAGTGGCGATATGCTGATGATTGTAAAGAACAACTACCACTACGCCGAGCACGACAAGGAGTCGCCAATGACGTTCGTGGCGAATGGTGATGTTGTGCGCCTCAAACGCATCCGTCGCTTCGAGGAGTTCTACGGTTTTCGCTTTATAGATGCAACGCTCCAATTCCCCGACTACGACGACTATCAGATGGATGCTAAGGTTATGCTTGACACGCTTAGTTCGGAGTCGCCATCCCTAACCCGCGAGCAGAGCAAAGAGCTATTCCTCGAAGTGGAAAAAGATTACTTAGACATCAAGGCTAAGAACAAGAGATACAAGGAGATACGCGAGAACGCCTACTTCAACGCTATGCAGGTAAAGTTTGCCTATGCCGTAACATGCCATAAGGCTCAGGGCGGACAGTGGAGCGCTGTCTTTGTCGACCGCTGCCTCTTTGGCGACGAGCCTATGTCGAAGGATATGCTCCGCTGGCTCTACACCGCCATAACCCGCGCCACAGAGAAGGTCTATTTGGTGAACTTTGATGAGCGATTTTTTGATACGGAGTGATATTTATGTTAAAATTTCACGATAATATGATAAATAGCGAATGTTTAATTTGCATTATTGAGCAATTTATTTTAATTTTGTTGTAAATTATAAACAATTAAAATCATACTACTATGAAACGAATCCTAACTTCCTTGGCTCTATTAGCCATGACTACCATCCTATTCGTAGCATGCGAAGACATCAACACAACTACTGATGGCACAATCAATCTTCCTGACAGCCCAAACATGCCAGACACCCCATCTGGACTTACACCAGGAGAGCATAAATCGAAGCTCGAAGATATTGCTATTGAGTTTCTAAACTACTTTGAGCCTACGGATACTGAGGATATTATACGTGTTAGCAAGTCATTAGTTGAATATTTGGAAGACTTCGAAGATGTATATTACGCTGTCGAAATGGCTAATGAGATTAGAATTGGTGCTACCAATCTATCAGCCTATAATTTCACAAATTTTGCAACTCGTGCAACCGAGCAGATTATCGTAGACATCAACGACCCTGACTTCAACATATTGGCAGGTTGTGGCTATGAGTATGAAAATGGCGAATGGATAGAGACAAAATTGAGCGACAGCCATAGCACATATATTAAGTGGGAGGATGCAGTAGCTGAGTTCTCTTGGGGCAGCACAACAAAACAAGAGTGGGAGTTAAACACTAAGGATGAGAGTTATAGCGCAGTTGTTTATGTTCCAACAGAGATTACATTTACTCTAAAAATTGGTAGCGTAGAGCATCTATATATCAAGATCGTGCCAAATATCACAGACGCCAAGACTTTGGCTCCATCTGTTGAAGCGAGACTCAACGGTGGCTACGTGGTAACTGGTACATCTAAGGCAAACAGCAAAGGTCTTGAATCTCACGCATCTCTTAAAAAAGATGGCAAGACCATCATTAATGGTAATATGGCTATATCAATCAACGATATAACCGACTTGGATAATTGGGTTTACGAGCATTATTATGATTACGGGGATGGTGAAACTGAGTACTGCTGCCACATCGATCCAAGCGAATATTTCATAACAAACGTTAAGACAGGTCAGCTACAATTCGACATCCTTAACCTATCAATAATTGGTACAGGTGACTTCAAGGGTATGGCTGAGAAGATTGAGGAGATTCAGGACAAATATAACCCATGGGGTGAGGATTATGACCAGAGATTCGATGAGGAGGCTTCTAAGCAAGAGGCTACTGAGATCTGCAATATATTCAACGAAAAGGTTCAGCTTGCACTCGTTTATAATGACACCAAAGAGTATATCGCACAGATTGTTCTGCATGTATCAAAGGGTGATGGCTGGGATTATTATTGGGATGAAAACGGCTGGGTGGAGTATGAGTACAATTACTACTACGAAGAGCCTATCCTACTATTCCCTGATGGCAGCAAATACGCTTTTGATGCATACTTCACTGAGCGCGCTTTCCGCAACCTAATCGATACAGTAGAAACGCTTGGCGAAGAGTTCGTAGATATATTCTATAACAACTAATAGGAGACCATAGTAAACTGATAATGGGAGTGAATACAAAGTGTATTATGTATTCACTCTCATCGTCTTAATGAAAGTTCTATATATTCGATGCCAACGATGTCACGCCATATCATAATAACCATACTTCTGAGCCTTATCTCTATGACACTCTATGCACAGCAAGACTCAGTAGAGAGGCATTACGTGGTAGATGACATCGTGGTCTCGGCACATCAGAGAGTCGTATCTACGACTGACGATATTGGCAATGTCTCAATAAATATGAATGCCATGCAGGATATGCCACGCTTTGCTGGAGCGGTCGACATTGTCAAACTACTGCAATACACCCCAGGTGTAGTGGCAACACAGGAGGGCAACACCTCGCTCTACGTGCGCGGAGGCGATAGCGGTCAGAGTCGCATACTTATAAATGGCGTACCACTATACACGCCATCGCATCTGCTTGGCTTCTTCTCGGTGCTTAACCCTGCACACCTTAGCGGTCTTACGCTCTACAAATCTGGCATACCCGCCTCGTATGGCTCATCAACAGCATCAGTAACAGATATACGCACTCACGCCTACCTACCAAAAAAGTGTACAATCGAGGGCAACGCGGGCATCATCGAATCGGATGCCGCAATACAGATACCCATAGGCGAAGATTTAGGACTCTTCCTCTCCTTACGCCACTCCTATGCCTCGTGGCTCACAAACCGTATTCTGCCCAAAAAAGCCTCGATAAAGTACGAATTTCAAGATTACGGCTTTGGCATAGTTAACGACTTGGGAAGAGTCGGTCGACTCACGATAAACACCCATTTTAATAGAGATATATCAAACATTTACGCCGCTTTATACAATAGCAACGGAGATGTCTGTTGGTGGAATGGTCTTGGCAATATCAGCTTAGAGAGCGCCATCAACGAGCGCATCACCACCAAAAACAGTCTATACAGCTCGATATACAACAATTTATTGGACATCTCCATCACAGGCACTCACTATAACGTGAATGCGGGCATAGAGAGCTACGGAGCCTCCAACACAACATCAATAGAACTTAACTCCGCAAAGCTAATCACGGGCATAAACTACGAATATCGCCGTGTGCGACCACAATATATCGCTGAGGTTAGCAACACAAATAACGGCGTAGAACCACTCGAAAAGACACACGAAATGGCGCTGTTTGCCAACTACAACAACAATATATTCAATATTTTAGAACTAAACACAGGTCTACGACTAAGCATCTATAAGAACGCTCAGGTATGGTGCTATCCTGAGCCTCGCATATCGCTATCTGCACCTATATCGGAGAGACTGCGCATATGGGCGAGCTACGATATGATGACACAATACCTACACCTCGCACCGCAGTCGAACATCTCTTTTGCAACAGATTTCTATGTTAGTAGTTCCAGAAGGATACCACCACAACTATCACATAACTTCGCCTTAGGCGTAAGCGACACTCACGACAGACTACGTTATAGCGTGGAGCTATACTACCGATATATGGATAATGTTATCGAGTACGACACATCTATATTCGAAGTGCTTACAGGTAGTAATAACCATACCACACACCTATACTCAGGCATAGGCGAATCGTATGGCATAGAGACAAATATTGGATACACCACATCCACACTTGATCTGCAACTAAACTACACCCTCTCGCGCTCATTACGACAATTCGAAGAGATAAACGAGGGTAATCCATACCCAGCTCACTCCGACCGCAGGCACAACGTATCTATGCTTGCCTCATGGCGTCCATCACCACACTGGACCCTTGCAGCAACCTTTGTCTATGCCACAGGTGCACCATATACAGATACTAATAGCATATATATAGCTGGCGGCACCTTCCTGAAAGAGTATGGCTCGTATAATGGTAGCAAACTTCCAGATTTACACCATTTAGACCTCTCGGTAACATATTGGTTCAAGCGTAGCAGAGATAAACATAGTGGCATAAACCTCTCAGTATATAATGTCTATGCACACCAAAACCCTCTTATGATATCATGGGATGCCAAAATAGATAACAATCAAACTATCAAGATAAGCCGCATCAAGCATGTCGTATATACGATTATGCCATCCGCAAGCTGGATATTTAAGTTTTAGTTCTATGAAACACTACGCAGTATATATAATATTGTTACTCACCCTTGTAGGTTGCATTAAAGAGCCTATACAGAACAACAACTTCCGCGAGCGACTTGTAGTCGATGGATACATAGAGCAAGATTCTCGCGCCGTAGTGATGCTCTCTACCAACACGGAATATAATAGTGATTATAACGAGGAGACCTTCAAAGATATGATTGTTCGCTGGGCAAAGGTCACATTAACCGATGAGAATAACGAAGAGGATGTGCTTATAGGACGTGCAGATGATGACTACCCTACACGCTACATATACACCAGCGACTTGTTGGAGGGTAGAGTTGGTGGTATATACACAATCACCATTGAGTATAGCAATCAGATATGGACTGCCGAGACTACAATCCTAGCACCTATGACACTTAGCGATATAGAGGTTGTGGACGTAGGCAACGATAAGTATTCGATTGAGGCTACAATCCCACCATCGACACACTATTGCAGCATCGACTGCGCGATAAATGGGAGCGACTATTACGCTCCAACAATATTAGGAACATATGCTCCGTCGAACTCTCCGCGCCGCATAACAATCAACCATCCATACAACAGCCTAGGTAACGAAAAGTATAGTTCACTATTTAATGGAAACGAGGTTGTAAGTATTCGCATCAATACCCTAAGTGACTTTACGTTTAACTACTTGCGTAAGTGGGAGGACAATTTAATAAACAGCCTTAATCCAATATTTCCGTCAACATCCAACCTACCAACAAATATCTCGAACAACGGTATGGGCATCTGGGCGGGATATGGCACAACATATTACCGACTTGGACTCCTTAGCGAATACAATACAAAATGAAAACCAAAAGGTAAGGCGAGCTTCGCGCGAGATTTATATCTGTGTATAGTTACAAAGGGACTAAAAGGCGCAGTCGAATGGGTTACAATAGGTTACTATGAGTTACTATGAGCAGAGCGATATCATCAATAAAAACATCGGAACCCATCGGAACTCATCGGAACCCATAGTAACCTACAGCTTTAGCTGTCGCTTGGAACAAGCGAAACAAAAACCAAACCTCACGGGTTGCACTTAATTTCTTGTCAGAAGGGGTCATATTTGGCTCTGACACGAAAAATGGCGGATGGGACATACTAAGCGTATTTCCCATTCGCCATTTTGACTGAAGAGTCGAAGATGACCCCTTATCACAAGAAATTAAAAAGCGATACCTGTTTGTAGATATAGATAATTAAAGTTTGTAGTTGGGTTGTAGATATAACCAGCCTTGATTGGGAAGGTGACAAAGCCAAGCTCAAAATCCTTTGTAAGCATAAGGCTTAGGTTGGTTACATTAAAACCTGTTGGCACGCTCTCCATATCGCGCTCGTAGCACCAGAAAGGTGATGTCCATGGCGATGCACCTGCAGTAAGCTCAATGTTGAAGAGGTCACGCACAGGCTGAGTATAAGCTACCTCGAAGTATGAAGAGTATGCCTGCTCACCGGTAGCGAGTTTATCATCTGGGTGGATAAAGGTTGTTGACCAATGTAGGCGAAGACGATCAAACATTGTGTAGTCGATAGTAGCTGTAAGGCTATGGTTATTAGTATCGAAAACATCCATCTTGGTAAACTCCTCGCCAACACCACAAAGCACATCGTAGAGGGTGATGGTAAGATTCTCATTCTCGTATCCGAGGAAGATGTCTAACTCGTTATACTGACTTACGCGCGAGTGGTTAGCCCAAAGGTCAATATAGAAATTACCATAACCGAAGGTTAGACCTGCCTGAAGCGATGGGTCGAACATATTCTTATCACCACCACGATACGACTGGTCGAAACCTCGCCAGATATAGTTAGATGCGAAATCTAACGATGCACCCATCCAGAAGCCATCATCCTCACTCACCTCCTCAACAACAAGAGTCTCAGGCTCTGCAATAGCAGCAACAGTTTCAGTAGTTGTCGTGTCGGTGTCGGTCTCTGGCACAGTCGCCCCCGCGGTAAATGCTGTAAGCATCAAAGCGGCAAATAGAGTAAATGTTCTTTTCATAATAAAAGATAATTTCTATAATTATTTATTCGTTTCGTTTACTTTTTACGAGGCTTTTTATGGTAGCGGCGCTTTTTTAGATTCTGCTGACGGCGGTAGCTATCCACCTTACGCCATACTCCCCATACAAGAAGTAGTCCAAAGAAGAGAACAATGCCTACGAGCATACCTACCGATAGGTTGTCTCCCTTAACACGTGACCACATTTCAAGCATCTTATCTGTCCTATCGCCTGAGTCGTGCATAACACCACAGCGATTGATAATACTCTTATCTGGGAACAATACAGGGTCTGCCAAAACAGACTCAGAACCCTCGATAGGGTTACCCTCGCCATCCACAAAGAGGTAGCTTAGGTCGCACTCCTGAGGCTCGGAGTAACACAAATCCTCCAACGCCTCGAAGACCTCCTCTGTAGCAACAACACTGACATAGCCCGTAGCATCCATATTGCGGATGGCATTTTCAGGCATACACATATAGTCGATAAAGTAGCGTGCAGCGCGTAGGTTACGGGCATACTGAGGGATAACCCAGCCATCGAACCACACCACACTACCCTCAATAGGGACTGTGTAGCCAAGCTCCACGTCTACCGACTTAGCCTCGTCAATAGCCCATACAGCATCACCGCTCCACATAAGGTTAATCCATGCCTTCTCCTGCGTCATCATCTCCTTACCGAAGTCTGCCTCCCAACCAGCAACAAGCTCTTTCATACGTTTGAGGTAACCCTCAACCAAGGCAATAGACTCATCCGACGAATCGTACATAAGCTTGCGTATGGTCTCTATATCCAAGAATTCATCCTCGCCTAAGATGCCATTAGCCCTATCCTCCAAAGTCTTGGCATAGATAAGAATTGGAGAGTATACATCGCGAAAGGCGTCCTTAACAAAGATTTTATCCTCCAAGCGCTTATCGAACATCAACGACCAAGAGGATGCCTCCTCCTCGGTAACGTAGTTCTTATTATATAGGATACCCGTGGTACCCCACATATAACCTACCGAGTAGTCATTCGGGTCGATACCCTCAGGAGCCTCCAACAGCGAGAACTGCTCCTTGATATATGGCGATACACAGTCGAAGTAGTTTATATCACGCTCATTAATCTCCTCAACGAACTCTGGCGTAAGGATTGGATGCAGCATACTATTGCGCAACATTCGCTCGATGATATACTCCGAAGGGCACACCACATCGAAGTCCGCCTCGCCATTCTCAATCTTTGCGAGCATTACCTCGTTAATATCGAAGGTCTGGTAGATAATCTCCACCTCCTCGCCTGTCTGCTCGAAGTACCACTCCTCGAACTCCGTAAGCAAGTCCTCGTCGATATAATCGCCCCAATTATAGACCTTCAAAATCTGCATACGCTGCTCATCGCCGTTACACGATACCGCAAACGACGCTACCATAAGGAGCGAAAGGAAACTATATATAAGTCTCTTCATTAGCCTACAATTTAATTATTATTTGCCACCTGCTCCGCCAACTTCGCCTGACGACGAGCGCGAAGGTTAACAACAATCAACAACACCAACACCACAACCAAGATTATGGTCGATAGGGCACGAAGCTCTGGCGTTAGACCACCCTTACGCGCATCGGCATAGATATATGTCGATAGCGTTTCGAGACCATTGGTACCATTTGTAAAGATGGTAACAGCAAAGTCATCGATAGAGAGCGTAAAGGCAAGGATAAGGCCCGAAATCATACCTGGACGAACCTCTGGCAAGATAACGCGGCGTATAGCCTGCATAGGTGTCGCACCGAGGTCAAGCGCAGCCTCGTAGATGTTGGGATTCATCTGCGTAAGGCGTGGCAAGACACTCAAAACCACGTAGGGGGTACAGAAGGTAATATGGGCAAGAATAACCGTAGTATAACCCTGTGTAATACCCAACGAGATAAAGAGCAAAAAGAGCGAGATACCGGTAATGATGTCTGGGTTAAGGATTGGAATGTTATTCACAAAGTTAACCACACGACGTTTTCTATAACGCAGGTCGTTGATACCAATAGCTGCCACCGTACCAAGCAACGTAGATACAGATGCCGCCACGAGGGCAATAATAAAGGTATTCTTTATGGCATCAATCAACGAGGTATTGACACCACCCGTAAACAACGACGAGTACAACTGCGTAGAGAAGCCGGTCCAGTTACCCAACACCTTAGACTCGGTAAACGAGAATATGGCAATGATAACTATTGGTGCATAGAGCATCACCAATAGCAACACAAGATAACCCGATGATAATATTCTCTTCATTAGATAAGTCCTTCGTTAGCGCCATCCTCCGACGAATCGGTGAATAGCGTGGTTATACCAATGATAATCAACATAATAAGCGACAACGCTGCACCATAGTGCCACATACCATTATTGATATTCTCCTGAATGGTAGTACCAAAGAGCTTGATGTTGTTCATTGTGAGCAACTCGGCAATAGCGAAAGTCGAGATGGTAGGCATAAAGACCATCATAATACCACTCACGATACCTGGTGAGGATAGCGGGAACACAACGCGGGTAAAGACCTGACGTGGTGTTGCACCAAGATCCTCCGCAGCCTCGATAAGCGAGCCATCCATCTTTTGTAGCACGTTGTAGATTGGGTAAATCATAAATGGCAGGAAGTTATATACCATACCAAATATCAGAGCACCCTCACCTAAGGGCAAACGCAGGAAGTCGAACAAGGCCACTGTAGCCAAAGTTCGAACAAGCACGTTTATCCACATAGGAAGGATAAAGAGCATTACAACAAGGCGTGCCGTAGAGGGCTTCAAGCGCGACAGAATATATGCCGCAGGATAGCCCAAAACAAGACATATTATAGTTGTTATAAGCGCGATACCTATCGAGTAGATAAAGGTATTTGCCGCCTCAGGCTGATTGATAAAACGCTGGAAGTTCTCCATCGAGAAGCTACCATCCTTGGACTGGAAGGCGTAAATCATAATCAGCACCAAAGGCATCACAACAAAGATTGCCATAAAGAGCACGTATGGCAAACTCCAGCTACGCCTACGAGAGAAAAACTTTATCAATTTCTTCATTTCACACCCGCATTAAAGCTTTGATATGCGCAACGCCTTAGGCGAAATCTTGATACCTACCTCGTCCAAGTCCTCCCAAACATCGTGAGTATCTACATAGATATTCTCACCCTCGTCTGTCTGGACGGTAAGATGATAGCGGTCGCCCTTGTACAAAATAAAGCGGATAGTACCCCAAGAGATACCATCGTCTGGGTCGTCAGTAAGCTCCACAGCCGAGAAGTCGAACGCCACGTCTACCTTGGCACCAGCCTCGAACTCCTCCTGAAGCTCGCACTCAAACTGCTCACCGAGAATTTCAACGTGTGTAGCATCAATCATAACACCCTCAATATGGTTTTCGGTTCGCTCCTTACGCATAACGTGAATATCGGCAGGCTTAATCATCATACCTACCTCCGTACCTGGCTCGAAGGCGTTGTAGTCCTGAATCATAATCTCGTAGCCATCTGGCGTATCTACGAACATCTCATAGTGAACACCCTTGAAGGTACATGAGCGCACCACACCGTGGAACATCGCTGCCTCAGCATTGCGGATGATATATACATCCTCTGGGCGCACCACAACATCCACTGGGGTGTTTTCGCCAAAGCCCTCGTCGATACACTCAAACTCCTTATTCATAAAGCGCACCAAGCGGTCGTGTACCATTGTGGCATTGAGGATATTACTCTCACCTATAAAGTCCGCAACAAAGGCATTGCAAGGCTCGTTGTAGATATCGGTTGGAGTACCTATCTGCTGAATCTTACCCTCGTTCATAACGACGATAGTATCAGAGAGTGTTAGTGCCTCCTCCTGATCGTGGGTGACGTAGACGAAGGTGATGCCCAAGTCGCGGTGCATCTCCTTAAGCTCCATCTG
>JAZOSJ010000080.1:0-14925 GCA_045657045.1 Alistipes sp.
CTTAGTATGTCCCATCTGGGGCAATCTCTTTATCGAGGCCAAGCCTGACCCCTTCTGACAAGAAATTGGGTCTCGCGCTTGGTAAGGTGCGTGTTGTTAAAAGGCTATGCCTTTTTATATTTTACCCTTTAGGCCCTTTTATGACCCTTTCTGCCCCTTGGTATTATACTCGTTCATAAACACGCGTCGCAGCAAAGTTCAGTTTTCACTTTTCAGTTTGTACGCGTTGTAGATACTTTACTTTTCACCTTGGAACTGTTATTTTTTATTTATTAATTCATTGTTTTTTGTAAAATAATTATCTATCTTTGTGTTGTCGGGAGGTAACTCTTGATTGACATATTATTTTTTAGTGAAAGTGTTTCGCTAATCCTTGTTTCGAAATCTGGTAAATTTCAAATGCATCGAGGATAAACGCAACGCTCATCGCTTGTATTGGTATGCTATGTCGGCACATTCTGTGCCTACCACATACTGTGCAGGTGTGGGGTAATGTTTATTTGATGCATAGGTTTACCAGAGCCTCGAAACAGATAAACGAAAATCTCCACACTTTCTTTTTTATAACTCGTCTTGGGAGATTGGACGGATACAAACTTTTTACTTTTATGAAAAAGAGAAACTTCGTGTTTGCAGCCTTTGCTGTGGCTATCGCTATGATGGCTTGCGAAAAACCTGCACCAGAGACACAAAAGCCTGCTGATGAGGCAAAGACCTACACCGTTTCATTCGACCTCACGGGTGAGATTGATGTAACTCAAAATCCACTATCTCGCGTTAACCTGGATGATAGAGACTTGTTTGGTATTGAGGTGACATACGAGGGAGGTCGTTATGCTTATGGACTCTTTGATGATATCTCTAAGGCAAAGTTGGATCTTAGTAGTAACCATAGGTATGAGATTAAAGTGTTGTATGTCGATGATGCAAAAGATAAAATTAGACGAGATACTTTAGTCTTTGAGGATAACAACTATTATGTTGGATACGCCCAGCCGTTTCTTGGATACAATCGTATGCCTAATGGCAAGATAGAACGTGCCGCAACAGCTGTGACAAATGAATTCTATGTTGGCACTGATTGCTATTTTATACAAGAATATGAACGTGACTTTCCTCGTACCAAGTATTATGTTGATAACTATAGACATGAACATGCACCAGGATTAAATGTTTATTATGGACAAATTACTAATTTTACGCCATCGGAGCAGAATGAAACTGTGCAAGTATATCTTAAGCACATTGTCTATGGTTTAAGAATAGAGGTGGGTGACTTCTTTACTAATGGTACTATTAAGGCTGAACTTGGAGATAATGACACATATCTGTTAACTCCTGATAATAAGGTAGTTGAAGAAACGTTTGCTTATTATCTTGCTGATTCTTGGTATGGTAAAGAGGATTTGTCAAACGCTTATGTTGATAGAAATATCACATTTACTTGGACAAAGGAGGATGGCAGCACTGTAAGCTGGAAGACGCAAACAGTACGTTTTAACCGTCTACGAGAGAGTGTTGTAAACCTTGAACTATATGAGAGTCAGGCAAATAATGGTGTTAACCTAACTTTCGAGGATCTCGAGATGGAGAAGAATTACAGCAACTATATTATCGGTGATGAGTACACCGATTACAATTGGATGTAGTTGTATATATCAAACTGAAAGGTGAAAGGTAAGGAGCGCTTCGCGCGAGTTTTAATTTTATAAACACGCGTCGCAGACACCTTACCTTTCAGTTTTCACCTTTCAGTTTTCACCTTAATTTACTTATTTGTCGTAATCAGCACCACGCCATTAACCCCTCGAAAGCCGTACATATTAGAGCCTTTGAGAATCTCCACCGACTTGACATCTTGGATATTGATATAGTCGAGGTTGCTCTCCACGCCATCACAGAGAATCAGGACTGCCGACGAACTATTTATCGAATTTTGTGTCATCAGGCACAATTCGCCATTTATATATTTCAATCCTGGGTAGCACATCATAATCGCCTTGCGTAGGTCGGATGTTCCTGTGGCGCGTAGCCTCTCGCCCGAAATTCCCGACGAGTAGTCGATGCTTTCGCGGCGCTTAACATAGCCAAAACCGTAGTTCATCAACTCCTCCGACTCGTCGTTGCTAACCATCTCACCCGCCTCGGCAAGGACTATATGGATGCTTCGATGTCCTGCCAACTCCACAGTGGTGGTGTCGCGCTTAACGATGATATAAAGTACCTCATCGCCCTTAATATCTGTTAGTCCGAAGCGACCTTTGCCATCCGAGCGGGTGCGCTTGTTGCTACCCTTAACCACAACATTCGCCTTTACACCCGAGCCATCAAGGC
The DNA here is from genome assembly GCA_045657045.1 of Alistipes sp. Taxonomy (GTDB): domain Bacteria; phylum Bacteroidota; class Bacteroidia; order Bacteroidales; family Rikenellaceae; genus Alistipes. The sequence goes on from JAZOSJ010000080.1 coordinate 2,335, forward strand.
GGGTGATAAGACCATTAAATGGCTTCTCTGCCATCGTAGAAGTGGCAATGGTGAGCATACTTAGTAGTGTGGCAAATCTCTTTATCTTCATGGTAGTTTGATATTTCTCCTTGTAAAGATACTATTTTTTAATTGAATGAATTATAGTGGCATAAAATTTATTATTATTAAAAATATTTAGTATCTTTGTCGAGTCGAAATGAGAATTATTAACAATTTAATATAAAACATTATGAAAGAGGCAATTGCAATTCTAACAGGTGGTGGTCCAGCGCCAGGTATGAACACCGTTGTTGGCTCTGTCGCAAAGACTTTCCTTGCTAAGGGTTACCGTGTTATTGGTCTTCACTACGGTTATTCAGGTCTATTTAACCCAAATCCACGCTTCGAGGATTTGGATATGTTCCGTGTAGACTACATCTTCAACCAGGGTGGTTCTTACCTCACTATGAGCCGTTTCAAGCCATCTGAGGAGGATTTTGAGAAGAACTTTAACCTTGATTTCTTCAAGGAGAACAACATAAAGTTGCTTGTTACCGTAGGTGGTGATGACACTGCATCTACAGCAAACCGTATCGCTAAGTTCTTGGAGGCTAAGCAGTATCCTATTGCTAACATCCACGTTCCTAAGACTATCGACAACGACCTTCCATTGCCAGCAGGTATGCCTACATTCGGTTACCAGTCTGCAAAGAACGCAGGTTCTGTAATCGGTCGCGCGGTGTACAACGATGCTCGTACATCTGCTAACTGGTTTGTTGTCGCAGCTATGGGTCGCTCAGCAGGTCACCTTGCATTTGGTATCGCATCTGCTTGCCACTACCCAATGATCATCATCCCAGAGATGTTCAACAAGACTAAGATTACTATCGACAAGATTATCAGCCTTATCGTATCTGCTATCGTTAAGCGTAAGATTATGAATATGGATTATGGTGTAGCGATGGTATCTGAGGGTGTATTCCACGCTTTGGACGAGGAGGAGATTTTGAAGTCAGGCATCCACTTCTCATACGACGACCATGGTCACCCAGAGCTTGGTAAGGTCTCTAAGGCTGAGATGTTTAACACTCTTCTTGAGAAGCGCTGCAAGGCTCTTGGCGTTAAGGTGAAGTCTCGTCCAGTAGAGATTGGTTACGAGGTACGCTGCCAGACTCCATGTGCATTCGACCTTGTATACTGCTCACAGCTTGGTATGGGTGTTTACAAGCTCTTCTCTGAGGGTAAGACCGGCTGTATGGTTTACATCAGTCAGGAGGGTTACGTATCACCACTCTACTTGAAGGATCTTCAGGACCCAGAGACGGGCAAGATTCCACCACGTCTCGTTGATATCAACGCCGACAAGATTCACCAGGTTATCGACAACCTTATGCACTACATCACTCCTGAGGATTACGAGGCAGCAAAGGCATACCTCCCTAACCCAGAGGAGTATGATTTCCGTCGCATCCTCAACTGGTAATTTTTGATTATAAGGGCGCATCTGCGACCTCTCAATCATTCGGCTGAATGGGAAATACGCTTAGTATGTCCCATCCAGCCGAATTTCTTTATCGAGGCCACATCTGCAACCCTTCTAATCAAAAATTAAATTTCTTGTGATAAGCCGCAATCTGCGGCACATCCCAAAAACAACACTCTGGGCTGTACTTCGTGTACTATCCCAGAGTGTTTTATTTTGTGATGCACCACATCTCACGACTTCTGACAACAAATTGGGGAGTGCTACCCTGTATGTTTATATATCGCTTGGAACAAGCGAAACTATTACTAATTACTCTCTACTAATTACTAATTGTATTTTTGCCCCTTCTGACAACAAATTTGGTCGTGGTGCTGATTAGCCGTCATACTTTTTTAGTAATGATGCAAAATACTAAGTCTATATATAAATCTCGCGCGAAGCGCACCTAACTTTTCAGTTTTCACCTTTCAGTTTTTACTTTAAGAAGCGATGAGTCGCCATAACTAAGGAAGCGGAAGTTGTTTGCAAGGGCGTAATCGTAGATTTTTGTCCAGTCGCCACCTACGTAGGCGCTAACCAATAGGAGTAGTGTCGACTTTGGTTGGTGGAAATTCGTAATTATATAGTTTACCACGCGGAAGCGGTAGCCAAGCGGTGTAATCATAATCTGTGTCGCCGCCTTTATGCGCTCGATACCCTCGCGCTGCATATAGCTAAGCAGGGTTTGCAGAGCCTCCTTGCCGCTAAATTCCGCTGGGATGTCGTAGAGCTCCCACTGACCTACGGTGCGCTCCGTATCGGGATTGCCCGACTCCTTAATGCGCCACGCAAGTGCCGACAAAGACTCCAATGTACGCACAGATGTAGTACCCACAGCCACGATATTGCCCGCATTTCGAAGCAGATTCTCCACCGCCTCGCGTGTTACCGAGAAGTGCTCGGTGTGCATAGCGTGCTGTGTGGCATCATCCTCCTTAACGGGTAGGAATGTTCCTGCACCCACGTGTAGTGTCACCTCCTCAAAAGAGAAACCCTCGCCACGCATACTCTCAATAAGCTCTGGTGTAAAGTGCAGACCTGCCGTAGGTGCTGCCACCGAGCCCTCGAAGCGTGCATAGACAGTCTGGTAGCGGGTGTTGTCTATATCCTCGCTCTCGCGGTTGAGATATGGTGGAATAGGGATGCGACCGAGCGTTTCGAGGAGCTGTCCGAAGCTACACTCTGCCGACCAGCGGAAGCGCACGATATGTTCGCGTGTACCACGCTCTACAATCTCGGCGCGCAAGGTGTGAGGCTCGCCGTTGTACTCGAAGTTAATACCTATTTCGCCCTCTTTCCACTTTTTGAGGTTGCCTACGATGCAGCTCCACTCCGACGTCTCGTACTGTGCAAAGGCGCGCTCATAGTCTGCTGGGTTGTGTGGTTCGAGGCAGAAGACCTCGATACGTGCCCCCGAGTCCTTGTGCATCACTATGCGCGCGCGCACAACACGCGTATTATTGAATACAAACATCGCACCCTTAGGCAGATACTCAGCAATGTTGCGAAAATGACTCTCTGTGATAGAGCCGTTATCGTATACGAGTAGCTTCGATGATGAACGCTCCGCCAATGGGAACTTGGCGATGCGCTCATCAGGAAGGTTGTAGTTAAAGTCGTTAATATTGATATATCTCTCCATTATATTAAAATAGGGGATATTAACGGTATTTAAGGGTTGTTAGAGGATATTAAGGGCAACAAAACAATACCCTTAATAACCCCTAATAACCTTTAATAACCCTTAATCACCATTATTTATTAAGCCCAACTTTTCAGTTTACTTAATCGTTAACTCATCAACAAGCCACTTAGCGTTGCCATACTTCTCGATTACGAACAACACATAGCGGATGTCTACCGCGATGGTACGTTGTAGTTCTGGCTCAAAGGCAACGTCGCCAGACATAGCCTCCCAGTTACCATCAAACGCAAGACCAATAAGTTCTCCCTTAGCGTTCATAACAGGGGAGCCTGAGTTGCCACCGGTGATATCGCAGTTTACAAGGAATGCAACAGGAAGCTCGCCACGCTTATCGGCATAGCGACCGTAATCCTTAGCGCGATATAGCTCTTTGAGGCGCTCTGGCACGGTGAACTCCACAGGATTCGACTTATCCTCTTTGGCCATAACGCCCTCGATAGTGGTGTAGTGCTTGTATACAACACCATCGCGTGGCGAGTAAGGTAATACATTGCCGTAAGTAAGGCGGATAGTGAAGTTAGCATCCGAAGCCCAAGCACGCTCTGGTTGCATCTTCATAAGACCAGCGATATAGTGACGATGACCCTCGGCAAACTTCTTATTGGCATTGTGTACTGCTGGTGAAATCTCACGATAAAGAGCAAGTATAGAACTTGTTAGTTCATATACAGGGTCGTTCTTGAAAGCCTGCTGACGCTCCTCCTTCGACAAAGCCTTGATGGCGTTGTACTTCTCCAACGATGTAAGCTGTGAGTTATCGTATAGCCAATCTACGTATGCATCGCTGTTACCACCAAACTCAGTGTCAATCTTCTCATAGATAGATGGCAGACGCTTGTTGTTCTCGCGGTAGATAACAAACATACGCTTTGCTACATCGCGGTCTGTGGCCTCGTCGTAGTCCTTGTAGAAGCGCTCGAAATTATCTATACCAAGCATTGTCTGTGTAAGCTCTATCGAACGCATAAACGCCTCGCTAAGATACTGCAACGTAGCATTCTCCTCGCAAGCCTCGCTCTGCGACTCTGCAATTAGGCGTAGCGCATCCATGTAGTGCTCCTCTGGGAGGGTATTCTGCTCAGCCCAAGCCTGATACTCAGCCTCTTGCGTTGCTTTCTTGTCGCGTACATTTAGCTTCTCAATACCGCGCGACATGCCGATAGAGTTTTTCCAGTAGTTTGCTGAACTTGCGAACTTAGCGTCGTATTTGATACGTACAGCCTGGTCTGCATCCATGTGCTTGCGCAAGATTGCCTGGCGCTCGCCACGGATATAGATGCGCTGAGGGTTCTCCACCTCGAGCATATAGTCAATCTCGTATGAGGTCTTGTATCGCTCGGTAGAGCCTGGAAAGCCCATAATCATACCGAAATCACCCTCCTCGATGCCATCCAATGAGATGTCGAGCCACTTCTCGGCCTTATATGGTACATTGTCCTCAGAGTACTCCGCAGGGCGGTTATCCTTACCCGCATATACGCGGAAGATAGAGAAGTCGCCCGTATGGCGTGGCCACATCCAGTTGTCGGTGTCGCCGCCAAACTTACCGATAGATGATGGTGGTGTACCTACCAAGCGAACATCTGGATATACCTCATATATAAATGCAAAGAACTGATTACCACCAAAGAACGATGGGATTATTACCTCCATACCTGGGTACTTCTCTTCAAGGGCCTTGATAAGCTCCTGTTTATTTGTACCCACGATATTCTCATACTCCTCCTGGCTTGCAGTAGATGGAACATTGCCAATGATATTCTCTGTAACATCTAAAATATGTCGAACGAACTTTACTTTAAGACCCACAGCAGGTAGCTCCTCGCCGTAGTTCATAGCCCAGAAACCATCCTTGAGGTAGTCGTGCTCCACGGACGAAAGCTGCTGAATAGCGCCATAACCGCAGTGGTGATTGGTGAAGAGCAGACCATTAGGCGATACAATCTCGCCGGTACAGCCGCCACCAAATACCACGATGGCATCCTTCAACGATGACTTCTCGGCAGAGTATATCTCCTCAGCCGATAGTTTACAACCATGCTTTTTAAGGTCTTTGCTATTCATCTTTTTGATATATGGGAGTAGCCACATACCCTCATCTGCAATTGCCGTAAACGACACGCTTAGCAGAGCTAACAATGTTAATAGTTTTTTCATAGTATCTTTATTAATTAGTTATTCCTATGTTGCAAAAGTAGGAAAAAAACTCCGTTTTGAGATAAGATGCGGCTAAATATATCAATAAATTTTGCAGATTAGAAAATTAGTTGTATATTTGCACCGCTCTTTTATAAAAGATGGTTTAAGGAGGGTTGGGTGAGTGGCTTAAACCAGCAGTTTGCTAAACTGCCGATATCGTAAGGTATCCGCTGGTTCGAATCCAGTGCCCTCCGCAAGAGCAGGTTTGCAGAAAAGATGACCGATTTGGTCATCTTTTTTTGTTTGTGTATGTTGTCATTTAGTGCGAGCACTATGACAACATCCTCAAACAAAATACCTTCGGTATCTATTCTGCAAACCGAAGGTCGCTGATTCTCACTTAAAGGCTGGTTGAGCCGATATGATAATGATTTATTGCTCGGCTAAAGCCTGCACATTTTTTTATAAGGTATCGGCTCTACGGCTAAAGCCGTTCGAATCCAGTGCCCTCTGATTTTTTTGAAGTGAAAAGTGAAAACTGAAAAGTAAGGTATGCTTCGCATAAGTTTTATAAATATGCGTCGCAGACACCTTACTTTTCAGTTTTCAGTTTTCAGTTTTCACCTTTCACTTTTAGAATAGCTGTCTAAACATCTCCCACATAACAACACCCGCCGATACTGAAACATTTAGCGAGTGCTTGATGCCTACTTGCGGAATCTCGATTGCGCCATCGACAATATCGGCAATAGCCTGGTCTACGCCATCCACCTCATTGCCAAATACAAGGGCATACTTCTTTGTTTTGTCGGCAACGAACTTGTCGAGCATTGTCGACCCCTCAATCTGCTCTATGGCGATAATCTGATATCCCTCCGCGCGGAGCTTCTCGATGCACTCCATAGTTGTAGGGTAGTAGCTCCACTCGACGCTAAGCTCAGCGCCAAGAGCCGTTTTATGTATCTCGCGGTTTGGGGGTGTGGAGCTAATTCCGCAGAGCGCAATATGCTCAATACCAAAGGCATCGGCAGTGCGGAAGAAAGAACCTACGTTCTGTGCTGAGCGCACATTGTCGAGCACGGCTACCACGGGTAGCTTCCTTGTATCGGCATACTCATCAAGTGTTGGGCGACCAAGCTCCTCGTTAAGTAGTTTTCGCATAATTATTAAAATATTTCAAGATTGTGGCACAAAAGTAATAAATATAAAAATATTTTAAGTAAATTTGCGCTGAAATGTTACTATGGACTATTATGCGCAAACTTAAAGTATATATCGTAATCATTATGGCTCTTGTTATGGGGGTGAATACCCTTGTGGCGCAGGAGTTGAATTATGGAGTCGATTTTGTGACGCTCTTTGATAATACGGAGTATGCGGGAATGCAGCATAAGTGGTCTGAGACGCTGTTTAGCGCGCGCCTAACACCTAAGGCAAAGTTTAGTTGGGATGGCGGTAACGAGCTTGTTGTGGCGAGTGACTTCACGCGCGACTTCGGTCACGAGACCGATTTTGTGAGTGATACAAACCTCCACTTCTACTACGGCTATCGTGCACCTCAGGTGCGATTGTTGGCGGGTATATTCCCTCGTAGCGAGATGCGAGGCTTGCAAAGCGACCTCTTCTTCGACCGTCACTATCGCTACTACCACAATACGCTGAGCGGTGTGTTGGCACGCAAGGAGTCGGCATCAGGTGCTTCGTTTATAGAGTTTGCGATGGACTACAATGGTAAGCGCACGGAGACTACCCGCGAGGCATTTGCGATAATGACCTCGGCGCGTTATGCCGAGAAGGCGTTGTATGTTGGTTACGACATAATGATTGGTCACTATGCCAAGGACTACAACGAGGCGACAAAGGATGATGTGGTTGATAACTTTTTGTTAACGCCATTCGTTGGTTTTAAGGGCGAGGATTTCGACATCGGTGTTAAGTATGTGCAGTCGGTGCAGAGGGATAGAGTTAACGAGAACACATTTGAATGTCCAAAGGGTGTGGAGCTATATGCAACATATAGGTATAACAAGCTGTCGGTGCATAATGTGACATATTTGGGCGAGGCACCATTTGTCTACTATGGACGTTATGGCAAGGATTTATATCACGGGTTGCAACACTATGCCCCCCCCCATACAAACTATTATGATGCTATAACGTTCTGCTATACAGAGCGTTTTGCGAATGATAGCGTTTTGCTCGATGTAGGTTTCACGCTCGAGGATGATGGTACGGGCTTGGGTACACGTCAGTGGTTGTGTGTATCGGTGATGTTGGACAAATTAAGAAAATAAATTTAACACATATTATATATTATGGTAATTGAAACAACTGAGGTTAAGGAGAAGTCATTGAACTTTGTGGAAGAGGTTATCGAAGAGGCGATAGCTAAGGGTAAGACGCGTGTTCAGACGCGATTCCCACCAGAGCCTAATGGCTACCTTCACATTGGTCACGCCAAGGCTATATGCTTGGACTTCGGCGTAGCAAAGCGCTACGGTGGCGTGTGTAACCTACGCTTTGACGATACCAATCCAACGAAGGAGGATGTAGAGTATGTAGAGGCTATCAAGGAGGATATCAAGTGGCTCGGCTTCGAGTGGGGCGAGGAGTATTACGCTTCGGACTACTTCCAGCAGTTGTGGGACTTCGCAGTTCGCTTGATTAAGGAGGGTAAGGCATATATCGACGAGCAGACATCTGAGGAGATTGCTGCGCAGAAGGGTACGCCTACGCAGGCAGGTACCGAGAGTCCATACCGCAACCGCCCAATCGAGGAGAACCTCGACCTCTTTATGCAGATGACACGTGGTGAGATTGAGGAGGGCAGAATGGTGCTCCGCGCTAAGATTGATATGACAAGCTCGAATATGCACTTCCGCGACCCTATCATCTATCGTGTTGTAAATCACCCACATCACCGTACAGGCGACAAGTGGAAGGTGTACCCTATGTACGACTTTGCCCACGGTCAGAGCGACTATTTCGAGGGCGTTACACACTCGTTGTGTACCCTTGAATTTGTGCCTCACCGCCCATTGTACGACTTGTTCGTAGATTGGGTTAAGGAGGGTGTTGACCCATCAGACGAGCGCCCTCGTCAGTATGAGTTCAACAAGCTCAACCTCAACTACACGCTTATGAGTAAGCGTAACCTGCTTATCCTTGTTAAGGAGGGCTTGGTAAAGGGTTGGGATGATCCTCGTATGCCTACATTGTGTGGCTTCCGTCGTCGTGGTTACTCGCCAGAGTCTATCCGTAACTTCGTAGATAAGATTGGCTACACCACATACGATGCGTTGAACGATATGGCATTGCTCGAAAGTGCTGTGCGTGACGACCTTAACAAGCGTGCAATACGTGTAAGTGCCGTTATCGACCCTGTTAAGCTTGTGATTACCAACTACCCAGAGGGTCAGGTTGAGTCGTTCGAGGCTGTAAACAACCCTGAGGATCCAGAGTCTGGTACACACACCATCGAGTTCAGCCGCGAGTTGTGGATGGAGCGTGAGGACTTTATGGAGGATGCTCCAAAGAAGTATTTCCGTATGACCCCAGGTGCTGAGGTACGTCTTAAAAATGCATATATCGTGAAGTGTACAGGTTGCGATAAGGATGAGAATGGCAACGTTACCACCGTATATGCTGAGTATGACCCAGATACAAAGACGGGTCTTCCAGGTAGCAACCGCAAGGTTAAGGGTACGCTTCATTGGGTAAGCTGCAACCATTGCATCAAGGCAGAGGTGCGCCTCTACGACCGCTTGTGGAAGGTGGAGAACCCACGCGATGAGATGGCGGCAATCCGTAAGGAGAGAGGTTGTGAGGCTCTTGAAGCTATGCAGGAGATGATCAATGAGGATTCGTTGAAGGTGCTTACTGAGTGCTACGTTGAGAAGTATCTTGCCGAGGCTAAGCCATACGACTATCTACAATTCCAGCGTATCGGTTACTTTAATGTCGATGTGGACTCAACACCAGAGCACATGGTATTCAACCGCACAGTGACCTTGAAGGATACTTGGGCAAAGATGAATAAGTAGCCTTACGTAGTAAGAATTTTATAAAAACGCCGAAAAAGTGGTGTAAATATTTGGTTGACAGCAAAAAAATATATATCTTTGCGGTGTAAAAGCGAGAGAGTAAGGGGACGGAGAGTCCCCTTATTTCGTGCTTAGAGGTCCCGATTATGGGGTGCATCACTTAGGGAGGATAATAAAGTTTAGAGGTATATGATTGATAATAAGAAAGTTGTAGATATTGCTGAACGTCATTTGGCGGGTAGCGATATGTTTGTTGTGGAGTGCAAGGTCTCTCCTATGGGTGATATTGAGTTGCTTATAGATAGCGATACTGCGGTGCGTCTTGAAGATTGTGCGGCGCTAAATCGTGCTATCGAGGCTGAGCTCGACCGTGAGGTTGAGGACTACTCGCTTATGGTGGCTTCGGCAGGTATCGGCTCAGAGCTAAAGCAGCTTCGCCAGTATAAGAAGATTCTTGGCTCATCAGTAGAGGTGTTGCTCAAGGACGGCGTTAAGGTTCTCGCAAAGCTAAACGATGCAACTGAGGCTGGTATTCAGATCTCATACGAGGAGAAGCAGCTTGTAGAGGGTAAGAAGCGCAAGCAGACCGTAGAGGTTACAAAGGATTTCGCTTGGGAGGAGGTTAAGTACGTTAAGGAGTATCTCGACTTCAAATAATTTCTTGTGATAAGGGCGCATCTATGGCATTGGGCTTGTCTAAAAAATGCTCATTTACCTTTAGTAAACTCCGCTTTTTTAGCCTGCGACCCACTACCATATCTGCAACCCTTCTGACAAGAAATTAGGGTGTGCAGGTGGGGATGTTTGTGTTGCTTTGCTTGTCTGAAAAATGCTCATTTACCGAAAGTAAACTCCGCTTTGCTGCTGGCAGACTCTTTGGTTAGATGGTAAGCATTAGAACTTATAGGAACTTATTAGAACTCATAGGAACTTATAGGAACCCATAACCCATCAGAACCCACAAAAAATAGAAAAACAAATAAAACAAAATATATAAACGACAATGAAGTACATTAATCTTATCAGCAACTTTGCTGAGTTCAAAGAGCTAAAAAGCATCGACAATGCTACCCTTATTGGAGTGTTGGAGGATGTATTTCGTCACGCTTTGCAGAAGCAATTCGAGAGTGACGAGAATTTCGATGTTATCATCAACCCAGAGAAGGGTGACTTGGAGATTTGGCGTAACCGCACCGTTGTAGAGGATGAGATGTTGGAGGACGAGAATACTGAGATTGCACTCTCTGAGGTTAAGGCCATCGACGCATCATACGACGTAGGTGACGAGTATGTAGACCAGATTGACATGACAAAGTTTGGCCGTCGTGCAGTGTTGTCATTGCGTCAGAACCTTGCATCACGCATCCTCGACCTTGAGAAGGCGGCTCTCTTCGAGAAGTACTCTGAGAAGGTGGGTGAGATTATCGCAGGTGAGGTTTACCAGGTATGGAAGAAGGAGGTTTTGGTACGCGACGACGATGGCAACGATCTTGTTTTGCCAAAGGGTGAGCAGATTCCTAACGACTTCTACCGCAAGGGTGACACCATCAAGGCTGTGGTTAAGAGTGTTGAGATGAACAACAACCAGCCACGCATCATCCTCTCTCGTACCGACAACCAGTTCTTGGAGCGTTTGTTCGAGCAGGAGGTGCCTGAGATTTTCGATGGTCTTATCACTATTAAGAAGATTGCTCGTATCCCAGGTGAGCGTGCTAAGGTGGCTGTTGAGTCTTACGATGACCGCATCGACCCAGTAGGTGCTTGCGTGGGTATGAAGGGTTCACGTATCTACACCGTAGTTAAGGAGTTGCGCAATGAGAATATCGATGTTGTGAACTACACATCTAACACCTCGCTTATGATTCAGCGCTCGTTGAGCCCTGCTAAGATCTCTACAATCAACGTTGATGAGGAGAAGATGACAGCATCTGTATACCTCAAACCAGAGGAGGTGTCGTTGGCTATTGGTAAGGGTGGTCTTAACATCCGTCTATCGAAGATGCTTACAGGCTACGATATCGACGTATATCGTGAGATTGAGGAGGAGGATGTTGCTCTTACAGAGTTTGCAGACGAGATTGAGGGCTGGATTATCGAGGCTCTTAAAGCTGCGGGTTGCGATACTGCCAAGAGCGTATTGGAGCTTTCGGTAGAGGAGGTTGCACAGCGCGCCGACCTCGAAATTGAGCAGGCTGAGCAGGTGATGTCTATCCTCAAGGCTGAGTTTGAATAGTGGTAACGATTAATGATTTTATTGAATGGATAATAATAGCAAAAAGATGAGGCTTATACAGGTTGCCAAGGAGTTTAAGGTAGGTTTTAACACGCTTGCCGACTTTCTCCAGCGCAAGGGCTTGCAGAGCGACTGCTCGCCTTCATCACCTGTGAGCGACGAGATATATGCTGCTCTTGAAAAGGAGTTTGGTCGTAACCGTCAGTCGGGTAACGAGCGTAAGGCTGTGCGTGAGCGCATCCAGCAGAAGGGCTCGGTTAGCATCAGCAACGACAAGGAGGAGGAACAGGAGGTTGTGGTAAAGTCCACGACAATCAACGTTAAGGATGAGGTGCGTGGTCCAAAGATTTTGGGTAAGATAGACCTTAGTCCGAAGCCAAAGGCTGAGCCAAAACCAGAGCCAAAGCCAGAGCCAAAGGTGGAGGTTAAGCCAGAGCCTAAGCCTGTGGTTGCAGAGCCTAAGGCAGAGCAAAAGCCAGAGGCAAGGCCAGAGCCAAAGCGCGATACAGTTTATCGCACCGAGGTAGAGCAGCTTGATGGCCCAAAGATTTTGGGTACTATGGATGTCTCGAATATGGTTCCTGGTGGCAAGCACAAGCGCAAGCGTTTGGACAAGGAGAAGGTGAATGTCGCTAAGGAGGGCAAGGCTGTTGATGGCAAGAAGGAGAAGGGTGGCAATAAGGGCAATGGTAATAACAATGCCCAGCGTCCACAGCAGAACCAGCAGGGTCAGCAGAACCAGCAGCAGGGTGCCGGCAAGAAGAATAAGAAGCAGAAGCCAGCACCAAAGCCTGTAGTTCGCCAGGAGGTGTCTGACGAGGAGGTATCAAAGCAGATTAAGGATACTTTGGCACGTCTAACTGCCAAGGGTACAAAGTCGAAGGGTGCAAAATATCGTAAGGAGAAGCGTGAGGAGGTTCGTGAGAGAATGAACGAGGAGATCGAGCGCGAGGAGATGGAGCGC
>JAZOSJ010000081.1:0-7327 GCA_045657045.1 Alistipes sp.
GATATCCGCGTGTCAACAATCCTCGCAGCCGAGAAGGTGGCAAAGACTAAGAAGCTACTCAAGCTCACCATCGACACAGGTATCGACAAGCGAACTATCGTGTCGGGCATCGCCGAGTACTACACACCTGAGCAGCTTGTAGGACGACAGGTGCTTGTTCTTGCCAACCTCGCACCACGCGAGATAAAGGGTATCGAGTCGCGAGGCATGATTCTCATGGCTGAGGATGCTTTGGGTCGCTTAGTACTCGTACAGCCTGAGGATAAGACAATGTCGGGCGCAATGATTGGATAGTAAAAACGTTGATATTTAAAGGGTTAGCCACAAAGACAACCTAAAAAAGATATAAACAATAACCAACTTAAACTTTTAGCTAAACTATGGAAAACATTAAATGGGGAGAGCTTGGTTTTGCCTACTACAAGACCGCTTTCAATGTTCGCTACCACTACGAGAATGGTCAGTGGAGCCAGATGCAGGTAACAGACGACGAGTACATCAAGATGCACATGTCAGCAGCTTGCTTGCACTATGGTCTTGAGATCTTCGAGGGCTTGAAGGCCTTCCGTGGTGTTGATGGCAAGGTACGCTTGTTCCGTCCAGACGAGAACGCTAAGCGTATGATCAACTCGGCTAACCGCCTCTGCCTTCCAGCTCCTACCGTTGAGCAGTTTGTTGAGGGCTGTATGGAGTGCGTTCGTCGTAACATGGATTTCGTTCCACCTTACGAGACTGGCGCTTCACTCTACTTGCGTCCAACACTTCTCGGTACAAAGACCTGCTTGGGCGTTCGCGCTGTTGACGAGGCAGACCTCATCATCTTCTGTGCTCCTGTAGGCCCATACTTCAAGGGCGGTATGAGCGCTATCAAGGCTCTTATTATGCGTGATCAGGACCGTGCTGCTCCACGTGGAACAGGTGATGTTAAGGTTGGTGGTAACTACGCTTCATCAATCTGGTCATTGGAGGAGGCACACTCTAAGGGCTTCTCTAACGTACTTTACCTTGACGCTGCAACCCACTCAAAGGTTGAGGAGTTCGGTGCTGCAAACTTCTTCGGTATCAAGAACAATACATACGTTACTCCTAAGTCTGCATCTATCCTTCCATCTATCACAAACAAGAGCTTGCGCCAGATTGCTGCAGACCTTGGTTTGACAGTTGAGGAGCGCGATATTCCTGTTGAGGAGTTGGCTACATTCGAGGAGGCTGGTGCTTGCGGTACAGCTGCTGTTATCTCTCCTATCGGTGCTTTGTATGACCTTGACAACAACGTGACATACGACTACGGTATGAAGGTTGGTGAGACTTGCAAGAAGATGTACGACCACCTTCAGGGCATCCAGTATGGTCGTGTGGAGGATATCCACAACTGGAATGTAGAAGTCCTTTAATTTCTTGTGATAAGGGGTCATCTGCAACCTCTCAATCCAAAGAGCGAATGGGCAGTACGCCAAGTACAGCCCATCCGCTCTTTCTCTTTATCGAGGCCACATCTAACCCCTTCTGACAAGAAATAAAGTGAAAACTGAAAACTGAAAAGTATGGTGCGCTTCGCGCGAGATTTAAAAAAAGTGAAAGATGAAAAATTTACCTTTCACTTTTCAGTTTAAAATGCGTCGCAGACACCACACTTTTCACCTTTCAGTTTTCACTTTTCAGTTTGTAAATCTGTTCCACGTGGAACCTATCTACCAAACTTTATTAGCAAAACATTGATATCTGCTGGCGAAACACCTGGTATACGCGACGCCTGACCTATAGTTTCTGGGCGTATACGCGACAGCTTTTGGCGCGCTTCGATAGTCAATGACTGCATAGCATTATAATCGAAGTTCGCAGGAATAGCTATCTCCTCTAAGCGGTGCATCTTCTCCGCATAGTATTTTTCACGCTCTATATAGCCGCGATACTTGATTTGAATCTCTGCCTGCTCGACAACCTCGTCACTTAGATTATTATTCTCAATGAACGATTTTAGTTTTGGAAATACGTTTTTAAGTGAATTTATAGTCACATTACTGCGCAAAACTATATCATAGAGCTTTTTTCCTTGCGAAAGTGGCTCTTCGCCTATCGAAATTAAATAGCTGTCAATTTCGCCTATTTTCACAGCACACTTACGGAGCATCGAAATAAGCGATTCTACGGCGCTATTTTTTTTGAGCAGATTTTCGTATTTCGCATCCGAGACAAGACCGATTTCGTGACCAAGTGGTGTGAGTCGGACATTGGCATTATCCTGACGAAGCAAGATGCGATACTCGGCACGCGAGGTAAACATACGGTAAGGCTCGTCGACACCCTTAGTCACAAGGTCATCAATCAAGACACCGATATATGCCTCATCGCGCTTTAGCACCACACCCTCCAAACCATTGAGCGAACGATGGGCATTGATACCAGCCATAAGACCCTGGGCAGCTGCCTCCTCATAACCCGTTGTGCCATTGACCTGACCCGCGAAGTAGAGACCCTCAACAAGCTTAGTCTCCAATGTATGGCTAAGTTGTGTTGGCGGGAAGTAGTCGTACTCGATAGCGTAGCCTGGGCGGTAGACGTGGACATCCTCCAGACCCGATATATTGTGCAACGCCTCAAGCTGTACCTCGTATGGCAACGATGACGAGAAGCCATTGAGGTAATACTCATTGGTATTGCGCCCCTCAGGCTCCAAGAAGAGCTGATGTTGCTCCTTATCGGCAAAGGTACGAAGCTTATCCTCGATGCTTGGACAGTAGCGAGGACCTATACCCGAGATGGTGCCATTAAAGAGTGGCGAGCGCTCGAAACCTGTGCGCAAAATATCATGTACACGCTTCGAAGTATAGACCATAAAACAGGGTAGCTGATGATTAACAGCCTCAGTATCAGTGTCGTAAGAAAACTTATATGGTTGAGCATCACCCTCTTGCACCTCTAATGCCTCGAAATTAATAGTACGTGCATCAAGGCGCGCAGGAGTGCCCGTCTTCATACGTCCCGCCTTAAAGCCAAGCGAGCGTAGCTGTGCTGTGATACCGTGCGAGGCTTGGTCACCAGCGCGACCACCCTCAGCGTGAGCATCGCCGCAGTGCATCATACCATCGAGGAATGTTCCAGCAGTAAGCACTACCCTACTGCACTCTATCTCCACGCCCATTCGCGTTTTAACGCCCCTTACACGTGTTTTCTCACACTTGGTATCTACCAATATCTCCGTTACCGAATCCTGCCAGATATAGAGGTTAGGCGTGTTTTCAAGCTCCCTACGCCATAGTCGCGAGAACTCAGCCTTATCGCACTGAGCGCGCGGACTCCACATCGCAGCACCCTTCGAGCGATTGAGCATACGGAATTGTATGGTACTCATATCAGTAATGCGTGCCATCCTGCCACCGAGCGCATCTATCTCCCTCACAATCTGACCCTTAGCCACACCTCCAACCGCTGGGTTACACGACATAGAGGCTATCTTCTCCATATCGATGGTTATAAGCAGCGTGCGCGAGCCGAGGCGTGCCGCAGCAGATGCCGCCTCACAGCCGGCGTGGCCAGCACCCACAACAACTACATCGTAACTAAGCCTCATAGGTACTTATCTCTTAGCAGTTTAAGATATTTGTTCTCCATGCGGCGCATATTCTTCTCTGCCCATGGACTCTTATCCTTATGACCGCACAGGTGCAACGCACCGTGGATGATAACTCTACGCATCTCATTGATAGGCAAAGCGTTATACTGTGGTGCGTTATCCTCAACCGTAGCGACATCGATATATACCTCACCCGAGACAATATGCTCGCCTACCCTACCCTCACGCTCCTCGAAGGTGATAATATCTGTAAAGTAGTCGTGACCGATAAAGTCACGATTCATCTGACGGTGGTACTCCGAGCCACAGAAGACGTAATTAATATCGCCTACCTCGTAGCCCTCGGCATTGATAACCTCCTCGATCCAGCGACGTAAGATAAGACGTTTGGGTGGAAGGTAGTTGCAATCTTGGTTGTAGAAGTGTATCATAGCGTTATAACTTCTTAAAAAAATCGGATACGTAGAGTGGTTTTTCGGTCTTAGAGTCGTAGATTGCCAAGCGCACAAATGGCTTGTCGTTGGTATCTATACCACTGCCTATAACACCAATCTTCTGATCCTTCTTCACTACATCTCCCTTCTTAACACATACCGAGCTAAGGTTTGTATAGGTCACAAGATACTCGTTGTAACCGAGGAAGATGGTATACTTATTAGTTAGTTTTTTATACTGTATCTCCTGCACAAGACCCTCGTGGATGGTACGCACAGCATCACCCTTTTTACCCGTAATCGTAGCTCCAAAGCCCTGCTGTGAGAGCGTTCCACCCTCAACAGGAAGATTTAGACCGCGGGTATTACGCGAGAAGCCTGCACCTACCTTATTGCCTTTAAGCATCTTTTGGAGCTCGGCAACAGCCTTATCGTACTGCTGCTGCTGCTTACGTTGCTCGTCAATGGCTGTTTTCTCGCGTTTTGAGAGCTTATTATAGGCTCGCTGCGCCTCTACCCTGCTATCCTCCAAAACGCGCTTCTCGTGCTTCAAAACACGGTTTAGGGAGTCAAGCTCATCTACCCTCTGCTGCAAAGTCTCGCGCTGGGTAGCTACTTTCGATGATTGCTCGGCAATACTCTCGGCAAGAGCCTTACGCTGGTCGGTGATATGCTCAATCTCCGCCATACGACGTGCAGCCTCCGTTAGGCTCTTCGAGGCAAAGAGATAGTTCGAAGCGTTGTTCTGCGCATAGTTACGATATGCCACACGTGTAGCCTCGGCATAGAGCTTGCGGTTATGCTCCAATACCCTATTCAACGAGTCGACCTCGGCATCGCACATCTTCATCTCGCGCTCCACACCCTTGCGCTCGCCCTCTACCTCCTTGATGTAGCCGTTGCGCATACGCATCTCCTCCTCGATAGCCGTAACCTGCTTCTTGGCGCTCTTCTTATCCTTCTTAACCCTCTCGACCTCCCCCTTAGCCTTGGCAAGTTCCTTCTTATACTGCTCCGTACGGCGACGTTGCTCCTCGGTCTTTTTATCCTGCGCAACACCCGAGAGTGGGGTAGCAAGGAGCAGGAGTAGGGTTAGTATCTTAACAATATTTGACATTACTTCTTCGATTTAATCTCTTTAATATGGGCATCCATCAACCCCTTATCGTAGCCACGCTCGACCGCCTTTTGCCAATAGGTCTCAGCCATAAACCGCTCGCCCAACGCCCACAAAATATCGGCATAGTGACATAAGAGCGAATCGTCCATCTGCGAGCTTAGTGTAAGCGCCTGACGCATAGCCTTTTTAGCCTCCTCGTTGCGACCCATACGGTGCAAGATCCAAGCGTAGGTATCTACATACGAGGCGTTATTTGGTCTTAACGACATGGCACGCTCCGCCATTAGTAGCGCCTCCTTCAAATCCTTATCCATAAGGCTTAGGAAGTAGGCGTAGTTGTTCAACACAAGGGCATTATCCTTATCGAGCGACAGGGCACGTCTATAATAGCGAAAGGCACTCTTATCCTCGCCCATCTCGTGGTACATATCGCCGATATTTCCGAGCAACACACTGCGTTGCACGTTATCCTTTATACCCGTCAACGCCCACTCCAAGACCGTGATTGCAGCCTTGTAGTCGCCTCGCTCACTGCATATATAGGCATACATCGAGAGCAGGTCAACGTCATATGGGAATAGCTCCAAGGCACGCGTTATCTCCCTGCTTAGCTCGTCTTTAAGCCCCAAGTGGTGCTCCAACTGAATAACCAACAGGTAGTCACCTGGCTCAACGTTATCATCTTCAAGGTGGCGTAGAAGATACTCCAACGCCTCATTCTTATTGCCACCATAGATAAGGTGCTGGGCATAGAGACTCTTTACCTCACGATTATTGGGATACTCAATAGCCAACTGACGGATAATGCCACCCACGCGGTAGTAATTCGTGGCGTAGAAATTTATATCTGCGGTATACTGCGATAGGCGGTGCAGCTTAGTCGACACATCGAGCTTGTCGCTACGGAAGAGGTGCTGCTCATAATCGAGCATACGTATGGTATTGCCTATACGCGAGTAGTAATCGGCAATGGCAGTGATAGTCTCCACGTTTGTGGTGTCGAGCTTAAAGGCGCGCTCGTAGGTTGCGCGTGCCAACGAATCACGACCCGTAACGGCATATACATCAGCGAGTTTTGTGATTACACCTGCATCGTAAGGGTGCTCCTCGATACGTCGCTCACCCTCCTCAATAGCACGGTCGTATTGGCGGGTTGAGAGAAGCAACTCTTGCTTGATATCGGCAAGATAGTAGTTATAGCCGATGCGCAACTCGGCAGAGTCGAGTATCGAGATTGCCGAATAGGGCATACCGTTGAAGCCATAGATAACTGCAAGGGCGTGGTAGGAGCGAATATTCGTAGGGTCGATACGCATCAAACGACGAAAGATTGGTATGGCTCGAGTATAAAGCCCCGAGGTGATTAGCTTCTCGGCATAATTTGCTGTGTACCACTTATTTGTGCTATCCGCAGCAAAGGCGCGGTGGGCATAGCGCAGGCTCTGCTCACGATCCTTATCCGTAAGGCTCAGGTAGTACAACGCAGGTGAGTAGGAGCTATCGCGCTCGATAATTTCGCTCCATATACGGCGAGCCTTGACTGTATCTCGCCAGATTGTAAACTCCTTTACGGCATCTATATGGCGATAGCCTAAGGATGTGGAGTCGGGTAGGGTAGTGCGCTCTTGTGCCATAGCGATGGAAAACAGCGCTACAACAGCTACTAACGTCAAAAGTATATGCTTTACCCAACTCATACCTATAAATTGAGGGTGACCAAAAAGATATTAGCCACCCCCATTTTTACAATCTCCTATATACTATTAGAGGGCAGACTCAAATTGGTTGAGGAAACGAACGTCGTTCTCGAAGTACAAGCGAAGGTCGCCAACACCATATTTAAGCATTGCTATACGCTCAATACCCATACCAAACGCGAAGCCTGAGAACTCCTTTGGATCGATATTATTGGCTGTTAGGACATTAGGGTCAACCATACCGCAACCCATAATCTCCAACCAACCTGTACCCTTACATACGCCGCAGCCCTTACCACCGCAGATAGAGCAAGATACATCTACCTCTGCTGATGGCTCAGTAAATGGGAAGTATGAAGGACGCATACGAATCTGTGCCTGCTCGCCAAAGAGCTCCTTAGCGAAGTATAGCAACGACTGCTTCATATCGGCAAACGATACATTGCGGTCGATATAGAGACCCTCAATCTGGTGGAAGATACAGTGCGCACGGTAAGAGATA
>JAZOSJ010000082.1:0-7216 GCA_045657045.1 Alistipes sp.
AGAATCAGCAGGGTGCAGGCAAGAAGAACAAGAAGCAGAAGCCAGCACCAAAGCCTGTAGTTCGTCAGGAGGTCTCTGACGAGGAGGTATCAAAGCAGATTAAGGATACGTTGGCTCGTCTAACAGCCAAGGGTACAAAGAGTAAGGGTGCGAAATATCGTAAGGAGAAGCGTGAGGAGGTTCGTGAGCGCATGAACGAGGAGATCGAGCGCGAGGAGATGGAGCGCAGCGTGCTTAAGGTTACGGAGTTCGTAACTGTAAGTGAGCTCGCTACCATGATGAACGTATCTCCTATGGAGGTTATCTCGGCTTGTATGAACCTTGGTCTTATGGTATCTATCAACCAGCGTCTCGATGCTGAGGCTTTGGTTGTTGTGGCTGAGGAGTTTGGCTTCAAGGTAGAGTTCGTATCTGTTGAGATTCAGGAGGCTATTGAGAGCGATGCCGATACTGAGGAGGAGCTCGTATCACGTCCACCTATCGTTACCGTAATGGGTCACGTAGACCACGGTAAGACTTCGCTCTTGGATAATATCCGTAAGACAAACGTCACCGCGGGCGAGGCTGGTGGTATCACACAGCATATCGGTGCTTACTCTGTTGAGCTTAATGGTCAGAAGATTACATTCCTTGATACCCCAGGTCACGAGGCCTTTACGGCGATGCGTGCCCGTGGTGCTAAGATGACCGACGTTGCCATCATTATCGTTGCTGCCGACGATAGCGTGATGCCTCAGACTGTCGAGGCTATCAACCACGCTTCAGCAGCAGGTGTGCCTATGGTGTTTGCTATCAACAAGATGGATAAGCCGCAGGCTAACTCAGACCGTATCCGCGAGCAGCTTTCGCAGATGAACTACCTCGTTGAGGATTGGGGCGGTAAGTATCAGTGTCAGGAGGTATCTGCAAAGCAGGGTCTTAACCTTGATAAGCTCCTCGAAAAGGTGCTTTTGGAGGCTGAGGTGCTCGAGCTTAAGGCTAACCCAAATCGTAAGGCGAGTGGTGCCGTTATCGAGTCGATGTTGGATAAGGGTCGTGGTTATGTTGCCACTATCATGGTGCAGAACGGTACTTTGCGCGTAGGTGATGTTCTTCTTTCTGGTACATACACAGGTCGTGTAAAGGCTATGTTCGACGAGAACGGTCAGAAGGTTACTGAGGCAGGGCCATCAACACCTGTTCAGGTGCTCGGTCTCAATGGTGCGCCACAGGCGGGTGATACTTTCAACGTTATGGATGACGACCGCTCGGCACGTGAGATTGCCAACAAGCGTGAGCAGTTGCAGCGTATGCAGGGTATTATGACTCAGAAGCACGTTACCCTCGACGAGATTGGTCGCCGTATCGCTATCGGCTCATTCAAGGAACTTAACATCATCGTTAAGGGTGATGTGGACGGCTCTGTGGAGGCTATGACAGGTTCGCTTATCAAGCTCTCGAAGGAGACCGTACAGGTAAACGTTATCCACTCTGCTGTAGGTCAGATTTCGGAGTCGGATGTATTGCTTGCAGCAGCATCGAATGCCATCATCGTGGGCTTCCAGGTGCGTCCTTCGGCAGCAGCACGTAAGGCTGCCGAGAAGGAGCAGATTGACATTCGCCTCTACTCTATCATCTACGATGCTATCAACGAGATCAAGGATGCTATCGAGGGTATGCTCGAGCCTGTTATGAAGGAGGAGATTGTATGTTCTACCGAGGTTATGGAGACCTTCAAGATTTCGAAGGTTGGTACTGTTGCTGGCTGTATCGTTCGTGAGGGTAAGATGCAGCGTAACACACCTATCCGTGTTATCCGTGACGGTATCGTTATCTACACCGGTAAGCTCGGCTCACTACGCCGCTTCAAGGATGATGTGAAGGAGGTTACCGTAGGTCAGGATTGCGGTCTTAACATCGAGTCATACAACGATATTAAGGTTGGTGATATTATTGAGGGTTACGAGCAGGTAGAAGTTAAGCGCAAGTAATTTCTTGTGATAAGGCAGACATCTACTGCCGCTAACAAAATATGTCTGCAATGGGCGGTACGCCCAAGTACAGTCCATCGCAGCCAATTTTGCCGAGCGTTGTATCTGCAGCCTTCTGACAAGAAATTTGGTCGTGCTTCCCGGTCGGTCGATATCTTGTATAGATAATCGAAAACTATTACTAATTACTAATTGTTTTTGCCCCTTCTGACAAGAAATGAGTGCAACCCGTGAGGTTAGTTTTGGTTTCGCTTGTTCCAAGCGACAGCTACGCTGAAGGGAATTTAAAGAGTTTAGAGAATTTAGAGAATTAAGGAAAATCCCTAAAAAGTCGCAGACTTTTAACCATTACTAATTACTAATTACTCACTACTCATTATTTTCTTGCCCTTAATAACCCTTAATAACCCCTAATAATCATTAACAACCTTTAACAACCATTAAAAAGAAAATACAAACAATTACCTAAAAATAAAACTTAAAGAGATGAGTAACATTAAGTTTACTACTGCCGAAGAGGCTGTAAAGTGTATCAAGTCGGGTGATCATATTCACCTAAGTTCTGTAGCATCGGCACCTCAGTGCCTTATTAAGGCTATGTGCGACCGTGGTCGTGCTGGCGAGTTCAAGGATGTGCACATCCACCACCTCCACACAGAGGGTCCAGCACCTTATGCTGATCCAGAGTTCGAGGGTGTATTCCAGCTCGACTCATTCTTCGTAGGTGGCAACGTGCGTAAGGTTACACAGAGCGGTTTTGCGGATTATATTCCAATCTTCCTCTCTGAGACTCAGAAGCTTTATCGTTCTGGCGCTGTGCCATGTAATGTAGCTATGATTCAGGTATCTCGTCCAGATAAGCACGGCTATGTATCTCTTGGTACATCAGTAGATGCTACATTGGCTGCTGTTGAGTGTGCAGACTATGTTATCGCTGTTGTTAACAAGTATGTGCCACGTTCATTCGGTGACGCTATGATTCACAGCTCGAAGATTAACTTCTTCGTTGAGGATGACCAGCCACTTGAAGAGGCACACTTCACTGCTCCTGACGAGGTTGAGACTAAGATTGGTAACCTCTGCGCAGGTCTTATCGAGGATGGTGCAACCCTTCAGATGGGTATCGGTGCTATTCCTAATGCTGTTCTTGCACAGCTTGGCAACCACAAGAACCTCGGTGTTCACACTGAGATGTTTGCAGATGGTGTTCTTCCACTTGTAGAGAAGGGCGTTATCAACGGTGCTTTGAAGAATATCGATAAGGGTAAGATGGTATCTACATTCCTTATGGGTTCACAGAAGGTTTACGACTTTATCGATGACAACCCAGGTGTATTGATGATGGACGTAGGTTACACTAACGACCCATTCGTAATCTCTAAGAACGACAAGGTTACTGCTATCAACTCAGCACTTCAAGTAGATATCACAGGTCAGGTATGTGCTGACTCTCTTGGTCGCAAGTTCTACTCAGGCGTTGGTGGTCAGGTAGACTTCATCTACGGTGCATCGCTTTCGAAGGGTGGTAAGGCTATTATCGCAATGCCTTCTATCACCAATAAGGGCGTATCAAAGATTTCGGACGCTCTAACCGAGGGTGCAGGTGTTGTTACTACTCGTAACCACATCCACTGGTTCGTAACTGAGAACGGTGCTGTTGATCTCTACGGCAAGAGCCTTCAGGAGCGCGCACGCCTTATCATCTCTGTAGCTCACCCATCAGCACAGGAGGAGCTCGACCGTGCAGCATTCAACCGCTACGGCAGCCACCACCACTATATTAAGGGCTATATGAAGATGTAATCTTTGATGTAGGACATTGCATAATGTAAGGCTTTCTCTCTTGGGAAGGCCTTATTTTTTAGCCCTTAATATAGTGGTGGTGGCTGTGCCACTCTTTGTGTTACCTATCCCCCAACCCCCCTTTCTGTAAAGGGGGCTTAGGTCGCTGCGCTCCATTAAAGGAGTTATACCTTAGAGTACAATATATTAAAAGCTATATGAAGAAATAACGATTTCTTCATATAATCACAAAGACCTTCCATTCGGGAGGTCTTTGTTGCTTTTAATATAGTGGTGGTGTAGAACACCACCATTCATATATACAATCCCCCTAAATCCCCCTTTAAGTTCGCTACGCTCCTTTTCGTTGCTTCGGCTTGGCAGAACAAGAAACTTGCTCTGCTCTCGCCTTAATCGCAACGCTGACAAAGGGGGACTTGGTTCTGTTGTCGCTATCAATGTATAGAATAAAGTTTTTTTGTTTATGTAAAATATATTTCCTAAATTTGTAACGCAGTCCTCGGATTGCAGACATATTTATTAGTGAAAGTGTTTCGCTAATCCTTATTGAGAAATCTGGTAAATTTCAACTGTATCAAGGATAACGAATGCTTACATCACTTGTATTGGTATGCTATGTCGGCACGTTCTGTGTCTACTCTACATACTGTACAGGTGTGGAGTATTGTTTATTTGATACAAGGTTTACCAGAGCCTCTCAATAGATAAACGAACATCTCCACACTTTCTTTATTTTATAATCACCGCATAGGAGATGCTACGGTACAAAAACTTTTATTATTATGAAAAGATTTTTTCTTTTATTAGCGGTGGTCGGAATGTTATTCACCGCTTGTAGTGAGGTCGGCACTACTGAGCAGCCAACTACTCCTACAGAGCCAGAGTATGTGACTGTATCCTTGGGCTTTAATGTCGAGCTCGACTATGAGTATGAGCCACTTACACGTGCCGAGGAGAACAACGACCTCTATGGTATTCAGGTCTACTCAACCCCAGTTCCTGCTACCGAGAATGCAGAGTGGACAAAGTATGCCTACGGTCTTTTTGACACTACCGACAACCTCACCATCAAACTTATCAGAGGCTATGAGTATAAATTCGTGGCTTCTATGGTTAAGGATGGTAAGGATAAGGTAGATTATAGTTACTACAACGACAGTTATGGTGCCCCATTCTCTCATCAAACTACACTTCATAATTATTCTAGTACGCCACTATCTGAGTCGTTTATCTATGGCCAATTAGGTATGAAATTGGAGAGTCCAATCACTAATGATTATCTAACCGCAGAGATTTACTATGGCGAGTTGGAGGGTTATATACCGGGTGATAATGACTCAAAGGCAATTGTCGAACTTAAGCGTATCTCTTTTGGTGCTAAGTATATTGCAAATGGAGACTATGCAAAGAATGGTACTTTGGAGGTTGTGATGGGAGATACACCTCAGCTTAATATAAACCTTGCAGAGAGCAATGAGGTATCAGAGATATACACATCTAAGAAGATGCGTGCGGTTTGGCTTGATGAGAACTACACCGAGACAATAGCTGTAACACTTCGTATTGCATATTCAGATGGAACAACCGCTCCATTGGGAGCACACAACATTACCTTCAAGCGCAATACAACAACCGTTGTAAATGTCGATTTGACCGTAAGCGGTGAGAATGGTGTTGGCTTTGAGGTAACAGATGGTGGCGAGATGCCAGAGGGTTCAGAGATTACAATCAAGGATGGCGAGATTATCGACACTGAAAACGGGGTAAACTAAGCGAACAGAAAAGGGGATATGTTGTTCACTATAGTTATACTTTAGAGTACAATATATCAAAAGCTATGGGGCCGACCAAAAAGTAATTTTTGGTCGGCCCCCTTTTGCCCCTATATAAACACGCGTCGCAGACACCTTACTTTTCAGTTTTCAGTTTTCACTTTTCAGTTTGTATGCGTCGCAGACACCATACTTTTCAGTTTTCACTTTTCCGTTTTCAGTTTGAAAAATAATTCTTACCTTTGCGCGTTATATTTATATATATAGGTAAAACTTTAACAAAAGGAATATTATGGGATACTTGAAGATAATCTTTTATGGTTTGCTCGCCTTTATTGAGCGCAACCCTAAGTTTTGTTTGCTACTTGTGTTGATAGCGGTATTTGCTCCATTCCTCTTTAAGTGGGTGGGCTGGCTACTCCTAATTATTGTCGGTGTGGCGTTGCTCGGTCTTGCCTTTGCCATCCTACGCTTTAAGAGGATGCAGAAACAGATGGAGGAGCAGATGCGCCAGACAGGTGGCGGTTTTAGTGGTATGGGTGGTTTTACAAATATGGGCGGCTTCTCGAATATGGGTGGTGCTAATGGTATGACCCTCGAGGAGTTGGTGCGCCAGATGCAGGCGCAGGCAGATGCCCGCAAGGCGCAGCAGCAGCCAAAGCCGAACACCACAACGTCGTCGAAGAGTGTTAGTGGTGTAGACTCTGCCGATTATGTCGACTTTGAGGAGGTGGAGTAGTCGTAGAGATATGGCATATATATTGCTTGCTCAGGTGACTAATGCACAAATAGGTGTGGGTAAATAGTGAATTATTAAAAAATTTTAGTTTTTTCTTGTTTTATCGAGTAAAAAACGATAAATTTGCGGTTCGAAACAGAAGATAAATATTTAACAACTTAATAAATAAAAGTCTATGACACAGATTAAAATTGGTATTAACGGTTTCGGTCGTATCGGCCGTATGGTATTCCGTGCTGCTTGCGCTCAGCCAGAGAAGTTCCAGGTTGTAGGTATCAACGACCTTTGCCCAGTTGACTACTTGGCATATATGCTTAAGTATGACACTATGCACGGCAAGTTCGAGGGTACTGTTGATTATAGCGAGGAGAAGAACGTTCTTATCGTTAACGGCGTAGAGATTCGCGTAACAGCAGAGAAGGATCCTGCACAGTTGAAGTGGAACGAGGTAGAGGCTGAGTATGTAGTTGAGTCTACTGGTTTGTTCCTTTCAGCAGATAAGGCTCAGGCTCACATCGAGGCTGGTGCTAAGTATGTAGTAATGTCAGCTCCATCAAAGGACGACACCCCAATGTTCGTTTGCGGTGTAAACACCTCTGAGTACGCTGGTCAGAAGATTGTTTCTAACGCTTCATGTACTACAAACTGCTTGGCTCCAATCGCTAAGGTTTTGAACGACAACTTCGGTCTTGTAAATGGTCTTATGACTACTGTTCACTCAGTAACTGCTACTCAGAAGACTGTTGACGGTCCATCTTTGAAGGATTGGCGTGGTGGCCGTGCTGCTTGCGGTAACATCATCCCATCATCAACAGGTGCTGCTAAGGCAGTAGGTAAGGTTATTCCAGAGCTTAAGGGTAAGCTTACAGGTATGTCAATGCGTGTTCCTACTTTGGACGTTTCAGTTGTTGACCTTACTGTAAACCTTGAGA
>JAZOSJ010000083.1:0-16321 GCA_045657045.1 Alistipes sp.
ACCATAGCCTCGAAAGCCTTAGCGTGCATATAGAGCTGACCCTTGTCGTCATCAGCACCACGGCACCAGATGCGACCATCCTTAATCTCTGGCTCGAATGGGTTTGTCTTCCACTCGTCAATTGGATCCTCAGGCATTACATCATAGTGACCATATACGAGTACGGTCTTAGCCTTAGGGTCGATAATCTTCTCGGCATATACCACAGGGTTACCCTCAGTAGGCATAACCTCGGCACGGTCAGCACCCGCCTTTACAAGTGCTGCTGCAAGCCACTCGGCACAACGTACCATATCGTTCTTGTGTAGTGATGGCTGCGCACTTACCGAAGGGATGCGAAGTAGGTCGAAGAGCTCCTCCAAGAAGCGCTCCTTATTCTTGTCAATGTATTCAGTTGCAAGTTTCATAATTGAATAGTTTTTAGGTTGATATTATATAAATTTATGCTTTGCAAATTTGTTCTATTTCGGAAATGAATCGCTTAGCCAAGCTATCCGCCTCAGCCATAGTTTTAGCCTCGGTGTAGATGCGGATAATAGGTTCGGTGTTGGACTTGCGCAGGTGTACCCAATTCTCTGCAAAGTCAATCTTTACGCCGTCAATGTCGTTTACTCTTTCGTTTGAGTATCTTGACTTTATGGTTGATAGAATCTTGTCTACGTCAATCTCTGGTGTAAGCTCAATTTTGTTCTTCGAAGCGTAGTATGCAGGGTAGGTCTTACGCAACTCGGACATACTCATATCGAGTCCTGCAAAATAGGTCAAAAAGAGAGCAACGCCCACCAAAGCATCGCGACCATAGTGTAGCTCAGGGTAGATAACGCCGCCGTTACCCTCGCCACCGATTACAGCACCTGTCTCCTTCATCTTAGCTACCACGTTTACCTCGCCAACCGCTGCTGCTGCATATGAGCAACCCTCGTAGCGAGAGGTGACATCGCTCAAAGCGCGTGATGATGAGAGGTTTGACACGGTGTTACCCTTAGTGTGTCGTAGCACGTAGTCAGCTACAGCCACCAACGTATACTCCTCTACGAACATCTCGCCATTCTCCATCACAAACGCCAGACGGTCGACATCTGGGTCTACCACGATACCCATATCTGCGCCCTCGCGGCGTATAACCTCCGAAATCTCGGTGAGGTTCTCAGGAAGTGGCTCAGGGTTGTGTGCAAACTCTCCCGTAGGTTCGCAGTTAAGCTCAACAACCTCGCAACCAAGCTCGCGCAAAAGGGCAGGGATAACAACTCCACCGATAGAGTTCACGGCATCGACCACGACCTTAAACTTGCGCCTGCGCACAGCCTCGACATCTACCAAAGGGAGTGCCAGCACCTGTGCGATGTGCTTTGGGTTAAAGTCCTCGCGGAGGATAACCTTGCCAATATGGTCGATAGTAGGGTAGCTCCACATTGTATCGTCTGCCATGCTTAGCACCTCCTTGCCCTCGGCATCGTTGAGGAACTCACCGCGCTCGTTTAGGAGTTTTAGGGCGTTCCACTGACGAGGATTGTGCGATGCGGTGATGATGATACCGCCATCAGCCTTATGGGTGATTACCGCCATCTCAGTACCTGGGGTTGTGCAGAGACCTACGTTGATAACATCTGCGCCACAGCCGAGGAGTGTACCCTCCACCAACGAGTCGACCATACCGCCCGAGATGCGAGCGTCACGACCTACGACGATGGTGATGCGCTTCTCTGGATGCTTAGCCTTGATAAGTCTAGCGTATGCTGTTGTGAACTTCACTACGTCGATTGGAGTGAGGTTCTCTGCCTGCGCTCCGCCAATAGTTCCGCGGATACCTGAGATAGATTTAATGAGTGTCATATCTATAAAAAGTTGCTAAAAGTTTTGCTATTTCTGACAAAATTACTAATTTTACGCGAATATTAAAAATAATATGTAACTAAATTATTTCAAGATATGAGAACAATACCCTCTTCTGAGTTGATAATCAATGGAGATGGCTCTATTTTTCATCTTCATTTGAGGCCAGAGCAGTTGGCAGATATTGTTATACTTGTGGGTGATCCGGCGCGTGTGGCGATGATAGCAGAGTATTTCGATACTAAGGAGTGCGAGGTGTCGAATCGTGAGTTTTTGACCGTTACAGGAACATATAAGGGCAAGCGTATGACCGTGATGTCAACAGGTATTGGTATCGGTAATATCGACATCAGCGTTACTGAGCTCGATGCCCTTGCAAATATCGACTTCGAGACTCGTCAGGTTAAGGAGAACTTCCGTCAATTGACCCTTGTGCGTCTCGGTACGTCGGGTGCTATACAGCAGGATATTGAGGTTGGCGAGGTAGTATTCTCACGTACGTCGTTAGGCTTCGACGGCTTGCTATCATACTACGAGGGTCGTGACTCGGTATGTGACCTTGACCTCGAGCGCGCCTTTGCGGAGCATACGGCTTGGTATGAGAAGCTCCCTGCACCATATTTTGTGGATGCGGACAAGGAGCTATTCAACCTCTTCAAGGATGTTACCCGCGAGGGTATCACCATCGCCGCCCCAGGCTTCTATGCCCCTCAGGGTCGCTGGGTGCGTATTGCTCCACACGATAAGCAGCTAAACCAGAAGATTGAGGACTTCAAATATGGCGAGCGCCGTATCACCAACTTCGAGATGGAGGGCTCTGCTCTTGCAGGTCTTGCAGCATTGATGGGTCACCGTGCAGCTACCATCTGCACCATCATCGCTCAGCGTGTAGCTAAGAATGCTTGTACAGACTACAAACCATTTGTGCGTCGCATGATTGAGATTGCTTTGGACAAGCTTGCGACACTATAATCAACAACGATAGAAAAATTAAGAAAAATATAAACAAAGAAGATTATGAAATTTACAGTATCAAGTTCATCGCTACTTTCGTTGCTTGCGACAACAGGTAAGGTTATCAGCAACAAAAACACTCTTCCTATCCTCGATTACTTCCTAATCGAGCTTAAAGGTAACGAGCTTACAGTTACCACCTCGGACCTTGAGACCACACTTGTAGGTCATCTCAATGTCGATAACGTGGAGCGCGAGGGCGTTATTGCTGCTCCTGCCAAGCTTATGCTTGATTCGCTCAAGGAGTTCCCAGAGATGCCTCTTGAGTTCGATGTTAACGACTCTACTTGGGAGATTAAGGTGCGCTGGGCAAGTGGCTCGCTCTCTATCCCTGGTGCAAGCGCTGTGAGCTACCCAGCTATGCAGACTATCGGTGCTGAGCGTAAGGAGATTTTGCTCGATGTAGATATGCTTATCTCAGGTATCAATAAGACTATCTTCGCAACTGCTGACGACGAGCTTCGCCCTGTGATGAATGGCGTCTACTTCAACTTCGAGGAGGGCAAAGTGACCTTCGTAGCTACCGATGCTCATAAGCTCGTGCGCTCAGTGGCTGAGTGTCCAGATGTTGACTTCAACGCTTCGTTCATCCTTCCTAAGAAGCCAGCAAACTTGCTTAAGGGTGTATTACTCAAGGAGGAGGAGCCTATCCGCGTATCATTCGATGCTAAGAATGTATCGTTCGAGCTAAAGAACCATAAGTTTGTATGCCGCCTTATCGAGGGTAACTATCCAAACTACAATGCTGTTATCCCATCAGCAAACCCTAATAAGGTGCTTGTTGACCGCGTAGAGCTTGTTAACGGTATCAAGCGTGTGGCGGTATGTTCGAATCCTACAACCAACCTTATCCGCATGGATATCGCTGGTAATAAGATTAGCCTTGCGGCTCAGGATATTGATTTCTCAGTATCTGCAAACGAGACTATCTCATGCAGCTACGAGGGTCAGCCTGTAACCATCGGCTTTAAGTCGACCTTCCTTGTGGAGATTCTCTCAAACATCGACTCTCCGACCGTTGTAATCGAGCTTGCCGACTCTACCCGTGCTGGTGTCTTTAAGCCTGTATACGATGACAAGAAGGCAACAGATGTGTTGATGCTTCTTATGCCGATGATGATCAACGCATAAATTTCTTGTGATAAGGCATCATCTACTGCCGCTAACAAATTGTTGTAGCAATGGGCAGTACGCCAAGTACAGCCCATCGCTCCAAAATTTGCCGAGCGTTGTATCTAATGCCTTCTGACAAGAAATTGGGTTCTTTCTTGTAATAAAGGGTCATCTTCGACACCAAGCTCATTGCCCCGAATGGGGATGTACGCCAAGTACACCCCCATCCGAGTCAATTTCGACTTGGCACCAAATCTAACCCCTTCTGACTAGAAATTGGGTCGTGGTGCTTGGTAAGGTGCGTGTTATGAGTTCCGATGAGTTTCGATGGGTTCCGATGGGTTCCGATGAGTTAAGATGTTTTTATTCCTAAAAAGGCAGAGCCTTTTAACAATTACTAATTACTAATTACTAATTACTCACTACTCATTATTTTCTTGCCCTTAACAACCCTTAATATGTCTAATTACTAATTATTTACAGCAGTGAACTTAAAACTAAAGAGACCAATAATATTCTTCGACCTTGAAACTACGGGTGTGGATGTTGCGCACGACCGTATTGTTGAAATCTCGATGGTAAAGATAGGTGTTGACGGCTCTAAGATTGTCAAGACGCGACGTATAAACCCTGAGATGCATATCCCTGAGGCGGCGACTGCTGTGCATGGTATCAGTGACGAGGATGTTAAGGATGAGCCTACATTCCGACAGATTGCAAAGTCGTTGGCAGCCTTTATCGAGGGTTGTGACTTTGGTGGCTTCAACTCCAACCGCTTCGACTTGCCGGTGCTTGTTGAGGAGTTTTTGCGTGCCGAGGTGGATGTAAACTTCGAAAACCGCAAGTTTGTAGACGTGCAGACCATCTTCCACCGCAAGGAGCAGCGCACGCTTGTGGCGGCATATAAATTCTACTGCGATAAGGAGTTGGAGAATGCCCACTCTGCTGAGGCAGATACGATGGCAACCTACGAGGTCTTGGAGTCGCAGATAGAGCGCTACGGCGACATTGGCTCCACGGTTGAGGAGCTGGCAGAGTTCTCCTCTAATGGCCCTATCGTGGACTTCGCGGGACGTCTCTCGCTTAACGACAAGGGCGAGGAGATATTTACCTTTGGTAAGTACAAAGGTCGCGCAGTGACGGAGGTCTTTACGAAGGATCCAAGCTACTACTCTTGGATTATGAATGGCGACTTCGCGCTATATACCAAAAAGAAGATTACAGAGATTCGTCTAAGGATGAAATAGAATGAGAAACCTTAAATTTATACATACTCTGCTACTCCTCGTCGCGGCATTGCCCGTGATGGCTACCGAGCCTACGAATATCGTCGTTGAGGTAGATGGCAGAAGTTATTATAAGCATTTGGTTGCGAGTGGCGACACGATATATGCTATCTCCAAGGCCTATAACGTCTCGGAAGAGCAGATACTCAACAGTAACGAGGGTCTGACTCCAGCGACGCTGAGGGTCGACAGCTACATCTATGTGCCCTACACGGCAGAGGTGGAGAAGCGTAGCTCGGCTGTTGATAAGAAGAGGTATATCATTCACGGTGTCAAGCCCGGTGATACGATATACTCCATCGCTCGCAAGCATAAGGTTTCAGTGGCTACATTGGAGCAGGACAACCCCGATGTAGACATCGAGCGCATCGCTCCAGGTATGGAGATTAGGGTGCGCCGTTCGGAGCGTGGCTATGCTACGATGGATGATATAGCGAAGGAGCAGCGCAAGCGCGATAGCGAAGTGGTGCTTAAATCCAACGAGTATCGCGTTATGGCTGGCGAGACGGTCTATTCGCTCTCTCGCAAGTTTGGACTTAGCGAGGATGACTTTATGCAGATAAACTCCTTGCGCTCTGCGCGCGACCTTAAAGAGGGTATGATTGTTATCCGCACAAAGCCAGCTGAAGCTGAGACTAAGGTGGAGGAGATAGCGCCTGCGGTAGTTGAGCCTGAAACGGAGGTGCAACCTAAGGAGGAGACCCCGCAGCAGAGCGAGGCTGAGGACATCGTTGCCAAGGAGCAGGTTATTGCCGACACTCTCGCTCCGATGTTTGATAGATTTACAGCCGAGCAGCCACTGCGCACGCTGCTATTGCTCCCATTCCATAAGGATGGCAAGGTAAACTCTGCGGCGGTGGACTTCTACCGTGGTGTGTTGCTTGCAATGGAGGAGCTGCGCGGTGAGGGGTGTAACATCGAGCTTTCGGTGCTCGACACTCAGGGCTCTGAGCAGGTCGTGGAGGATATTGTGACCTACGACCCGCTATTCTATGGCACGCACCTAATCATCGGTCCTGTCTACGAGAATGAGATAGCTAAGGTCTTGCCATACGCTACGGAGGCGCATATCCCCGTGGTGTCGCCATTGGCAGATATTACATCGTTGCGTAGCTCGCTGCTCTTCCAGATGCAGACCGAGAATAACCATAAGTATGATAGGTTTGCCGAGATATTTGACGGTAGCCGCGAGGTGGTTATCATCCACACCCCAACCGTAGATGCGGAGTATAGGGATAAGATGTATGAGCTAAGTGCCAGCCACACGCTCTACGAGCTAAACTATGAGTTTGACCGTGGCTCGTTGCTTTATATGCGTAATGCTGATGGCACTAATGGCGAGGAGATAGACATTACGGAGTTTATGCGTACGAAGTCAAGCAAGGCATTTGTTGTGCTTGCGGGTAGCGAGACCGATGTAGATAGAGTGCTCACAACGCTTTCGTCGACACGTGCGTCAATACTCGGACGTGGTGGCGTTATGGGCGATTATGTGGTTGTTGGCAACCGCCGCTGGAAGCAGATGCTGAGCATCGACAAGCAGACCTTCTTTAATAACAACACAATTTTTCTTGTACCATACCACGCCAACCGCGGTAGCGAGAGCATCACGATGTTCGATGCCCGCTATGTTAAGGCGTATGAGGTGTTGCCTACGATGTACTCCTATCGTGGCTACGATGCAGCTATTATCTTCTGTCGCAAGATGTATGAGGGCTTCGAAGGTGTTAGCGATGTTGCCGCACCATTGGCATCGCCCTATACCTTTGTATTCGAGGATGGCTTGTATATCAATACCTATTGGATAATGGAGAGGTACAAGAGTAACTACACAATAGATGTAGAGTAATGGCAAATATCACAGCATCAATACCAGAGAAGACCATCGAGCGTCTTAGTGAGTACCGTCGTACGCTTATAAAGTGCCACGAGCGCGGTATCACGCATATCTTTTCGCACGTCCTGGCGGGTATGCACGGCATCACGGCTGTGCAGGTGCGCCGCGACTTGATGCTAATAGGCTTCTCGTCGGATACTAAGAAGGGCTACGACGTAAAGGTTCTTATCGACTTTATCGACGATATTCTATATAGCGAACAGCCTATAAATCTGGCGATTATAGGTATGGGACACCTTGGTAAGGCAGTAACCAAATACTTCAATGGCAAGGGTCTTAAACTGCGCATCACTGCGGCGTTTGATGTCGATGAGAACAAGGTGGGAAGTGTTATCTACAATGTCCCTTGCTACCATATCGATGAGTTTGAGCAGCGCGTAGGTGAGCTTGATATTAGCATTGTGATTGTATCGTCGCCTACATCTGTGGCTTCGACCCTTGTGTTGCCGATTATCAACGCGGGCATTAAGGGTGTTCTGAACTTTACCTCTGCACCGTTGAACTTCCCACAGGGTATCGTGGTGGAGAACTACGATATCACAACACTCTTGGAGAAGGTTGCCTACTTCGTAAAGGTCGCTGAGGAGAGCAATAACTAATTATGAGGATAGATTACGGCTTCGAGAATATATCTACGGATGTGCGCACGGTAGTCACTATTGGCTCGTTCGATGGCGTGCATAGCGGACATAAGGTTCTGCTTGGAGCCTTGAAGCGTATGGCTCGGCGCCTCGGTGCCGAGAGTGTGGTTGTTACATTCGACCCCCATCCGCGCATCGCTATGGGTAGAGCCGAGGGTATGGGGCTTTTAACGACCATTGAGGAGAGGGCTATGTTGCTCGAACGCGAGGGCATAGACCGTATGGTTGTCGCCCGCTTCGACGAAGAGTTCCGAAGCCAGCCCTACGATGCCTTTGTGCGTGAGACTTTGGTTGGAAGACTCGGTATGGAGGGTATGATTGTAGGCTATAACCACCGCTTAGGTCGTGGCAACGAGGGAAACTACGAAAGCCTGCTGCCACTATCCAAGGAGTGCGGCTTTGAATTGGAGTGCGTAAGCCAGCACCTTGTCGATGGCTCGAAAATTAGCTCTACGGTGGTGCGCGACGTGATGGCGAGGGGCAATATGCGCGAGGTAGAGCACCTGCTTGGACAGCGATATGTTGTTGTGGGCGAGGCAAAGAGTGGTATTGTCGATATTGCCGACGAATACAAGCTACTCCCCACATCGGGAGAATATAATGCCGATGTCTCCTATAATAATATAAGGTATAACACCCAAATAGAAGTTATAAATCGTAGGGTAGTGTTACCTGAGGCTATAGATGGGAGGGTAATCATTGAGTTGTAATTAGCAATGGTACTCGCCCTGTCTTGTGCGGAAAAGGGGCAGAAAAGGGCAGAAAAGGGCAGAAAGGGGCAGAAAGGGGAAAGCTCCCCTTTGGTCCCCTTTTGGACGCTTTAGTCCCCTTGTCCGAGTCAACAGAAAAAAAAGAGAGTGAATACAAAGAGTTCTCTTTGTATTCACTCTCTTTTTCGACCTTTACCTTACTGCTTCTTAGAGATTTAACTCCTTTTTGAGCTCTTCAATCTTCTTATCGAGAGCCTCAAGCGTTGCATCGAACTCATCGACTGATGCCAACTGAGCCTTAACGCCGAAGTAGAACTTAATCTTAGGCTCTGTGCCCGATGGGCGAACAGAGACCTTTGTACCATCCTCGGTGAGCCACTGCAACACGTTGCTCTTGTCGTCGATGCCCTCGATAGCCTTGCGCTCGCCTGTGCGTGCGTCAATCTCTTCGAGAGTCTTGTAGTCGTAGATTGTTACCACAGGGGAGCCAAGCAATGACTTAGGAGGATTCTCTCGGTAGTTGACCATCATCTGCTGAATCTCAGCCGCGCCATCCTTGCCCTTGCGAACAACGTTCACCAAGCCCTCGCGATAGAAGCCATACTTAACGTACAACTGCTGTAACCACTCATATAGGGTGATGCCCATAGTGTCGCGCACCCAAGCCGCAGCCTCGGCAACGAGGGTGATAGCCGCTACGCCATCCTTATCGCGCACAAAGTCGCCAGGGAGATAGCCGAACGACTCCTCGCCACCACCGATATACTTTGTCTTGCCCTCCTGCTCGCGGATAATCTTAGCGATATACTTGAAGCCTGTGAGGCAGTTGTAGCACTTAACGCCAAAGTGCTCAGCAACGGCATCAGGCATCATAGAGGTCACGATGGTCTTAACCACGAACTCCTTGCCGGTAATCTTGCCAAGCTCTGCCCAGCGAGTAAGCTGGTAGCACATAAGAAGCACAAGGGTCTGGTTACCGTTCAAAAGCACATAGTCGCCCTTAGCTGTGCGTAGTGCCACGCCCAAGCGGTCAGCATCTGGGTCGGTAGCCATTGCTACATCTGCACCCTCACGCTCAGCACGCTCGATAGCCATAGCCATAGTCTTGCGCTCCTCAGGGTTTGGCGATGCCACGGTAGGGAAGTTGCCGTCGAGTATCATCTGCTCGTCGACACATATAATATTATTAAAGCCAAAGTTGCGAAGCGACTGTGGTACGAGCTTTACACCAGCACCGTGAAGTGGGGTGTAGACAATCTTCATATCGTTGTGCTTAGCCACAGACTCTGGCGATAGTGAGAGCTGCTTAATAGCTTCGAGATATATCTTGTCGAACTCCTCGCCGAGGATGTGGATATTCTCAGGGTTCTTGCCTGTAAGCACCTGCTCATTGTCGGTCACCTTCGCAACCTCTGCGATGATGTTAACATCGTGTGGCGAGGTCACCTGCGAGCCATCGTTCCAATAAGCCTTGTAGCCGTTATACTCCTTAGGGTTGTGCGATGCAGTCACCATAACACCCGACTGGCAGCCAAGCTCGCGGATAGCGAAGCTAAGCTCTGGCGTTGGGCGCAACGCATCGAAGAGATATACGGTAAAGCCGTTCGAAGCGAAGATGTCTGCTACGCGCTCGGCGAACATACGTGAGTTGTTGCGGCTGTCGTGCGAGATAGCCACCTTAATCTGCTCGCCTGCGAAGTTTAGTTTAAGGTAGTTCGCAAGTCCCTGAGTAGCAGCACCTACGGTGTATATGTTCATACGGTTAGTACCCACGCCCATAATGCCACGAAGACCACCCGTACCAAATTCGAGGTCCTTGTAGAAGCTCTCTATCAGCTCGTTAGGGTTGTTCTCGATAAGCATACGCACCTCCTGCTTTGTCTGCTCGTCATAGTTGCCGTTGAGCCACGCCTCAGCCTTGCTCAATACCTGTGGGTCTAGATTGTTTGTCATAGTCTATCAGTTATTTTTATAGTTTATATTCTCTATCTATTAAAATTTCTATTACGCAAAATTATAAAAAAAAGCTGAGATAAAAAGCATTTAATGCTTAATTTTTACAACATCAGCAAGTTAACGTTTTTTGACCAAAACGGGACGTTTTTTTAAGATTCAACCGCCGATTCTACTATCCTCTTAGTATCTATAAAGTTACGAAAATTATATCAAAAACAGGTAAAATTTTTACCCGATTTAACCTCTACCGACTCCAAGAAATAGCGTCATAAGCTCCTATTAAAAAAAATGAATTTTGCAACCAAATTTTAAGTTTATTTTAATAAAATTATCCACATATTTGCACTGTCGAAACACCCTTATTACCTCAGGTTAATCGAGGGTGATTTTAGCAAAAAACTTAGGTGTAAATGTAACGTGTTGAAACAGAGTGCTTATAGCTGTTTCGGGGAATTTATCGCCTAAACATAGAGCAGAGATTTAGAGGATACAGCAGAAAATAAAGAACGTAATGACCGAGATGCAGAGATATACGGACGTATGGCAGGATTGCCTTGATAGACTTCGCCACTCTATTACAGAGGAGGAGTTTGTTAGGTGGTTTAATCCTATCCGTCCCATCGACTACGATGGCTCTACACTTCGTCTACGTGTGCCTAACGAGAGCTTCGTGTCGAACATCGAGAAGCGCTACCTCAATGTGTTGCTTCCTATCATATCAGAGTTGTATGGCTCTGGTACGGTGCTTCGCTACGCTGTTCCTCGCCCTCAGCAGACCACCTCGGATAGTGCTGCAAACCAGTTGCCAAAGTTTGCAACACCTACCGACACTGCAAATATAAAGAATCCTTTTGTAATTCCAGGTCTTCGTCGTATAAATATCGACCCACAGCTCAATATGAACTACACCTTCGACAACCATATCGAGGGTGAGTGCAACCGTCTTGCTCGCTCGGCGGGTATGGCAGTGGCTGTTTCGCCTGGTAACAACGCCTTCAACCCACTCTATATATATGGTGACTCGGGTTTGGGTAAGACACATATCGCGCAGGCGATAGGTCACGAGGTGCGTCAGCGCCACCCAGAGTTGCAGGTGTTGTACGTCTCGATGAATAAGTTTCAGGCGCAGTTCCAGACCGCATATAAGAATGGTGAGATTACCGATTTCATACACTTCTACCAGATGGTCGACGTGCTTATCATCGACGATATTCAGGAGCTTACGGGTAAGACAGGTACTCAGAATGCCTTTTTCAATATCTTCAACCACCTACAGCTTGCGGGCAAGCAGCTAATCCTCACGTCGGATAAGCCTCCGGTGGAGCTAAAAGATATCGAGCAGCGCCTTTTGACCCGTTTTAAGTGGGGTCTCTCGGCAAATCTAAGCATTCCAGACTACGAGACTAAGCTCAAGATTATACGCGCTAAGGCTAAGCGCCTCGGTGCAAATATCCCAGAGGAGGTTGTGACATACCTTGCAGAGAACATCTCGGCTAACGTGCGTGAGATTGAGGGTGCGTTGTCGTCGCTTATAGCTAACGCCTCGTTCCTAAATCGCAAGATTACAATCTCGCTTGCCAAGGATATTTTGAAGGTCTACGTGAAGCTTACACAGCGCGAGATTACCATCGACCATATCGTTAAGGTCGTATGCGACTACTTCGATATTGATATGGATACCTTCAACTCGTCGAAGCGTACCCGTGATGTAGCTCAGGCTCGCCAGGTAGCGATGTATCTTGCAAAGCAGCACACTAAGGCTCCGCTCACGGTTATTGGCTCTTCGATTGGTGGTCGTAACCACGCTACGGTGCTCCACAGTTGCAAGGCTGTTGCCGATATGATTGATACCGACAAGCAGTTTAAGGCGCAGATGGAGGAGATTGAGAAGCTTGTGCTATCGAAATAACACTGCGAATAATAAGTCAAGCCGCGTACAAATGTATGCGGCTTATATTTTACCCAAAAACAATAGAGGATATCCACCTTTGGGTGCGATATCCTCTACTATAACAATACGACCTATTGCTTAGAAGTATAGGCTGAAACCTACAGAGGCGTTTGAAAGTATATCCAATGTCTGAGTGCTAAACGAGATATTTCCATCGTCTTCATCATCGTCATACGACAACGAGCCGTACTGGAACGAGCCGATATTGAGGTTTACGGCAAGATTCTCAGAGTAGCGATACTCAAACGATAGTAGTGATAGGCCTGCTACATAGCCGTTAAGGTCATCCTCATATTCTCTGCTGCCACGCTTCTCGATATCTGATACAGATGCGTAGCCAATGGTCAAGCCTGGTGTGTAGTATAGGTTTTTAGCGATAGGGAGGTAGTACGCAACGCTTGGTGCGATAATAAGTGTGTTAGTTTTATCGTCGCTTTCGCTCTGACCAACCGATGCATAATTAATACCTACGCCGACGCGAATGTTATCCTTAACAAATCTGTTGTACTCCAAGCCTGCGCTAAAGGTGTTCTCGCTTGGCGATTTCTCGGTGTGACTCCCTGAGCCTACAGTCGTCTTAATAGCACTCTTTGTTGTCTCATATCCAAAGTTGAAACCAAAAGCCTGCTCGCCAGCCTTTTGTGCCGATGCACTTACAACCATACCTACGGCAAGTGCAATAGTTAAAATAATCTTTTTCATTTATCTAGTCTATTTAATGTTTTACAACACTACAAATGTAATGAAAAATATTCAAAAAACAAATGTTTATATTTATTTCTAAACGAACAGCCATAATTTATAAACTACTGGTAGGCATATAATAAAAGAGAGTGAATAAAAAGTCTATTTTGTCGTTACGCTTGCCCTCAAAATGCTCATTTACGCACAGTAAACTCCGCTTTTTCGGGCTTCGCAAGCCTAAAACTACATCTTTTTATTCACTCTCTTAGGTTATAGAAGATGGCTAAGTTACTTTTTAGTCAGACTCTTGTTTTTTACTCTGCGTTCTGCTCACGAAGCATCTGGCGTGTTAATATCCCCTCGGTTATCTCCTCTTTGGAGGTGATACTCTTGCTGAAGATTAGCTTTGTTGAGCTCTCTATTTTGCAGCTGTCTAAGATGTTGGAGTTTACAGATGTGATGTTGAATTCGTACTTCCAGCCTCGCTGAGACATATAGTTCATAGCGCCAACGATGCTGTTAAAGTAGATTGCCTCTCCATTTTCATCGACCAGAGTGTTTCTTAATAGAGACTTCTGCCCGTAGTCTATCTGCGAATAGGATGCTCCCGAAAGAGAACAATATACTGTGTGAGGTTCGGTAGCCGTAGCCACAACTGCAATTAGGGTAGCAGTAAATAGTGCTATAAACTTCTTCATAGTTGTAATAGTTTTAATTGTTTCTATTACAAAGTTACTCCCTATATATACGAATTGCTCTTGGCTACTCTGCCAAACGCCAAAGTAGGGTGGTGAAACACCCTTTTTGCTCGGTGAACAGCCACAAAAAAAGTAGTTGCCAATCTAATTAGCAACTACTTTTTCTAATTTGCGTATCTATTATTTGACCGCCTCCCACTCGCAGTATACGCAGCGTGTAACGCCCTCCACCTCTTCGAATCGTGGGCGCACAGGCTCAAGGTTTGAGATGCATAGTGGGTTAGGACACTTACACGACATCGCCTTGCCCCCGTGGTCGAAGCTCTTATTCGGGTCCTTCTGCCATTCGAGGAGTTTTAGAATAAGAGCCATACGCACGAACTTACCATTCTCCACCTGACGGAAGTAGGCAGCGCGTGGGTCTGGGTCTACATCTATCGCAATCTCGTTTACACGAGGTAGTGGGTGCAGTACCGCCATACGCTCCTTTGCCCCGCGCATCTTCTCGGCATCGAGGACGAAGCAATCCTTAACGCGCTCATACTCTTCAGGGTCGGTAAAGCGCTCCTGCTGTACGCGAGTCATATAGAGGATGTCCACCTCGCCGATAACGCTCTCAATGTCGTTCGACTCGCGGTACTCTACACCCAAGCGGTCGAATACATCGCGCTTGATATAGTCTGGCAATGCCAACTCTGGTGGCGATATAAGCACAAACTTTGTATTTTCGTAGCGTGTCATCGCCTTGATTAGCGAGTGTACGGTACGACCATACTTCAAGTCGCCCACAAGACCTATTGTAAGATTATGGAGCGTGCCAAGCTCACGCTTGATGGTAAGCAGGTCGGTCATCGTCTGGGTAGGGTGGCTGTGGCTACCGTCGCCTGCGTTGATGATAGGTGTGCGCGACACATCAGTTGCGGCGAGAGGTGCGCCCTCCACCTTGTGGCGCATAGCGATAATATCTGCAAAGCAGTTGATAACTCTCACGGTATCCTGCACGGTCTCGCCCTTAGATACCGATGACGACTTAGCATCGGCAAAGCCTAAGACGTTACCTCCAAGCTCCATCATCGCAGCCGTAAAGCTTAGGCGTGTACGTGTACTTGGCTCGTAGAAGAGTGTTGCGAGCTTCTTGCCACGACATACCTCGCTATACTTCTCGCGGTTGGCGATAATATCCTCGGCTACGGCTATAATCTCGTCAATCTCGTTTACCGTTAGGTCTGTTGGGTCTATCAAATGCTTCATTGTTGGTGCTATTTGTGTATAGGGATATTCTATAAATTAGTAAATTATATTTAGTCTTTAGCTGTGTCTGGGAAATTTACATTTCGGTCGCTTTTGAATTTCTTTTGGCATCTTATTCATCTTTTCTCGGTTACAATGCTCGCATTGCGCCCTCAGAAGAGATAAAGAATCTATCCGAAATAATCTTCAAAATCGCCTCGACCTAATTTATAGAACCTCCCTGAAGTTGATTACTTAATCCAGCTCTCGTCAGATGGGTTGTTGCGGAACTTGATGATACGCTCCTTATCCTCTGGCTTGATGTAACCCTCCTCGGCAGCAACCTCTACAAGAGCGTCGAGGTTTGAGAGTGAGTAGTTCTTAGTGTTGGCAGCAGCGATGCGGTCGATGCCCTTCTGCATACCGTATGTGAAGATGCTCACAATGCCGAGCACATCGGCACCCGCAGCGCGCAAAGCCTCTACAACCTCGATGCAGCTACCGCCCGTAGATATAAGGTCCTCCACAACTACAACCTTCTGACCAGCCTCGAGCTTACCCTCAATCTGGTTGCCACGACCGTGGTCCTTAGAGCCTGAGCGAACATAACCCATAGGGAGGTTGAGGATTGTGGCGGTGATGGCAGCGTGTGCGATACCTGCTGTTGAAGTACCCATAAGCACCTCTACCTCAGGGTAGTGCTTGCGAATAAGCTCAGCCAAACCCTCCTCCACGTGGTTGCGCACCTCGGGAGCTG
This sequence comes from Alistipes sp., assembly GCA_045657045.1. Taxonomy (GTDB): domain Bacteria; phylum Bacteroidota; class Bacteroidia; order Bacteroidales; family Rikenellaceae; genus Alistipes. The sequence continues at coordinate 15,771 of JAZOSJ010000083.1, forward strand.
TGAGTGTAAGACGGTTGTCGCAATAGATAGGGCTCTTAATGCCACTTGCCCAAGTAAATGGCTGCTCTGGGCGTAGGAATACTGCGCTGATTGACAATAGGTCTTTTGCTATCTTCTTCTCCATAATATCTCTTTATTAATAGTTATACCAATAATTGTTACTCTGCGAACTCACGCATACAACGCTCGTATGCCGCCACTGGGTCATCTGCTGCGGTGATAGGGCGACCTACAACGATGAAGTCCGAGCCAATCTCCTTAGCGCGCTCAGGTGTGGTAACACGTACCTGGTCGCCTACGTCGCCATCAGCGAAGCGAACGCCTGGGGTTACGGTCATAAACTCCTTGCCACAAGCCTCCTTAACCATTGCAGCCTCCAATGGAGAACATACTACACCATCCAAGCCAGCAGCCTTAGCATTCTCGGCATACTTAACGATAGTGTCGTTGATAGATGCGCCGATAAGCAACTCCTTCTGCATACGCTCCTCAGAGGTAGATGTAAGCTGAGTTACAGCAATAAGAAGAGGACGTGTGCCATCCTCGCGTGT
>JAZOSJ010000084.1:0-23844 GCA_045657045.1 Alistipes sp.
ACGATCAAACAAAGAAGTAATTATGGCAGTAATGGCAAAAAAGGGCAAGCGTGAAGTGCCCGCAATGTCGACCTCGTCACTTCCTGACATCGTGTTCATGCTTTTGTTCTTCTTCATGGCAGCAACAACGATGCGTGAGGTAGATCCATTGGTATCTGTGCAGATGCCAGAGGCTAATGAGATCACTGAGCTCGACAAGAAAAATCTTGTAAACATTTGGATGGGTAAACCTCTTGGCGCTGCCAAGGGCGAGGATGCGTTGAAGATTCAGCTCAACGACCAGACTCGCGAGGTTGAGGATATTCGTGACTTTATCTCAGCAACAACCGTTACTAAGGGCGTAGGTCCTAACGAGATTGTTGTTAACCTTCGTGTTGATGAGGGTGCAACAGTAGGTAAGCTTACCGCTGTTAAGCAGGAGTTGCGTAAGGCAGAGGCGTTGAACATCGCCTATGCAGCACGCGCAGTTGAGAAGTAGTCGAAGTCCTACTCTTACTAATTTAGTGGCTATCTCGTTATCGAGGTGGCCACTATTTTTGTCTTATAAGGGAGGTTCTATAAATTAGGTCGAGTTGATTTTGATGATTATTTTGAGTAGATTTCTTATTGTTTATGAGGGCGCAATGCGAGCATTGTAACCGAGTAAAAATAAGAAAGATACCAAAATAATTTCAAAAGCGACCGAAATATAAAACTCCTAAATTCCAATAAAAACTAAACGTGATATACTAATTTATAGAACATCCCATAATATTATCGAAACTGCTCTTTGCGGAGATTGTTATTGAGATGAGTTATAAGATTTTAGACCTATTTATAAAAATAGTCGCTAATAGTGTCGGAACTAAGAAAAGTTTAGTATCTTTGTCCCAATTATTATCTACGGGGCGAAGTGCTCTGATATAAACGGTTTAGGTATGAAAAAAGTTAGTCTCTACAATCTCTTATTTGCATTATGTGCCACGCTGACAATGCTCTTTGCGGGTTGTGTCGGCGATGGTTTTATGGGCACTTCTGGCTCAAATAATGGTGGCTCGAACAGCTCTTGGTCGCATGACGAGTTGGCTTGGGTCTTTGATATGGATGTGTTGCCAGAGATTCGCATTAGCGTCACTGAGCAGCAGTGGAATGAGCTGCTTATGGCGTACGATGAAGATGCTGGAACGAATCACTACATTCACTGCGATACGGAGTTTAAGTCTAAGGGTGAGAGCTACACTTTCGAGGATGCAGGTTTGCGTCTAAGAGGTAATACTTCGCGTCGTCGTCCTGAGAGTGGTGAGTGGGGTGAGCCACATAGAGTAAACAGTGCCGATTGGCAGCATTGCCACTTTACGCTTAACTTGCGCAAGTTCCAAAAGGACGATGCTCATGAGTTGCGTAATGTGCGTAAATTCTATTTGAAATGGCATAAGGACGATGCTGCATACTGTCGAGAGTTGTACTGCTACGACCTCTTCCGTCGCTATGGCGTTTGGACCGCAGCGTATAGTTCATACTGTCGTTTGTGGATACACGTCGAGGGCGATGCTAAACCTGCCTATTATGGTGTGTATGAGATGATTGAGGCGATTGATGACAAGTATGTTAAGCGTCGTAAGGATATGTTTGGCGACCACAAGCACAACCTCTGGAAGTGTGTCTCTCCGGCTACCCTGAACTATAATGATATTAAGGATGCTAACATAGGCTGGGATGATGACTCGGGCGCTTATCGAACATACGAGCTTAAAACAAATACCGAGAATTTCGAGGCTGCAAAGGCTCAGCTTGTGGAGTTTAGCAAAAAGCTCACGAAGTTGCAGGGTGAGGAGTTTCATAATTGGATTGCTACGGTGTGTGATGTAAAGTTGTTGTTGCGCACCTACGCTGTGAATGTTGTCGTGGGTATGTGGGATGACTATTGGAATAATGCTAACAACTACTATCTCTACTTTAACTCTTCGGATAAGGAGAACTACAAGGTCTTCCTAATACCGTTTGACTACGACAATACGCTTGGTACATCGCATAATTGCGGTATTCAGGGCGACTCTGGAACACAGAATCCGCTAGAATGGGGTGATAGCGACCGTAGTCCGTTGATTGCTAAGATTTTGCAGTTCGAGGATTATCGTAAGATATATGTTGATGCCCTAAATGAACTTTGCGATCCATCGAAGGATTTGTTCTACTATGAGGCATCGCACGCCCGTATTCAGGGATGGCATGATATGATTGAGGCCTACATCGAGAACGACACAGAGGAGGATTGCCAGATTGAGGATCGTCCTGCTTGGTGGGGCAATAATCACGACTATCGTATTCTTGATATCAACTCACCAATGAACTTTTTTAAGGTGAAGGCTTCCTCGATACCTCAGAAGTAGTGGTGTGTAGATAGATGTTTGAGAGAGTGAATAAAAAGTGTATTTTGTCGTTACGCTTGCCCTCAAAATGCTCATTTACGCTCAGTAAACTGCGCTTTTTCGGGCTTCGCAAGCCTAAAACTACATCTTTTTATTCGCTCTCTTAGGTTAGGGGTTGGCTAAATTACTTTTTAGCCACCCCTTTTGTTTATAGCATATATGCTAAGATTTGGGTTATAAACTCTATTTATAGAGTTGTGGGTGAAAATAATTGCGAAAAGTTGCACGAACTCGCTAAAAGTTTTGTATCTTTGTGGTTACTTAGTATCTATCACAAAACGAAGTTAAATAAAAAACACATACAATTATGAAAAAGATATTCGCCTACTCTATTATTGCGATACTTAGTTTGTGTGCAGCGTGTACATCGCACCAGAGCGGTGATATGATTCAGGCTGTGCTATTTGAGCTTGACAACGACAGAGTCACTATCAGCCCTGATGGTGGAAGTTTTGTGGTTAAGGTGCGTACTAACCAGGCGTGGAGGTTGAATTGTCCAGAGGGTAGTGAGTGGTGTGTGCCATCTATTACCGAGGGTGAGCCAAGCGAGGAGGGTGTTGCTATTGGTTTTACAGTTGCAGATTTTACATATGACAGCCGTGAGGCCGTATTCACCTTCGAGTATGGTAATGGTGAGTCGCACTTGTTTACTGTTTCACAGAAGGCAAAGGCTGTGATCTTCCCAGATGGCGAGAATCATATCTCGGTTCCATCTGCGGGTGCTGTTGCTGAGATAAAGTTTGAGGCTACATACCCATGTAAGGTGGTTATCCCAGATAGCGTTAAGTGGATTGAGCAGGTGGTGTCTCGCTCATTAGATAGTTGTACGATTGCTCTTAACATTGCTGAGAATAAAACTTATAGTTTGCGTGAGACAGTGGTCAAGGTCGTTATAGAGGGCAATGAGGAGGTGTATGCTGAGTACACAGTCTCTCAGGCACAGAAGGATGCTATTCTTCCAGACGATGAAAACACCTTCGATGTCGGCTCTGATGGTGCGAATATTAGTATTGACTTCCAGGCAAATGTTGATTGGGAGGTTGTTATCCCAGAGGATGTCGATTGGATTGTAAACATTACTGATACCCGCGCCTTGGTAAATGAGTCTATCGAGTTGCAGGTTTTGAAGAATGAGGATTATAGCGCACGTAGCGCTCAGATTCAGATTGTGGGTGTTGACAACAAGCAACTTTATGTTGAGTACACCATTAATCAGGCTCAGAGAGATGCTGTTGTTGCAGATGAGAATAGTGTGGTTACAGTATCAGCGGCGGGTGGTCTTGTGGAGATTGAGTTTGAGTCAAATGTAATGTGCGAGATTGTTGTTCCTGAGGAGGTGGACTGGATTCACCCTGTAACCGTTGAGCCAACCAGAGCCTTGGAGCCAATGTTTGCGATGTTGCAGATAGATTCTAACACAACATACGCTGAGCGTGAGGCTGAGATTATGGTTGTGATGTCTGGTAATGACGAGATATATGCTGTGTACACTATTAAGCAGTTGCAGAATGATGGTATCTTGCCAAACGAGCAAAATAGCTATGAGGTAGGCTCTGAGGGAGGAGTTATTCTAATTGACTTCCAGACAAACGTCGATTGGAATCTCGTTATCTCTGAGGATGGTGCAGGTTGGATTGCAAGAGTGCCTGAGCAGGCTTCGTTGTCAGATGCATCGGTAGAGTTGCAGGTTTTGGCGAATGAGACGTTCGACCCTCGTAGTGCAACGATTCAGATTGTAAGCGCTAAGGATGAGACCCTATTTGTGGAGTACACCGTAAATCAGGCACAGAAGGATGAGGTTGTTCTTAATGGTGATAAGATTGAGGCGTGTGTAGATGGTGGTCAGGTGTCGCTTGGCTATCAGGCAAATATTGATTGCGAGGTTATAATTCCTGAGGGTTGCGAGTGGATAGCACTTACACCAGAGACTCGTGGTCTTGAGGAGCGTGAGCTATTGCTTACTATTGCTGCGAACGATGCCTTTGAGCCTCGTGAGGAGGTTATAACACTTACCGGTGCAGGTATTAACCGCGAGATTACCGTTACGCAGGAGGCTAAGCATCTTGAAATCGAGCAAACCGAGTATACCGTGGCATTGGATGCCGCAACTTTGGAGATTGCTGTGGCTGCAAATGTAGTATACGATGTGGTTGTGGATGAGGAGTGTGACTGGATTACGGTTGCTGATGTTGAGGGTAACCCATCGAAGGAGCTCCTTGTGTTGAGCCTCACAGAGAATGAGACTATTTATGAGCGCCGTGCCGAGGTTGTGGTGAAGCATAACGAGCGCGAGATTGTGCTAACAATTATCCAGAAGGGTGATGATGGTACTTTGAATATTGACGAGGAGTATATTGTTGATGGCAAGGAGGGTGAGCTTGTTGTGGAACTTGAGAGCAACTTCGCATATTTGGTGAATATCCCAGAGGATTGCGATTGGGTGGAGCTACCAGCGGAGCGTCGTGCTAAGATGGAGAAGAGCACCGTTCGCTTTATGGTGCATTACAACGCAAGTGTGCTTGACCGTAGCGTAGACATAACCTTTGCAGATGTCAAGAATAGCTTCTCTAAGAGCATAAGAATTACACAGCGTGGTAACCACTTGTTGGAGGTTTACCAGGCTCAGGATAATGAGATTTTGTATGTTACAACCGATGGTAAGGAGATAGAATTGGGTGAAAACGCAAACTTTGGCAGCATTATGATGGCCAATGACTATGAAAATGGTTATGGTAAGATTACATTCTTGGGTGCTGTCGCAAAGTTGGGTGATAATGTCTTTAAGAATTGCTCTACTATCAAGCAGATTGCTATTCCTGGTTGTGTAGAGCGAATTGGCGACTACTCGTTTAGTGGTTGTACTGCCCTTGAAGATGTTGCAATACCTCAGAGTGTTAAGCATATCGGTGTGGGTGCGTTCCAGGGTACTCGAATCTCAAAGGTGACATTTGCCGAGGGCTCAAAGTTGGAGAGCATCGACAAGGAGGCTTTTAGCAGATGTAGAAGTATCGAGAGTATCGACATCCCAGATGGAGTTAAGAGCTTTGGTAATAGCGTATTCAATGGTTGTAATAATCTCAAATCTGTTCATCTTCCAGAGATGGCTGAGACCTTGGGTAATAATATCTTTGGTGGTTGTACAAGCCTTACCACTATCACTATTCCTGATGGAGTCGCGGTCATCCCTGTGAGTGCATTCCTAAATTGTACGAAGCTTAGTAGCGTTGTCTTGGGAGCTGGTGTTGAGGTGATTGATATGAGTGCATTTAGCAACTGCTCTGCCCTTACAAATATGACCCTCCCAGACACGATTACTACAATTAGCAACAGCGCATTCAACGGTTGTAGTGCTATGACAGAGGTTGTCTTTGGCGAGGCTTCGCAGTTGGAGAGCATAGGTAATAATGCCTTTGCTGGTTGTACATCTGTTGCTCGTGTAGTATTGCCAGCAACTCTCGAGACCATCGGCGCATCAGCATTCAGCGGTTGTGGTGGCGAGCTTGCTATAAATGCTAATATTGCAAATACCACAGCATCAACAGCGCCATTCGCAGGAAGCTTATTTACTAGTGTTGCTATTGCAGATGAGGTTACTACTATTGGTAACTATGCATTCTATAGTGCTAAGGAGTTGAAAGCGGTTGAGTTCGGATTGGGTGTTGAGAGCCTCGGCGAGAGCGCATTTAATGGTTGTAGCTCGGTTGTGGCTATCGAGTTGCCAGAGAGCGTTAAGAGCATTGGCAAGAGTGCCTTTGATGGATGTAAGGCTCTTGAAACGCTTGTTATCCCTGCGAGTGTTGAGAGCATTGGTGCATCTGCCTTTAAGGGTTGTACAGGTGAGTTGAAGCTTAATATAGATGTGGCGGCTGGAAAATCGGCAACTGCGGGTCTCTTCAATGGTGCTAAGTTTAGCACCGTCACACTTGGTACAGGTGTCACTACAATTGGTGATTACGCCTTTGCAGGTTGTAGCGCTATCAATACCATCAATTGGGGTAGTAATATTGAGAATTTGGGTATTTCTGCATTTAGTGGCTGTAGCTCGCTTTTGGAGGTTGTACTTCCTGATAGTACAACAATCTTAGGCAGTGGTGTGTTTGCTAACTGTACTGCGATTAGCTCGGTAGTGCTTCCTGATAACATTATCGCTATCAGCGACTCGGCGTTTTCGGGTTGTTCGGCGCTTTCAACATTTGTAGCTCCAAGCCACGTTGTGACGGTTGGAAAAGAGGTGTTTAAGAACTGTAAGGCGCTTGGTAACTTCGAGCTTCCAGCTACGCTTGAGGCTATCGGTGATAGTGCATTTGAGGGTTGTAAGGCTATGACAAGTGTTACATTGCCAGCGAGCGTGACCTCTTTGGGTAAGAGTGCGTTTAAGTCTTGCAGTGCAATTGTAAGTGTCGAGCTCTCGGATGCAATGACTGAAATTATGGAGTCTACCTTCTCGGGTTGTTCGTCACTCGCTACGATTGCTATTCCAGCACCTATCGCTACTATCGGAGCATCGGCATTTGAGAATTGTAGCGCGTTGTCTGCTGTGACATATAGCACTGAGGCACAACTAAATATTATTGGTAGTAAGGCGTTTAAGGGTTGTGTGAAGTTGCAGAGTGTTAATATTCCAGATAGTGTTATAACCATTGCTGAATCAGCGTTTAATGGTTGTGTTGGAATCATGGAGATTGGATTCGGCGAGGGCTCACAGCTTGCAACCATCGATAAGGGGGCTTGTGCAGGTTGTACAAATCTTAGATATATTATTATGCCTGACACAATGACACGTCTTGGCGCGTCAGCATTTGCAGGTTGTACAACACTCGCGACGGCTATTATGGGCGAGGGTGTGTTGAAGATTGATGATAAGGTCTTCGACGGCTGTGGCAAGCTAAATATGGTATATAGCCTGGCTGTGGTGCCTCCAACATTGGGTAGCGACGTCTTTAATGGCTGTGCAAAAAATCTTAAAATTTATGTGCCATTCGATTCAGTCATAGGCTATCAGACGGATGAGGCCTGGGGCGAGTATCGCGACATAATTATTGGCGCAGAGACAGAGATAGAGTAATTGGAATTATAGTAATATTTTGCAAGCACAGGGCTGCCTCTTCGTAGCCTTGTGCGTGCTTATTAATAAGAGGTATTAAGAATTAAACGTATGAATAGATTTAATCTCCGCGCACTCTTCATTGCACTCTTTGCAGTGTTTGCACTTGTGGCTTGTGATGAGAGTGATGTTTTGGGTGAGTTGGATAATACATCTGGTGGCGGTAGCTGGATTGAGAAGCCTATTGGGGGCGATGATGCCAATAAGCCAGAGGATGAGCCAACCGAGCCAGAAGACAAGCCAACAGAGCCTGGTGATGAACCAACAGAGCCAGATGACGATATTACACCGCCTTACGTTTCGTGGGATACCAGCGATTTGGAGTGGGTCTTCGATATGGCGGCATTGCCAGAGATTCGCATTAGCGTTACCGAGGCGCAGTGGAATGAGTTGCTTCAGGAGTATGACTATGATAGCCAGACTACTCACTATATCCATTGTGATGCAGAGATTCAGACCAAGGGCGAGAAGTTTAGCTATGCCGATGCAGGACTTCGCCTAAGAGGTAATACCTCGCGTCGTCGCCCAGAGGGTAATGGTGGAGAGATGCATAAGCGTAATAATGCCGATTGGCACCACTGCCACTTTATGCTAAATCTGCGTAAGTACCAGAAGGACGATGATCACGAGTTGCGCAATATGCGTAAATTCTATCTAAAATGGCATAAGGACGACAGAGCCTACTGCCGTGAGTTGTACTGCTACGACCTCTTCCGTCGCTTTGGCATTTGGACTGCGGCGTATAGCTCATACTGCCGTTTGTGGATACATGTTGAGGGCGATTCTCAGCCTGCCTACTATGGTGTGTATGAGATGATTGAGGCTGTTGATGATAAGTTCGTTAAACGTCGTAAGGAGCTCTTTGGCGACCACAAGCATAACCTGTGGAAGTGTAGCTCAGGTGCGGACTTAAACTACAACAATATTCACAATAGCTCGATTTTCTACGACGATGACTCGGGTGCGAACTATGCCTACGAGCTAAAGTCTAATATCGAGAATTATGAGATTGCCAAGGCTCAGCTTATAGAGTTCAGTCGCAACCTCACGCAGCTTAAAGGCGAGGAGTTCCGCAATTGGATCTCTAAGGTCTGCGATGTGGAGTTGCTACTACGTACCTATGCAGTAAATGTTATTGTGGGTATGTGGGATGACTATTGGAATAACAATAACAATTACTACATCTACTTCAACACGTCGGATAAGAGCGACTATAAGTTCTTCTTTATACCGTTCGACTACGACAATACGCTTGGTACGTCGCTAAATTGCGGTGTTATCAGCGACTCGGGTCGTCAGAATCCGCTTAATTGGGGAGATACAAATCGCAATCCGTTGATTGGTAAAGTTTTGCAGTTCGAGGAGTATCGCAAGATATATGTTGAGGCTCTTAACGAACTTTGCGATCCTGCCAACGACCTATTCTATTATACTCGCTCTATTGAGCGTATTAATGGCTGGCATAACTTGATTCGCAATTATGTGGTCAACGATACCGAGGAGGACTGCGAGATTAAGGATCGCCCAGCCAGCTGGGGCAATATCTACGACTACCGCCTTTTGGATGCCAGCTCGTCGATGAACTTCTTCAAGGTAAAGGCTGCGTCAGTACCAAAGAAATAGATTATCTCTGCCCATTGTGGCGTATAGTTAAGTTGGTCTGGGGTTGCTCGAACTATCGGGCAACCCCTCGTGTTTGCATAATTATTCGAGAAATAGTTGCAAAGTGTTGTGTTGTCAGCAATTATTGCTTATTTTTGTGGAGCTATTGGACAATTTGTGAGGGCGTTTTATGTGTGTGGCTGTTCCAGATTTTCTTCGAACACCAAGTTCCCCCAATTAGCTATTGTTCTGACAAAACATTTATTAACTTTAATATAAACTATTATGAGAAAATTATCTACATTTATTGCTGCGGCAATAGCAATTATTGTAGCTTCCTGCAATAGCTACGATGATTCTTTGGTGTGGGACAAACTCACCGAGCATGACAGTCGTCTTGCTGCTCTTGAGGAGTTGTGCAAGGAGGCAAATTCAAACATTGATGCCCTCTCGAAACTTGTTGGTGCGATGAAGGAGAGCGATTCGATTGTTTCGGTGACTCCTATCACTGAGAATGGTAAGACTGTTGGCTACACTATTACGTTTACCAAGTCGGCGCCTATTACTATTTATAATGGTAAGGACGGTAGCGATGGTAAGGATGGCGAAGACGGCGAAGACGGCAAAGATGGTATCAATGGCGATGGTAGCTATATCCCAATGATTGGTATTAAGAAAGATGTTGACAATCACTATTATTGGACATTGGATGGTGAGTGGATTCTTGATGCTAATGGCGATAAGGTGTCGGCTGAGGGTGCTGAAGGTTCGCAGGGTGTCCCAGGAGATACTGGTGCTGCGGGTACTCCTGGTAAGGATGGCGTGACACCACAGCTTCGCATCGAGGGTGGTTTTTGGCAGGTGTCATACGATAATGGCGCAACATGGAAGGAACTTGGCAGAGCTACTGCTGATGGCGGTGGTGGCAGCTCTATCTTTGCTGATGTCTACGAGAAGGACGGCTATATTCACTTTGTTCTTACAGATGGCGATTCATTTAAGCTTCCAACATCTGTTGCAACATCATTTGACATTGCCTTTAATGTTGAGCAGGGTGTAGCAGTAGTACCAGGCACAACAATCAAGATAGAGTACACAATTACAGGTGCTAAGGGTAGAACTTTTGTGCGTGCAATGAGTTTTGACGAAGATTTGTCTCTTGTAAACCCTATTGATGATACCCACGGCTATATCTACTATGTTATGCCAGATTTTTTTGATGACGAGGATGAGGCATATCGAGATAAGTTGATTGATGAAGAGTACTTTGGCGATGCTACATATGAAGATTACTACAATGGTTTCTTGTATGTGCTTGTTATGGTGTCAGATTCAACAGGAAATCAGGTGACCAAGGCGTTGAATTTCAGCGAGGGTGTATTGAAGTCTGTTGAGGATGCCTATGTTACAGATGCTGTTGCAGGCTCTGTAAATGTTACTATTAACACCAATATCGCTGCTGGCACATTCGAGATTGTTATCCCAGATAAGGCTAAGTCTTGGATTAGCTACAACCCTACTACACGTGCAGAGATGCGCGAGGATGTGCTAACATTCGACGTAGCTGCCAATACAGGTGATAAGTTCCGATCTGCAAATATCGCACTCGTTAATGAGCTTGGTCAGCGAGGTGAGTCATTTGTTATTGTTCAGCGTTCAAGCAATGCTGGCGAGGCTGTTGTCTTTGAGGATCCTCGTGTCGAGGCTCTATGTGTGGCTCGTTATGATGCCAATCTCGATGGTAAGCTTACCTACGAGGAGATTGCTACCGTAACTGATGTCAAGGATCTATTCCTCCTTGAGAAGAAGATTGTATCGTTTAACGAGTTTGAGTATTTTACATCTGTTACATCTATTCCTAGTGAGATGTTTGCGGAATGTACGCTTTTGGAGTCTGTAAAGTTGCCAGAGAGCATAACATACATTGGTTCATACGCTTTCCAGAATTGTCAGACTCTAAAGTCTATTGTTATTCCAGAGGGTGTAAAGTATAGACCAGATGGTGATTACTACGATGATTATGGATATTCGTGGTTTGCAGGATGCTCGTCATTGGAGAGTGTGATACTACCATCAACCCTTGAGGAGCTACCAAGCTATTGCTTTGAAAATTGTGTTTCTCTTACAACTATCACTATTCCTGAGGGTATTGATGTAATACCATACGGCTGTTTTAGTGGATGTGAGCAACTATCTACGATCAATATTAAAACGCCAATCAAGAAGATTGCTAGTGGCGCATTTCGCGAATGTAGTATGTTGACATCATTCGATCTTAGCCATTTATCAAATAGTTATGATGAAGATTATGATGATGGGTATTCTTGTTTGGGAGAATCAGCTTTTGCATATTCTGGTTTGACATCTGTTACTATCCCAGAGTCAGTAACAAGGATATATAATAATGTCTTCGAGGGTTGTGTAGATTTGGCATCTGTTACTCTCCATGATAATATTACATATATTGGTGGTAGTGCATTTAGAGGATGTTCTGATCTAAAGAATACAGAGTTGCCATTAAACCTTGAACAGATCGGTTCTTACGCATTCCAAAATAGTGGTCTTGAAGGTGAGGTAATTGATGGTACGTCAATGAAGGCTTTGGTTATTCCTGCCAAGGTTAAAAATATTGGTTATGACGCATTTACAGGTTGTTCAAATCTATCTGCTGTTAAGATGCTTTCGATGTATCCTCCAAAGCAGGATGGTAGTTTTAACACAACTACTGCTATCTATGTGAATCCTGACGTAGTTAGGGATTACAAGGAGTCGAATTATTGGTATGAGTACACCATTCTTCCATACGAGATGATGTCGGTAAATCTTCAGCTTGATTTCGAGGTGGCAGAAGATGTTGCATATTACGATAGCTATTTCCACTTCCCTGTTTCGGTAAGTGTTAGCGGTGATATTACTGCGGCAGACAATGTTGAGGAGTTTGGTTATTATGTAAAGACCGGTGACGACGACTACTATTATGATAGATATGTAACCTACTATCCTGTTGAGAATTTGGGTGCAACAGTAACGGATAAGGTTTCAGTCTATGCCTCTTATATGTCTAAAAATTATGACCAGTATAGAGCCTATACAAATGGTCAAGTAGGAGCATATATTCGTCTTGTAGATGGAACAATTATAACTTATGATAATCGTCAGGTTGAGTTTGTCTACGATGAGCCACTATCACTTGAGTTTGTTGGTTATGAGTATACAGATATGGAGGTTTATTCAGATTATACCTATCTCTATTTCTCTGCTGAGTATAAGGTAACAGGAGGCTATTGGTTGTATAATTGGGAAGTATGCTCAGACAATTATGTAGGTTACAATGATATCTCATATACTGATACAAATACCCTAATTATTAATGGTTATTGGAAATACTACAATTATGAGGAGAATCCAACAGCTGAGGTGTCTATTGAATATAGGGACAGAAATTATAACTATTATACAACCGATCCATTTACACTAACTACTGATTTCCCAGATGTGGATGTTGATGTAGCGGTGGGTTCAGTTACTGATATGTATGGGGGTGATTATGAGGCGGAATTCCCAGCAGGATATTGGGCAGCTTTTCGTATTATTGGAGATGGTGACCAGTTAAAATCAATACGTTATTTGTATGAGTATACGGAGGATATTGATGCAAGTGGTTTGAGCGATGAGGGGTTGGTGGATAACTATGGAACTGATGCCCCAGAAGTGATAGACTATATTAAGCAAGAAGGAGTATGTTTCTTCAAGTCAAATGTCGAGAGCGGTTCAAATATAACTATGATTTTGCGCGTAACATCAATCTTTGGTAAGACAAAGTATTATCGCGTAGATTACACCGTGCCAAATGTAACAGGATTAGACCTTGGATACTATCAAATCTCGGAGTATAATGAGGAGCTTGGCGATACTACATCTCTAAGAATTAGACTTTTAGGTGGAAAGGAAGAGGGCAAAGTTAAGATGGTGCTTGAACCATATCTAGATTATACTTACAATGGTGTTATTGATCGTGAGAATAGAACGATAACATTTAATGGTGTTTTAGATTATTGGGAAGATACGTTTACGTTTAATAGCTATTTTTGGTGGTACAATGAAGCCACTAATGAAGTTTGCGGTTTCTGGAGCTCATCAGATGCAGAGCATGAGAATAGCGCAAACCTTGTCTTCTCGTATGATGAAAATGGTGTGATAACATCGTTGAATAACTATTTCGAGAAGCGTATAGCAAACCGTGATACAATGGAAGACTATACAGCCGAATTTTCATTTACACCAAATGCCACAATTGAGAAAGAGGGCATGGCTCAGCCACAAGCTAAGGCTAAGGCAAGGGGTTATAAGCCGATGCAGAGTCCAAAAGTGTTTTTGGGACGATAATAATCTCTGATACAATAATCAAGGGGTTGCTCGAACTATCGGGCAACCCCTTGTGTTATGAATATATTGTGGCAGTTCCAATATTATATTCGCTCTCACTTTTCGATCTTTAATATTAGATTGTTGTAGTGATAAATATGTTTTACTCGTATATACTCATCACATTATACGAAACAAAAGAGTGCTACTTCCACCGCTATTTGGGGGAAGTAGCACAAAAATCAATACCACCGATATTTACTCTATTGGCTCTGGGGTAGGCTCGTTTATAAGGCTATCTACGGGCATTGCATCCTCGTAAATTGGCTCCTCGTCTACGATAAGTGGCTCTACATCCACAACCTCTGCGGGCTCGATATTGCGAGCTGATAGCATCGAGGTGTAGTTGCCATGGTTGAGTATTGCAAAGGCGATTGCACCCAGAGTGGCAAGCGCAAAGAGTGTTCCTAAAAGTCGATTCATCCTATTATTATAGTTTTAATCCTCCTGCGCGCAACTCCTTAACAGCACGCAGCATAACATCATCGATAGGGTAGATATTGTAATAATAGCCCGACTCGTCACCGAGGGCATTGCGACCGATGTAGGCGCGTATCTGCGTGAGTAGCACCTTGCGCGAAATATCGAGGTCGGCAGCCGTAGCCGTTACGCCGTTGCGCTCGGCATACGCCAAGAACTCCTTGATAAGCACCTTGTCATCGAGTACGGCATCGAGCTGGTCGAGCGTTGTGACATTGTCGAGTTTTGCGCGGTTGCGGTCGGCAAAATCGAGGGTGTAGCGGTAGAGGATATTGGCATCCCAGACCTTATTATAGAAGTCCGAGACCTTCGTTGTGTCGACAGGGATAAAGATGTCGGGCATAACGCCACCGCCACCGTATACCACACGGCCTGCCGAGGTGTAATACTCTTTGCTTTTATCCAGATGGATAGAGTCCTGCGAGAAGAGCTCGTGGTGGTTGATGCGGTTTACCAAGTCCATGCGGTATGCCATCTCATCGCCATTGGTGTATGGGCGCTGTATCGAGCGACCCGAAGGTATGTAGTAGCGTGCTACGGTAAGGCGCATTGCCGAGCCATCGCTAAATGGCAACTGCGCCTGAACAAGACCCTTACCGAAGGTGCGGCGACCAATAATCAAACCGCGGTCGTTATCCTGTATTGCACCCGCCAAAATCTCGCTCGATGAGGCACTTAGCTCGTCCACAAGGACAGCTATCTTAGTGTCGGTATAGCGACCCGTGCCGTCGGAGTGCTCGCTAATGCGTCTGCCGTGGCGATCCTCGGTGTAGACAATCAGTTTGCCGCGGTCGAGGAACTCGTTGAGGATGCTTACAACCTGGTCGAGGAAGCCTCCGCCATTGCCTCGGAGGTCGACGATAATAGACTCCATACCCTCGGCTTTAAGGCGCTCCATAGCCTTGCAAATCTCGGCATACGATGTGCGAGAGAACTGCGCAAGACGCAAGTAACCGATGCCGGCGCTCTTGTCGAGCATAAAGGCGGCTGTAACGCTGTGCACCTCGATAGCGGCGCGTGTGATGTTTATATCTACCAACTCCTCAATCGCAGGGCGCTTAACCGAGAGCTTAACCTTTGAGCCACGCGGGCCACGCATAAGGCGTACCATAGAGTCTTGACTAATGCCCTGACCCGCAACATTGTTGCCGTCGATGCGGATAACACGGTCGCCAGCGTGTACTCCCGCTTTGTCCGAAGGACCTTGTGGGATTACGTTAAGCACCGTGATGGTATCTGTCATCGCATTAAAGACGATGCCGATGCCGTCGAACTCACCCTCCAACGACTCGTTCACTGCATCGAACATCTTGGCTGGGATATACTCAGAGTGTGGGTCAAGCTCAGAGAGGAGCTTCGGAATAGCCTTCTCATAGATGGTGTCAAGCTCGATAGGGTCGACATAGTTGTTGCGCACGGTGAGGATTGTCTGCATAAGCTTATCGCCACCCGACATAACCTTCTCCATTGCCGCCATCTCCTTGGTCACCTGCTTCAGGCTCTTTTCGTACTCGCCAACGTTGGTCGACATATAGTCGATAACGTGCTGAACACGATGGCGCTCAACGATACGACCTATCATATAGCTACTCACGATGGTGCATAATATGATTGCTGCCACCGTGGCAAGACGTATAATATATCTCTTTTTGCTCTGTCTCATTATTGTGATTATTTATTCTTAAATCGATATGTAAGACCTACGCTCAACATCGAAGATAACTGCAACTTGTCGACCTCTGCCTTGTTGTAGTATAACTGGAAGTATATCTGTGTCGAGAAATACTTGTTGGCCTTGATGTCAAAGGTGTTCTCCCAGCGGAGGGTTGGGGCAATCTTATCGCCAGAGTAGATGCTTGTAACCCAGCCATAGAAGGAGTATGCCGTAGTGCGGTAGCGCAACCAGCCATTCTCGCCCCATGTGCGGTCGAAGTCCAGCTGCACAGAGAGACCTCCCTCATATTTTGCGCGATCTCCCTTAGGCACACCGTAGTTCATATCTACAGGCTCCTCGCCATCAAGTTTCTGAGTCTCGGGGTCATGGCGGTATGTTGTACTCATCGCCACAGGCGCGAGGTTGACCTTCAATGGAAAGCTCTTGGATGGCAGGATGTAGGTGAAACCGACTGAGGCATCCAAATATCCTGGGGTCATAAAGTTTGACACGCGAGGGTGGTTGCGCTCCTTGTCGCCACGAGCAGCATAGCCTGGGGCAAACTGTGTACGGAACTTGATGTTGGCACCATAGGTCCAATCCTTAACCATGGCCCATTGTGGCGCTGTGGAGAGCGAAATCTCGTCAACATTCTTAAACCAGACGTTGCTCTGCGTGCCATCCAACTCCATCATCATACGGTTGTAGCCAAACTTAGCCGAAGCGGTATTTGTAAGCGAGAAGCGGTCGCGCTTATAGGTGTGCAGGAAGTTGGCGTTGGCAAGGAGGGTGATTGTATTATCTCCTGCCGCCTGCCATGCGTCGTTAAATGCTGTTGACGAGCCGTGGAGATTAGAGGTGAAGTCGATAGTGTTGCGCTCCTTACGCAGGGCACGTCGCTCGGCACGATACGCGGCATCCGAAAAGTATGCCGCATCTACGGCTTGATATTTGAGGTCGTTTTCAAACTCCTTCATGCTACTCTCAGTGACAACATCATATATTGAAACCTGTGCTGAAAGCGTGCCACAATATGCCACCATCGCCATTAAAGCAATCAATAATCTCTTCATAATATAGGGGTTATTATTTTGTAATAAGTTTCCACAAATGTACGAATTATTTTTGATTCTCAATACCTAAAAAATCGAAAATTATTTGTATCTTTGTGATTGAAGTTTAACTATTGAGCAGAGATAAATATGAAATATTTTGGAGCACATGTAAGCGCATCAGGCGGCGTTGAGAACGCTGTCAAAAATGCAAAAGATATTGGGGCGACGGCATTTGCCCTATTTACAAAGAATCAGCGACAGTGGATAGCACCAGCGCTTAGCCCAGAGCAGATAGCAATCTTCAAGGCGGCGATGGCAGAGGCGGGATTTAGCGCGGCGCAGATATTGCCACACGACAGCTATCTTATCAACCTCGGACATCCAGACGAGGATGGTCTGCAAAAGTCACGAGAGTCATTCTTCGAGGAGATGCAGCGCTGCGAGCTACTCGGTCTTGACCGCCTCAACTTTCACCCTGGAAGCCACCTTAAGCGTATCAGCGAAGAGGGTTCGTTGGACCGTATTGCCGAGTCTATAAATATGGCGTTGGAGCGCACTAAGGGCGTCACAGCAGTGTTGGAGAACACTGCGGGTCAGGGCTCGAACCTCGGCTATAAGTTCGAACATCTTGCCTATATCATCGACCGCGTGGAGGATAAGAGTCGCGTGGGTGTATGTCTTGATACTTGCCACTCCTTTGCTGCGGGCTATGACCTACGCACTAAGGAGGCGTGCGATGCTACGTTTGCCGAGTTTGACCGCATCATAGGCTTCAAATATTTGCGCGGTATGCACCTCAACGATGCTATGCGCCCTCTGGGTAGCCGTATCGACCGCCACTCACCTATGGGCGAGGGCGAGATTGGTATCGAGTGCTTCAAATATATAGCCAGCGACCCACGCTTTGACAACATTCCACTTATCCTTGAAACTCCCGATGAGGAGCGTTGGGCTCAGGAGATTGCGCAGCTAAGAGCGTTTGCTAATATCTAATACATCGGGCCGATGAAGTTTATAGAACTGTTTCTTATAGGCGTAAGCTTGGCGATGGATGCCTTTGCAGTCTCCGTGGGCAAGGGGCTTTCGGTGAAGAGGGTGCTACCACGCCACGCCCTGAGTGCGGGCTTGTGGTTTGGTGGCTTCCAAGCCCTTATGCCGATTATTGGCTACTTCCTCGGTTGTAGCTTGGCACACGTCGTAGAGCGCGTAGACCATTGGTTAGCCTTCGGTCTGTTGGCGCTTATAGGTCTAAATATGATTCGTGAGACCCTCTCGGGCGATGATGAGGGTCACGACTCGGATTTTGGCTTCCGCAAGATGTTTGTGATGGCCATTGCAACAAGCATTGATGCCCTTACAGTGGGTGTGTCTATGGCATTCCTCCATGTCGATATATGGGTTGCCGCTGCGGTGATTGGTCTTGTCACCTTTGCCCTCTCTGCCGCTGGCGTGTCGATAGGTAATAGATTTGGCGCAAAGGTGGGCTCCAAAGCTGGTATCCTTGGAGGCGCAGTTCTTATATGCTTGGGTATTAAAATCTTAATCGAACATTTAGGGCTTATTTAATTAAGCCCTTTAATATTTTTGCAATATCGGTATTCTCCACAACGCCGTTAATCGACTCGTGCGCTGTGCCGTAGAGGTAGATAGGAATCATCGCGCCAGAGTGACCGTTTGTTGTCCAGCGGTACTCTACGCCCTGCTCCGAGAGGTTGAAATTGGCATCGGCGCTTACGATGCTAAGACCACCTGTCTCGTGGTCGGCAGTGACAACAACAAGTGTGCCCTCGTGGCTCTTTGCGTACTCCACCGCTACCTCAATAGCCCCCATAAAGCCCTGCATCTCAATCTGCTGTGCCGCGGCATTATTGGCGTGCCCCATACCGTCAATTAGCGAGCCCTCGACCATAAGCACAAAACCGTTGTCTTTGCCACGATGCTCCAAAAGACGTAGCGCCTCGCGTGTGGCATCGGCAAGATAGCTTCCAGAGTTTGAGCCCACCTCCCAATCAGCGAGTAGTGCTAATGTGCGGCTATTGCCACTCTGGTTCTCCAACGCCGAGAACTCCTCTACAAGGTCGAAGCCAAAGCTCTTAACCACATCTGCAACCTGCTCATTATAAACCTCTTTGAAGAAACCCATACCGCCGCCAATGGCTACATCAAGTCTGCTCGCAACAAGCTGCTCGGTGATAGTATGGTAGTTGTGTCGGCTCTCGGTGTGGGCATAGAAGGCTGCTGGGGTGGCGTGTTGCAGGTATGTTGTTACTACAACGCCCGTAGCCTTGTCCTGAGCCTTAGCTACGTCCATCAACGACTCTACCGCCACGCCATCTGGGGTGCAACCTACGAAGGTGTTATTTGTTTTGAAGCCCGTTGCGAGGGCTGTACCTGAGGCTGCCGAGTCGGTAACGCGGTTATCTGCCGAGTAGGTCTTTTGTAGTGCGACGTTCTCTGCTGAGTCGAAAATAGTAGGGTTGTAGCCATTCTCCACCTGCATCATAGTGACAGAACTAAGACCCATACCGTCGCCGATAAGGTAGATGATATTTTTTACCTCCTGCGCCGATGCAGCGCTGATGGTTAGCAGAAATGCTGCGATAGTTGAAAGTGTGCGAATCATAGTTTTAAGCCTTTATTTTTGCAAAATTACGCCAAATATCCTATCTTCGCAATAGTTACCAATTAAAAAGTTTTTTCTATGGCAGAAGTACGCATAGCTGAGGATTGGAAAGCTGTGATAGGCGAAGAGTTCTCGAAGCCCTATTTCGAGGAGCTGATAAGCTTTGTAAAACAGGAGTATGCCACATCGCAGGTATTCCCTGCGGGGCGAAATATATTCCGTGCTTTTGATAAATGCCCCTTTGATAAGGTTAAGGTGGTGATTATTGGCCAAGACCCGTATCATGGTGATGGTCAGGCTAATGGCTTGTGCTTCTCGGTAAATGAGGGCGTGCTATTTCCGCCATCGTTGAAGAATATCTTTAAGGAGGTATACGACGATGTAGGTACTCCAATACCCACCTCTGGCGAACTTGACCGCTGGGCAGAGCAGGGTGTCTTGCTTCTTAACTCGGTGCTTACGGTTAAGGCACATAATGCAGCCTCGCACGCTGGTCGTGGCTGGGAGAGGTTTACCGATGCTGTGGTGCGCGCTATCGCTGAGCGTAAGGAGGGTGTTGTCTATATGCTCTGGGGTAGCTATGCACAGCGCAAGGGTGCTATCGCCAATCCACAGCGAAACCTTATTCTCCATTCGGTACACCCATCGCCACTATCTTCTTACCGTGGTTTCTTTGGTTGTAAGCACTTCTCGAAGGCTAACGACTATCTGCAAAGTATTGGTAAAGAGCCGATTGTGTGGTAGTGGCGACTAATACCAAAGGGCGCAGTCAAATGGGTTACTATGGGTTACTATGAGTTGCTATGAGTTACTATGGGTTACTATGAGTTACTATGAGTTACTATGAAATTTATTGTAACTCATCTGAACTCATCTGAACTCATCTGAACTCATCTGAACTCATCTGAACTCATAACACAACCTAACCCCACAACCGAATTTCTTGTCAGAAGGGGTCAGGCTTGGCCTCGATAAAGAGAAAGCCCGGATGGGACATACTTGACGTATTTCCCATTCGGGCTTTGGATTGAGAGGTCGAGAATGACCCCTTATCACAAGAAATTATAGCATTGCTTTTACCTCGGCAGCAACGGTTGCACCATTATAGCCAAACTTCTCATCCAACACCTTGAATGGAGCTGAGTAGCCAAAGTGGTCGAAGCCGTGGATAAAGCCCTCCTCGCCTACAAGACCGCGAAGGTTTACTGACAAGCCTGAGGTCATACCGTAGCGTGGAAGGTTGCCAAGTACCTCTGCCTGGTACTCCTTCGACTGGTCGCGGAACAAGCCCTCTGATGGGATAGAGACAACGCGTGTTGCGATGCCCTCAGCAGCCAAGAGCTCAGCACCCTCGATAAGTGTAGATACCTCCGAGCCGGTAGCAATCATTGTGACCTTTGCCTCCTTGTTCTCCAATACTACGTAGCCACCCTTCTCAGCCTTCATAGCCTCTACGCGGCGTGACTCGCCACTAACTGCTGGCAAAGACTTGATATTCTGACGCGATAGGATAAGGGCCACAGGGCGCTTCTCCTCCATAGCCATCTTCCACGAAGCCACGGTCTCCTCAGCATCTGCTG
Organism: Alistipes sp.; assembly: GCA_045657045.1. GTDB lineage: Bacteria > Bacteroidota > Bacteroidia > Bacteroidales > Rikenellaceae > Alistipes. Next base: position 20,932 of record JAZOSJ010000084.1, read on the forward strand.
GGCGGAGAACAAGCATTGAGCGCTCGCCAGAGTGGTTGCGTAGGTGCTCCAAAAGGCGAATCTGTGCCTCGTGCTCAACAGGCTCGTGGGTAGGACCATCCTCGCCAACGCGGAATGAGTCGTGTGTCCAGATGTAAATAACCTTCTTCTCCATAAGGGCAGATAGGCGTACTGCTGGCTTCATATAGTCTGAGAATACGAAGAATGTACCACACGCAGGGATGATACCGCCGTGAAGTGCCATACCATTCATCACGCAAGCCATAGTAAGCTCGGCAACACCTGCCTGGAAGAAGTTACCACTGAAATCACCCTTAGTGAAAGCCTTAGTCTTCTTCAAGAAACCGTCGGTCTTATCTGAGTTCGAGAGGTCGGCAGATGATACCACCATATTCTCTACATGCTCGGCGAAATATCCAAGCATAGCTGCTGATGCTGAACGTGTTGCATCGTCTGGCTTGATGTTGATAGCTGAGTAGTCGATCTCTGGGAGCTTGCCTGAGTAGAAGTTATCCATCTTCTCTGCCAATGCTGGGTTAGCCTTACGCCACTCAGCCTCTGTAGCCTGCATCTGCTTAGCCCAAGCGCGCAACTCTTCGCGACGCTGTGCATATACCTCCTTAGACTCCTCGAATACTGCAAATGGCTCCTCAGGGTTACCACCGAGGTTCTTGATTGTAGCAGCGATATCGGCACCTGCAGCTGTAAGTGGCTGACCGTGTGTAGATACCATATTCTCGAATGATGAGCCATCAGCCTTACGAGCACCATAACCCATAATAGTCTTACCGATGATAAGCGTTGGACGCTCAGTCTCGGCATTTGCAGCCTTCAAAGCGGCACGAATCTCGTCGATAGACTGACCATTTACAGTGATTACATTCCAGTTCCAAGCTCTATATTTCATCTCGATATCCTCAGTGTCAACCTCGTCGCACTTTGTTGATAGCTGAACGTTGTTCGAGTCGTAGTACATAATGAAGTTCGACAAGCCGAGGTGACCTGCAACACGACCTACACCCTGAGAAATCTCCTCCTGAACAGCACCATCAGAGATAAAGGCGTATGTCTTGTGTGCCATCCACTCACCAAAGCGAGCAACCATAAAACGCTCCGCGATAGCAGCACCGAGAGCCATAGCGTGACCCTGACCAAGAGGACCAGAGGTGTTCTCCACACCACGCATAACATCTACCTCAGGGTGGCCAGGTGTGACACTACCCCACTGACGCAACGACTGCAAATCCTCGGTTGTGTAGTTACCAGCCAACGATAGCACCGCATAGAGCATAGGTCACATATGACCTGGATCGAGGAACATACGGTCACGGTGTGGGTATGCCATATTGTCTGGGTCGTAGCGCAAGAACTCTGTGTAGAGCACATTGATAAAATCTGCGCCACCCATAGCACCACCAGGGTGTCCCGACTTTGCCTTCTCAACCATTGAAGCTGCCAAGATACGGATATTGTCCGCTGCGCGCTGAAGCTTGTTGTTTTCCATAAAAAGGGAGTTTTATATGTTATTAGTTTATCGTTAAATTCAACTATAAATATACAATCATACAAAGATATATAAACTTTCTGAATAATGGCTCGTTTTATGGATAAATTTCATTGTGATGACTAAAAGGTCTGCCTTATGGGGGTTGCTAAGGAGGTATCTGGAATGGGAGAGCGGTGGAACTGGGGTAAAATAAAAGAATCCCCATAAACTCCATTTTCTATTATTACATAGGTACATTTGCGCATATTTCAAAAATTATTCGTACCTTTGCGGTTTAGAATCTAAATTTAACAAAGAGATATTATGAGTATTGAACTTAGTGAACAGGAGGTATTGCGTCGTCAGTCGCTCAAGGCGTTGCGCGAGCTTGGTATCAACCCATACCCAGCAGCTCGTTTCGAGGTGAATGCCTCAGCACGCGAGATTGCCGAGCAGTTCGACCCTGAGAAGGGCAACTTCCAGCAGGTATCTATCGCTGGTCGTATTATGAGTCGCCGTATTATGGGCTCGGCATCATTCTTTGAGTTGCAGGATGCAACAGGTCGTATTCAGGTATATATCCGTCGTGACGATATCTGTCCTGAGGGCGACCCAACACTATACAACACCGTATTCAAGAAGCTTCTTGATATCGGTGACTTCATCGGCGTGGAGGGTTTTGCATTCCACACCAACACTGGTGAGTTGTCGGTACACTGCCAGAAGTTTACCGTGCTCTCGAAGTCGGTGCGTCCATTGCCTGTTGTGAAGCAGAAGGATGGTCAGACCTTCGATGCTTTGACAGATCCTGAGGTGCGCTATCGTCAGCGTTACCTCGACCTTGTGGTTAACCCACACGTTAAGGATACTTTCGTGAAGCGTGCGAAGATCATGCAGACTATGCGCGATTTCTTCAACGAGCGTGGCTACCTTGAGGTGGAGACACCTATTTTGCAGCCTATCCCTGGTGGTGCTGCAGCGCGTCCATTTATCACGCACCACAACGCTCTCGATATCGACTTCTATATGCGAATAGCTACTGAGCTATATTTGAAGCGCCTTATCGTGGGTGGCTTCGATGGCGTGTACGAGTTCGGTAAGAACTTCCGCAACGAGGGTATGGACCGCACTCACAACCCAGAGTTCACATGTATGGAGATCTACGTTGCATACAAGGATTATATCTGGATGCAGGAGTTTACGGAGCAGATGCTTGAGCGTGTAGCTATGGCAGTAAATGGCACTACAGATGTTGTTCTCGATGGCAAGACTATCTCGTTCAAGGCACCATTCCGTCGCGTAACTATGACCGACGCCATCAAGGAGAAGACAGGCTACGATATCACAGGCCAGTCGGAGGAGCAGCTTCGTGAGGCTTGCCAGCGCCTAAATGTGGAGATTGACGACACTATGGGTAAGGGTAAGCT